>JBFGFY010000210.1:0-6089 GCA_041579355.1 Longimicrobiales bacterium | reverse complement strand
CTCCTGCGCCTCTGGGCCGCGGGCGGCCGTCTGGCTCAGGTGCCGGAGCCCCTGCTCCGCTGGCGGGAGGGCCCGGACCGGCTCTCGCGGACCGACCCCCGCTACGGACCGGAGGCGTTCCTAGCGTGCAAGGTGCACCACCTGGGGAGCACGCTGCTCCGTGGCCGCCATGGGGTGGTCGTGTGGGGGGCGGGGCCGGTCGGGAAGGCCGCCGCCCGCGCCCTCGCCGCGGCCGGCCACGACATCCGGGCCTTCGTGGAGCTGGACCCCCGCAAGATCGGCCAGCAGATCCACGGGGCACCGGTGCTCGGGGTCGAAGAAGCCCTCTCGAAGTACGGTCCCGGGGGGGCCTCCGGGGGGGCTCCCCTGCACCTCGCGGCCGTCGGCCAGCCGGGCGCCCGGGACCGCATCCGGGGCACCTTGGAGGGGGCCGGCCTGCGCGAGCTGGAGGACTTCGTCGCCATCGCCTGAAAATCGTTGTCCCACGCGGCTTTTTCGGGGTTCAACCGAGCCGCCGACGGGGTTATTTTTTCGGGTGCGCGAAAGCCCCCGATCGACCCTACTGGCGGCACCGCCTCGGGACCCGCTCGCAAGCGTCCGGCGGCACCCTGCCGAGGCCGCCCCCGAGGTCGGACTCCGACGCCGCATTCGTGACGACATCTCGACCCCGTGCCGGGCTCCCTCGGCTCGTGGCAAACGCGAAAGCAAGGACCTGGAATGAGCGACGAGCTAGAGCTCGCAGACGGTAACGACGGCGGACCGAAGGTCATGGCGCGCATGCTCGAAGACGAGATGCGCGAGTCGTTCATCGACTACTCCATGAGCGTGATCGTGCAGCGCGCGCTGCCCGACGTCCGCGACGGCTTGAAGCCCGTCCACCGGCGCATCCTCTACGCGATGATGGAGGGGGGGCTCAGCCCGGGCCGAGCGTACAAGAAGAGCGCGACCGTGGTCGGTGACGTGCTCGGCAAGTACCACCCGCACGGCGACGTCGCGGTCTACGACTCGATGGTCCGGATGGTGCAGGACTTCTCGCTGCGCTATCCACTCGTGGACGGGCAGGGGAACTTCGGCTCCGTCGACGGCGACCCGCCGGCGGCGTACCGGTACACCGAGGCTCGGCTCACGAACCTCGCGATGGAGCTGCTCGCCGATATCGACAAGCAGACCGTCGACTTCTCGCCGAACTTCGACGGCAGCAAAGACGAGCCGAGGGTCCTGCCCTCCAGGGCGCCCAATCTGCTCATCAATGGGTCGTCGGGTATCGCGGTGGGCATGGCGACGAACATCCCGCCCCACAATCTGCGGGAGATCGTCGCGGCCTGCGTGGCCCTCATCGACGACGAGGACCTCCCGCAGGAGAAGCTGGAGGCCATCGTCACCGGACCGGACTTTCCCACGGGTGGGTTCATTTGCGGTACCGACGGGATCCGCGACGCCTACCGGACCGGGCGCGGGCGCCTCGTGATGCGCGCGCGGGCGGAGATCGAGAAAGTCGACGCGCACCACGAGCGGATCGTCGTCTCCGAGATCCCCTTCATGGTGAACAAGTCGCGGCTCGTCGAGCAGATCGCCCAGCTCGTCCGCGACAAGAAGGTCACGGACGTCCGTGACCTGCGCGACGAGTCCGACAGGGACGGCATGCGGATCGTCGTCGAGCTGAAGCGCGACTGCGTGCCGCACATCGTGCTGAATCAGCTCTACAAGCACACGCAGATGCAGTCGACGTTCGGCACGATCCTGCTCGCGCTCGTCGACGGGCAGCCCAAGATCATGTCCCTGCGCGACATGCTCCGGCACTTCATCGACCACAGGCTGGTCGTGATCGTGCGGCGGAGCGAGTTCGACCTCGAGAAGGCGCTCGAGCGCGAGCACATCCTGGAAGGGCTCAAGATCGCGGTCGATGCCATCGACGAGGTGATCAAGATCATCCGGGGCGCGAGCGACCCGGAGACCGCGTCACAGGAGCTGCAGGAGTCCTTCGAGCTGAGCGAGCGGCAGGCGAAGGCCATCCTCGACATGCGGCTCGCGAGGCTCACGGGTCTCGAGATCGAGAAGCTCGAGGAGGAGCTCTCGGAGGTCAGGGCCCAGATCAAGGAGCTCCAGCGCATCCTCGGCTCCGAGGACGTGCGGCGCGGAATCCTGAAGGACGAGCTGGCGGAGATCTCGAACAAGTACGGGGACGACCGCCGCACGGAGCTCGCCGAGGCCGTGGGCACGTTCGACGTCGAGGACCTGATCGTCGAAGAGGACATGGTCGTCACCCTGTCCCATCAGGGCTACGTGAAGCGGCTGCCCATCAGCACCTATCGTGCCCAGCGACGCGGCGGGCGCGGGCTCCGGGGCATGGAGACCAAGGACGAGGATTGGGTCGAGCACCTCTTCGTCGCGTCCACGCACGACTACCTGATGATCTTCACCCGCAACGGGACGTGCTACTGGAAGAAGGTGTGGGAGCTCCCCGTCGGAGGCCGCACGTCCCGCGGCAAGCCGATCGTGAATCTCTTGAACGTCTCGGACGAAGAGCAGGTCGCGGCCGTGGTGCCGGTGCGGGACTTCCGCGACGACCAGTACCTCCTGTTCGGCACCCGCCGGGGCATGGTCAAGAAGACCGTGCTGTCGGCGTACGGAAACGTGCGCAACGTCGGGCTGAACGCGATCAACATCAACGAGGGCGACGAGCTCATCGAGGTGCAGATCACCTCCGGTGAGGACGAGGTCATCCTGGCGAGCCGCGGCGGCATGGCCATCCGCTTCCACGAGGCCGACGTGCGCCCCATGGGGCGTACGGCAGCCGGGGTCCGCGGCATTAAGCTCCGCAAGAAGGACGTCGTCGTCGGCATGGTGGTGGTGCGTCCCGACTCGACGCTGCTCGTGGTCGCGGAGCGGGGACTCGGCAAGCGCACCGAGGTCGACGCGTACCGGCTGCAGCGCCGCGGCGGCTCGGGTGTCATCAACCTCAAGACCTCGTCGAAGACCGGCGAGGTGATCGCGGTGAAGTCGGTGCAGGACGACGAGCAGCTGATGATCATCACGCGCAACGGCGTGGTGAACCGCCAGCGGGTCGAGGAGATCTCCGTGATCGGCCGTGCCACGCAGGGCGTGAAGCTGGTGAACCTCGACGAGGGTGATTCGGTCGTCGACGTGGCCCGGGTCGTCACCGAGGACGAGAATGGCCACGACTATTCGGAAGACGAGCACCCGCACGACGAAGAGGCCGTTGCGGCCACGGAGGGTGGAGAGGCGGATTGAGTCAGGTCGTTCAGGGTGAGGGGCTCGTCGGGTTGCCGGAGATCGAGTCGGCGGCGCGCCGGCTGGCCGGAATCGCGATCCCCACACCCCTGATCTACGCCGACTCGATCTCAGAGACGGTCGACGCGCAGGTGCGCATCAAATGCGAATGCCTGCAACGCGGGGGATCGTTCAAGATCCGCGGCGCGCACAACTTCGTGTCACAGCTCTCCGACGAGCAGGTGGCGGGCGGGCTCGTGACGTACTCCTCGGGGAACCACGCGCAGGCCGTCGCGCTGGCCGGCCAGATTCGCGAGGTGCGGGTCGTCACGGTCATGCCTACGACGACGCCCAAGGTGAAGCGAGACGGCGTCGAGCGCCTCGGCGCCGAGATCGTATTCGAGGGCACGACCTCCGTGGAACGGAAGGCTCGCGCGGAAGCGATCGCGAAGAAGGAGGGCCTGGCGATCGTGCCTCCCTTCGACCACAGGCACATCATCGCCGGGCAGGGCACGGTGGGGCTCGAGATCGCGCGCGAGTGGCCGGACGTGGACGTGGTCCTGGTGCCGATCGGCGGGGGGGGGCTGGCGAGCGGGGTCGCGGCCGCCGTGAAACGGCTGGTTCCGAAGGCCAAGGTGATCGGCGTCGAGCCGGAGGGCGCGGCCTCCATGCGTCTCGCGCTCGACAGTGGCTCACCGACGCTGCTGGGTGAGGTCGACACCATCGCCGACGGGCTCATGCCCGTGATCGCCGGCCAGCTCACCTTCGAGCACGCGCGCGACCTGATGGACGACGTCGTGACCGTCAGCGACGACGCGATCCGCTCCGCCACCTCGCTGCTGATCGAGCGGCAGAAGGTCATCGTCGAGTACAGCGGCGCCGCCACGACCGCGGCCATCCTGTCGGGCGCGGTGTCGGTCGAGAGCCTCCGCGTGGCGGCGGTGGTGAGCGGTGGTAACCTCGACCCGGCCATCCTCGCCGAGCTGATCTGAGAGGCCTACGGTGCGGCGTCTGATCCTCTTCGACATCGACGGGACGCTCGTGAGGGGCGGGCCCGCGAAGGTCGCGTTCGAGACGGCGATGCTGGAGACGTACGGCACCACCGGAGACGTGCACAGCGTGAGCTTCGCGGGGAAGACCGATCCGCAGATCGCCCGTGAGCTCCTGAGCGGCGCGGGCTTCGAGCAGGGGAAGATCGACGCCGGGCTGTCCGAGCTCTGGGAGCGGTACCTCGGCTACCTGCGGGATGGGCTCGGCACCAAGCCCATGCGGGTGCTCGGTGGAGTGCCGGAGCTGCTCGACGCGCTCAAGGCCGTGGACGGTGTCGCCCTCGGGCTCGTCACGGGCAACATCGAGGGCGGCGCCGCCCTCAAGCTCAGATCGGCCGGGCTCTGGGAGCGGTTCGCGGTGGGCGGTTACGGGTCCGACCACGAGGAACGGGATCACCTTCCGGGGATCGCGCTCGAGCGGGCCCGTGCCCACTGGAGGGCCCCCCTGCCGGCGCACGAAGCGGTCATCGTGGGCGACACGCCCCGCGACGTCGCATGCGGCCGGGCCGGCGGCACTCGTACCGTGGCCGTTGCCACCGGGAGCTTCGGTGCACCGGAGCTCCGCGCGACCGGCGCGGACCACGTGGTCGAAGACTTCAGGCGCACGGAAGAGCTGGTCGAGATCCTGACGACCTGACGGTCACCCGCCCGGCCGACCGGCCCGGCGGGGGCCCCCGTTCGCCCCCGCTCGCTTGATCGGGCCCTGCCGACGGAACATTTTCCCCCTCTCGGGCGTCCCTTCTCCTTTGCACGGGCGCCGCCCGAGCGCAGGGTGGCCGGTCGCGGCCGCCCGCCGCACCACCAGAGGGCCGAAGTCCCGAGGAGTCCAACGTGTCCAGAGGCGAGCGACGCAGAGAGAGCCGCGAGGGCGGCTCCGACATGAAGAAGCTCTACATCGTCCTGGCGGCGGTCGCCGTCATCGGGATCGGAGCGGTCGGTTACTCGGTGGGCTCCGGAGGGGGCGGCGACGCCGTCACCGGGCCCGTGCAGGTGGAGGGTCTCGACGACCTCGAGCGTCTCGTCCAGCTGGCGCAGGGGATCACCAAGGGGAACGAGAGCGCCACGGTGACCATCATCGAGTTCGGCGACTACCAGTGCCCCGCCTGTCAGGCATGGGCGACCCAGGTCAAGCCGCAGGTCGAGCTCTCCTACATCGAGTCCGGCAAGGCCAAGTTCGTCTTCTACGACTGGCCCATCGTGAGCGGCCACCCGAACGCGTTCCTCGCGGCTCGGGCGGCGCGCTGCGCCGGCGACCAGGGGCGGTACTGGGAGTACCATGACAACCTCTTCCGCAACCAGTCGCGCTGGTCACCTGCGACGAGCCCGGCGTCGATGTTCACCGACTACGCCGAGCAGCTCGGCCTCGACCGTGGGCAGTTCGCCTCCTGCCTGAACAGCGCGCAGCACGCCGAGGTGGTGACGGCCAACATGGAGCTCGGGAATCAGCTGGGCGTAAACGGCACGCCGACGATCTACGTGGAGCAGGGCGGATCGGCCCGGCGGGTCGGCATGGACTACCAGTCGCTCCAGGCGTACATCGACGGCATCCTCGCCGAGGAGGCGGGCGGGGCCTGAGGATCTCCAGCCGAAAGGCCTGCTGCCGATGATCGGTAAGAAGCCGGTGAAGGTGCGCCTCGTCCTCGTGGACGGGGGCGCCTTCCACGAGGTGGACGTCGAGCTCCCGGCCAAGGCGCTCGATCGTCACGAGCGGCTCGTGGATTGCCTGCGCGAAGATCCCGACGTGCTCGGCCGCATCCATGTCGACGTAGCGCGGCTTTGCGCGGCGTACCGGGTGGAAGACTCCTAGCG
>JBFGFY010000209.1:0-6091 GCA_041579355.1 Longimicrobiales bacterium | reverse complement strand
GCCCACGTCGGCCGACGCCGAGAATTGCCCCTTGGTGAGGCCGTAGACGCCGTTGTTCTCGAGCACGTACAGCACGTCCACGTTCCGCCGGATCGCGTGGCAGAACTGTCCGAACCCACTGGACAACGAGTCCCCATCGCCCGAGATCCCGACGTAGTAAAGGTCCCGGTTCGCCGCGTTCGCGCCCGCGGCGATCGAGGGCATACGCCCGTGCACGGAGTTGAAGCCGTGGGCGTCCCGCACGAAGTACGTCGGCGTCTTGGACGAGCATCCGATGCCGGAGAGCTTCGCGAGCTTGTGCGGCTCGATCGCGAGCTCGTAGAACGCCTGTACTAGCGCGGCCGTGACGGAATCGTGGCCGCACCCCGCGCACAGCGTCGACATCGACCCCTCGTAGTCGCGTGGGGTCAGCCCGAGCGCGTTCGGCCGCATCTTCGGATGCCGGGCCACCGGCTTGGCGATGTACGTCACGAGACTGCCTCCATGACCTTCAGCTCCATGTGCTTCGAGAGCCCTTCCAGGACGTGGCTCTTGCTGAGCGGCTGGCCTCCGTAATAGGTGACCGAGATCAGCTTGTCTTTGTCACACGAGGTCTCGATGGTGAGCAGCTTGCGGAGCTGCTCATCCCGGTTCTGCTCGATGACGAAGACCGTCTCGTGCGCGTCGAGGAACTCTTCCACTGCTTTGGCGAACGGGAAGCCGCGTACGCGCAGGTAGTCGAAGTGGACGCCGCGCGCCGAGAGGTCGTCGAGCGCCTCGAGCACGGCCCAGTGGCAGCCGCCCATGGTGATCATTCCCACGGTCGTCGGCGCGGCGGCGCTCCGGACCTCGGGCGCCGGGACGTGCTCGCCGGCCGAGGTGACCTTCTTGCCGATCCGGTCCATCACCTCGACGTACGCGTCGGAGTCCTCCGTGTAGCGACCGTACTTGTCGTGGCCGGAGCCCCGGGTGAAGTAGGCACCCTTCGGGTGCACGCCGGGCAGGGTCCGGTAGGTGACGTGGTCGCCGTCGGTGTCCAGGTAGCGGTAGAACTTCTCGATCTGCTCGATCTCCTCGGCCGAAAGCACCTTTCCCCGGTCCGGCTGGTACGCATCATCCCATTCGAGCTTGGGAATCACCCAGTCGTTCATTCCGATGTCGAGGTCCGAGAGCACGAAGACGGGTGTCTGGAAGCGCTCGGCTAGATCGAAGGCCTTCACCGCGAACTCGAAGCACTCCTTCGGGTCCGCCGGGAAGAGCGCGATGTGCTTGGTGTCGCCGTGGGACGCGTACACGCACAGCATGAGGTCGCCCTGCTGGGTGCGCGTGGGCATGCCGGTGGACGGGCCGGTGCGCTGGACGTTGAAGAAGACCGCCGGAACCTCGGCGTAGTAGGCGAGGCCGATGAACTCGCTCATCAGCGAAATCCCCGGTCCGGCCGTGGGCGTGAACGCGCGGGCGCCCATCCAGCCCGCGCCGATCACCATGCCCGCCGCGGCCAGCTCGTCCTCGGCCTGGAGGATGCAGAATCTCTTCTTGCCCGTATCGGGGTCCACGCGGAAGCGGTCGCAAAACTCCTGGAACCCGTCCATGAGCGACGTCGCCGGTGTGATCGGATACCAGGCCCCGACCGTCGCGCCCGCGTACACGCAGCCGAGCGCGGCTGCCGCGTTGCCGGTGACCATCACCTTGCCGGCGTTCGCGTTCATCGCCTCGACCCGGATCGGGAGTGGGCACTCGTAATGCTCCCTCACGTACCGGTTCCCCATCTCGATCGCCTTGTAGTTCGCGTCGATGAGGTGCTTCTTCGCCGAGAACTTCTCCTCGAGCATCGCCTTCACGATCTGCATGTCGATGTCGAGGAGGGCCACCAGCGCGCCGACGTACGTGATGTTCTTCATGAGGATGCGCGTGCGCGCTCCCTCGAAGTTCTCTACGCACATCTTCGCGAGCGGGACGCCGAAGAAGGTCACGTCTTCACGACGGAACTCTTCGTCGAGCTCTTTCGTGTTGTCGTACAGGATCCAACCGCCCGAGACGACCTCGTCGATGTCCCGCGCGTAGCTCTGCGGGTTCATCGCGACGGTCAGGTGGAAGTCGGGGCTACGCGCCGTATAGCCGTCCCTGTTGACGCGGATCTCGTACCACGTCGGGAGCCCCTGGATGTTCGACGGAAAGACGTTCTTCCCGGAAACGGGGACGCCCATCCGGTACAGGGCTTGCAGAAGGAGGCTGTTCGCGCTGGCTGAGCCGGTCCCGTTGACCGTGCCGATCTTCAGGGCGAAGTCGTTGACGCCGCAAGCGCTGGGCTGGCCCACGATTCGTGTCCTGCGTAAGGGGTCAAAAGGTCGAACTGCATCATGTCCCACGCTGCCGTGGGGCACCGCTCCGCGCAGAGGCCGCAATGGACGCACAGGTCCTCGTCCTTGACCATGACCCGCTTGGTCTGGGGAAGCGCCTCGGAGACGTAGAGCAGTTGGTCGTGGTTTTCGGCGGGGGCCATCAACCTCGCTCGAAGATCCTCTTCCTCACCGTTGTGCGTGATGGTGAGGCACCACACGGGGCACACGTCCACACAAGCATCGCACTCGATGCAGAGATTGGCGGAGAAGTCCGTCTGGACGTCGCAGTTGAGGCAACGCTCCACCTCTAATGCCGTCTCGTGGAGGTCGAAGCCGAGCTCTGCCTCGATCTTCATGTCGGCCAGGCGCTGCTCGAGCTCGACGTAGCGCATCTTCGTGCGCTGCACCGGGTCGTAGTCGTTCGAGTAGCGCCACTCGTGGATGCCCATCTTCGTCGACACGAGGTTCATGCCGTACGGCGGCCGCTCGGTGACGGGGATCCCCTGACAGTAGTTGTGAATGGAGATGGCGGCCTGGTGGCCGTGCTCCACCGCCCAAATGATGTTCTCCGGACCCCACGCCGCGTCGCCGCCGACGAAGACGCCCTCGCGGGTGGTCATGAACGTCGCGCGGTCCACGACAGGCATGTCCCACTCGCCGAACTCGATCCCGATGTCGCGCTCGATCCACGGGAAGGCGTTGTCCTGCCCGATCGCGAGCACGACGTCGTCGGCCGGAATGAAGACCTCGTCGAGTGTGGTGCTCACGAGGCGTCCCTTCTCGTTCTCGTGCCACTCGACGATCTCGAACGTCATGCCCTTCAGGCGGCCGTCCTCGACCACGAAGTCCTTGGGCGAGTGGTTCACGATGATCTCGACCTGCTCGTCCTCGGCGTCCTCGAGCTCCCAGGGAGAGGCCTTGAAGTAGGGGCGGTCCTTGCGCGCCATCACCTTCACGGCCTTGGCGCCGAGCCGCTTCGCGCTCCGGCAGCAGTCCATGGCGGTGTTGCCGACGCCGATCACCAGCACCTGCTCGCCGACCGAGTCCACGTGGCCGAAGTGGATCGACTCCAGCCACTCGATGCCGATGTGGATGTTGTCGGCCCCTTCCCTGCGGCCGGGGATCTCCAGCTCCTTCCCCTTCGGCGCACCGGTCCCGATGAACACCGCGTCGAAGTCCTCCTCGTCGAGGAGCTTCTTCAGGCTCTCGACGCGGTGGTTGTAGTGGATCTCCACACCCATGTCGAGGATCATGTCGATCTCCTCCTCGAGCACGGTCACGGGGAGCCGGAAGGCGGGGATGTTCACCCGCATGAGCCCACCCGGCTTGGAGAGCGCCTCGTAGATCACGACCTCGTAGCCGAGGGGCATGAGGTCGTTCGCGACCGTCAGCGATGCGGGCCCGGCCCCGATCAGGCACACCCGCTTGCCGTTCTTGGCCGTCGGGGCCGTCGGCAGGAGGTGGTCGATCTCTCCCCGGAGGTCGGCGGCGACCCGCTTCAGGCGGCAGATCGCGACCGGCTCGCCCTCGACCCGGGTGCGTCGGCAGGCCGGCTCGCAGGGCCGGTCGCAGGTGCGGCCGAGGATGCCCGGAAAGACGTTCGACTCCCGGTTGAGTATGTAGGACTCGGTGTACTTGCCGGCCGCGATCAACCGGATGTACTCCGGCACGTTCGTGTGTGCCGGGCAGGCCCACTGGCAATCCACGACCCGGTGATAGTACTGGGGGTCCCGGGTGTTGGTGGGTCGCATGTCAGCTAATCTCTTGGTGATGTGGGGCTTTCGATCTAGCGGGGCTTTCGTAGAAAAAGCGCCCTACCTGGGCGCTGGGGAGAGAGTCCCGGCCGGATGCGGGGCCGACGCGTGGCTGCATGATGTATCCAGCTTCCTGGTACCGCGCAAGAACGGAATGGTTCTGCGGCCCGGGGAGGCCGCCAGGCTCAGAGGACTTCGAACATCGTGTTGTCGATGAGCTCGAGATACGAGAGGGACTCGTTGGCCCGATTCACGAAGCACGAGAAGTACCGGATCGTCCCTCGCCAGTAGACGTTCGGGTAGAAGTTCGGCCCGTCCAAGCCCGCCACCAGCAGACCCCTGATGTGGCCTTCGTGGATGTCGTCGACGGCCCCGGCGAGCACGATACCGCTCCACGTCCACGCGGAGCTCGCGTCCAGCTCGCCGTTCACGATCAGCAGCCCCCACCCGCTCCAACCGCTGCCGGGGGCGAAGTACCCGTTGACGCGCACGACGGGGAAGGAGTCGGCCGGCAGGGACGCGAAGTTCGGCACTACATCCTCGAAGTCCACCGGAAACGCGGGGTCGGAGATCACGTCCCAGCGAATCGCGACCGAGTCGTACATCTGCGGGTGGCCGCCAGTCCACGTCTCTCCGCTCGGCGAGCCGAGGAGGATGCCGCTGTTCAACGGACCGGTGGCGGTACGGGCGATCGCGCCGGTGATCGGCGGCTCGATGGGAGGGGCCCCGGTCCCCGGGCAGTCCGGGTCGTTCGAGAAGTCGTTGCCGTCGATGCGCGCGCCGGAGTTCTGGGCGTAGAGGGCCTCCGCGGCGACCATGGCCGCCGCGTGGTGCGCGAGCGGCCTCCGTTGGTGGTACGCGTAGGCGCCCACCACGCGCCGCGCCGGGGAGGACGGTGTGAAGATGTCGGCGACGCTACCCTCGGAGCGGATGTAGTAGAGGTCCGTGTTGGCGTCGTATGGGCCCAACTTGCGCGTCGTGATGAGCGCCACGCCGTTCCCGATCGCGTAGCTCACCGAGTCGCCCACCACGCCGATCTGCTCCGCAACGAAGCGCTGCAGGCCGGCGCGCGCGACCGCGAGGGCCTCGGCCCCCTGGCCCGAGTACTTCGCTAGGGTGCCCTCCGCCGAGACGATCAGGTAGCCGGTCGCACCGGCCACGGAGATCGCGAAGAGCATCAGCACGACGAACGCCAGGACGAAGCCCCCTCTCTCGGCCCTCACGGGGCGTTCCTCAGCGCGATGTTCACGGACCACCCGAACGTCAGTGCGCCGGCGCCCCCCGTGGGAGCGGGCCGACGAGCGTCGGCCACGATGCGGACGGCGTCCACGCTCCCGAGAGAGGCCGCGACGACGGTGTCCGCGTACGTCGTCCCTCCCGTCCGGTACTGGAATTTGGCGGTGGTGTCGAGGCCCGTGACAATCTCGACCAGGGGACCGGCCCCCACCCGGCGGAACAGCGCGAGGCGTCCCGGCTCGAGCGTCGATTCCAGGATCTGGAACCGGGTCCCGCGGAAGAGCATGAGCACGTCGCCCGGCTGCGGCAGGCTCCCGAAGAGGGTCTGGAAGTTTTCGACGCGGTGGAACTCCGGCGCCGCCCACGCGGTGTCCGCGCCGTTCGTCGCGCAGCGGTTGGCCGCCGCGGTGCCGCCGCCCCCGTTGAGGTACGACCAGCTCGCCTCTCGGTATGTCCAAAGCCCGGTGGTCTCGTCGAGCCAGCCGATCCCACCCACCTCGGCCGTCACCAGTGGGGTTTCGCCCCCTTCGTTATACAGGTGCACCCGCGGGGACTGGATCTCGCAGACCCCCATCAGCACGATCGGCGATCGTAGGGTGAGGGTCCGCGCGCCCGCGACCGCAATGCCTCCTGGCATCACCGATCGGAGTTCGCCCGCCACCCGCTCGGTGAGCGCCCGGGCCGCGTCGTGGGTCGCAGCGTACTCCCGCTGCGACTGGTAGTAGCGGTTCTGCACGAGAAAGGTGGTGCTCACCAGCATCAACACGACGCCCGAGAGGG
>JBFGFY010000208.1:0-6130 GCA_041579355.1 Longimicrobiales bacterium | reverse complement strand
GCCAGGTCGAGCGCTTGCTGCTCGTCGCTCTCCGGCACATCGCCCTCGCCGCTCGCCAGCTCGCTGGGGCCGTCTTCGGCGTCCAGAGCGATGCGCTCGCGGAGGACGATCGGGAGATCTTCGGGACGCGGCAGGTCCCCCAGCCGCACCGGACCGAAGCGCGTGCGACGGAGGCGGAGCACCGGATGTCCGACCGCGCTCAGCATGCGCCGGACCTCCCGCTTGCGTCCTTCGGTCATCACGAGGGTCAGTGTCGACGTCACCGTTCCGGCCTGTACGAGCTGCGCGCGACGCGCACGCGCGAGCCCGTCCTCGAGCTCGACCCCCCGCAGCAGCCGCTCGATCGCTGCCTTGCCCGGGGTTCCGGCGACCTCCGCGCTGTATTCGCGCTCCACCTCTCCGCTCGGGTGTTGGATCCTGTGCGCCAGCTCACCGTCGTTGGTCAGGAGGAGGAGGCCCTCGGCGTCCCGGTCGAGTCGCCCGACGTAGTGCAGGCCGGCGAGCTCACGGGGAAGGAGGTCGTAGACCGTCTCGCCCCCGTGCGGATCCCCCCGGGTCGTGAGCACACCGGGTGGCTTGTGGAAGGCGATCCAGGCGATGGGCGGGAGGGTCACCGGCTCCCCGTCCACTTCGACCCTGTCATGCCCCGGCACGACGCGCGTCCCGAGCTCCGTCACGACGTTTCCGTTCACCTGCACCCGCCCGGCCTGCATGAGCCGCTCCGCCTCGCGACGGGAGGCACGACCCGCGCGGGACAGGTACTTCTGGAGCCGGACGCCTCCGCTCACCGCTCGGGCTCGCCCACCCCTTCACCGGCGACGGCGGCCTGCTCCTCGTGGTCTTCCTGGTCTTCCTGCTCCTCCGGCGCTTCGCCGTCGACCGCATCGGCGTCGACGTCTCCGGCCGCCGCGCCCGCCAGGTCGAGCGCTTGCTGCTCGTCGCTCTCCGGCACATCGCCCTCGCCGCTCGCCAGCTCGCTGGGGCCGTCTTCGGCGTCCAGAGGGATGCGCTCGCGGAGGACGATCGGGAGATCTTCGGGACGCGGCAGGTCCTCGAGCGAGCGGAACCCGAAGTGCTCGAGGAAATGGCGCGTGGTGCCGTACAGGAGGGGCCGACCCAGCCCCTCGGCGCGGCCCACCACGTCGATGAGGTTGCGCTCCTGGAGCGTACGGATGACCCCGGAGACGCCCACTCCGCGGATATACTCGATCTCGAGCCGCCCGAGCGGCTGACGGTACGCGATGATCGCGAGCGTCTCGAGCGCCGGTCCGGACAGACGGGAAGAGCGGGGCACATTGTCGAACCGCTCGAGGTACGGCGCGAACTCGGGTCGGGTGAGGATCTGATGCCCCTCCGCCAACTCCACGATCTGGAAGCAGCGGCCCGCGTCGTCGTACTCAGCGCGGAGGAGCTGGAGCGCCTGCTCGACCTGGTCTTCGTCCAGCGCCTCGTCGGCACGAGCGATCTCGCTGGCCGTGAGGGGCGCGTCGGAGGCGAAGAGCACCGCCTCGACGATCTGATGCACGTTCACTCCTGGACTCCTTCTTCTTCGTCTGTGGCCGGCTCGCCGGGCAGCACCTCCGGCGCCCCCTCATCTTCTTCATCGCGCCGGTAGATCCAGAGCTCCGCGAAGGGCCGCGCCTGGCGCATGACCAGCACGCGCCGCCGCGTGAGCTCCAACCCGGCCAAGAAGGTCATGACCGCGTGGCTTTTCTCACGAAACCCCGTGAGCAGTCGGCTGAACTGCACCCGCGCGCTCCGCCTGAGAGCATCCAGGATGAGCACCGACTTCTCCTCCATGGAGACCGGGCGGGTCGCGATGCGGTGCTCGACTCGGCGCGGCAGGGGCATCTCCACGCGCAGCGCGAACTCGAAGACCTCCTCCCACGTCGTCTCGAGGGGCACCTCGGCCAGGTCGGGCTTGGGGCGCACGGGGATGTATCCCTTCCCGAAACGCCTTTCCCTCTCCGCCTCGGCCACACGCAAGCGCGCCGTGATCTCGCGGATCTGCTCGTACTCGAGAAGCCGGCGAACGAGCTCCGCGCGCGGATCCTCGTCCTCCTCGTCGCCCATCCGCGGCAGGAGCATCTGCGCTTTGATGCGGATGAGCGTCGCGGCCATCTCGAGGAACTCACCCGCCCCGTCGAGGTCGTCCGGCTCGAGGTTCTTGATCGCCCGCAGGAACTGATCCGTGATCCTCGCGATCGGGATGTCGAAGATGTCGATGTCCTGCGTGCGAATGAGGTGCAGGAGCAGGTCGAGCGGTCCCTGGAAGCGCTCGATCTCGACGAGGAAGAAGCCCTCACGCTCAGGGGCCTGCGCTGCGAGGGTCAGATCCACAGGCGGATGAACTCGTCGGCCAGGCCGCTCAGGAGGAACACGGGCGTGAGCATGAAGCTGATCGCGCCGGGTACGAAGAAGATCAGGCCCATGACGATGAGCAGGCCGAAGCGCCCCAGCTCCCGGTACTGGGCCGCCAAGGGCTCGGGAAGAGCGTGCGCGACCACGTGAGATCCGTCGAGCGGGGGGATGGGGATCAGGTTGAAGAACGCCAAGATCAGGTTGATCAGGATCGTGTACTCGAAGGTCCGCAGAATGATGTCCGACAACCCCCCGGGTAGGTCGGCCGTCGTCGCGAGCTTCAGGTACATGCCGGCGAAGAGCGTCGCCAGGACCGCGAGGCCGAGGTTCGACACGATGCCCGCGAGGGACACGCGGATGTCGCCCGCCACGTACGATCGGTAGTTCTGGGGGTTCACCGGCACGGGCTTCGCCCAGCCGAAGATGATGCCCCCGGTCCAAGCGAGCAGCGCCGGGAGGATAACCGACCCCAGCAAATCTAGATGCGGGATCGGGTTGAGGGTGATCCGCCCGAGCTCCGCCGCCGTGTCGTCCCCCTCCCGCCGGGCCTGCCAGGCGTGCGCCACTTCGTGCACGACCACCGAGAAGATCAGCACGGCGACCAGGATGACGGCTTCCATGACTCGCATGGGGGGGTAAGCTAGCCCGACCCCGTCGGGGGCCCCAGCCCGTTGATCGCGGTGAGCCCCTTCCCTACCTTTGCGTGCTCCCGAGCAGTCCCCAGCAGGACCCGTACGAGCGAATCAATGCCGAACATCAAAAGCGCCAAGCGGCGGATGCGGACGAGCGCCAAGGCCCGGCTCAAGAACCGGTCCGAGGTGTCGCGGATCCGCACGGCGATCAAGAACGTGCGCCAGGCGACGACCGCCGATGCCGGCGACGCGAGCCTCCGTGAGGCCGTCGCCCTCCTCGACCGGGCGGCCACACGCCGTCTGATCCACCCGAAGCGCGTGGCGCGCATCAAGAGCAGCCTCGCCCGGCACGTCGGCGGGCTCTCGGCCTGAGCGCCTGAGGCCTCGGGCGGCTCCGCGCCGCCGTGATGCCTGGCCTCCTGGCCGATCTCAACCTTCGAACACGACGCGCCCGTCGACGATCGTCAGACGTGGCCGCCCTCGTAGCGTCCACCCCGCGAACGGGGTGTTCCTGCTCTTGGAGCGGAACTTCGCAGGATCGACGGTCCACTCCTCCTCGGGATCGAAGACCGTCACGTCGCCGGGGCTCCCCGGCCCCAGGGTCCCGCCGGGGAGGCTGAACGCCCGCGCCGGGGCACAGCTCATGCGCTCGATCATCGTCGGAAGGTCGATGACCCCCTCGCCGACGACCCTCGTGAGGACGAGACCCAGAGCGGTCTCGAGACCGACGATGCCGTTGGGAGCCTCGGCGAAGGCGGCTTCCTTCTCGTCGTAGTGATGGGGTGCGTGGTCGGTGGCGATCGTGTCCAACGTCCCGTCCGCCAGCCCCGCCCGGACGGCCTCCACGTCCTCCTTCGTGCGCAGCGGCGGGTTCATCTTCGCCTCGGTCCGGTAGCCCTCCACCGCCTCGTGCGAGAGCACGAGGTGGTGCGGCGAGGCCTCCGCAGTCGCGCGCACGCCTCGGGCTTTGGCCTGCCGGATCGACTCGACGCCGAAGCTCGTCGACACGTGCTGGAGATGGATGTGCCCGCCGGTCAGCTCGGCGAGCAGCAGGTCCCGAACGATGTGGATGTCCTCCGCCGCGTTCGGCTTGCCGGGAAGCCCGAGGCGGGTCGACACGAGGCCTTCGTTCATGTGTCCGGTCGCCGACAGCCCCAGGTCTTCGGGGTGGTCGGCCACCGGGATCCCGAAGGCCAGCGCGTACTCGAGCGCCATGCGCATCAGCCCCGAGTTCATGACCGGATTACCGTCGTCGGTGATCGCCACGGCGCCCGCCTCGACCATCTCCCCTACGAGAGCGAGCCGCTCGCCCCGTCGACCCACCGAGATGCACCCGACCGGGTAGACTCGAGCCGCGCCGGCCCTGCGCCCCTCGGCCGCTACGTAGCCCACCGCGGCCGGATCGTCGATCGGTGGATCGGTGTTGGGCATCGCGCACACGGCCGTGAAGCCGCCGGCCGCGGCGGCATGAGCGCCCGTGGCGACGGTCTCCTTGTGCTCCTCCCCGGGCTCCCGCAGGTGCACGTGCACGTCGATGAGCCCAGGCGCCACGACGAGCCCCTTGCAGTCGACCACACGTGCGTGCTCGGGGGCCCGGACACGCTTACCCAGCTTGGCCACACGCCCGTCCACGACGAGCACGTCGAGCTTGTCGTCGAGCTTCTGGCTCGGGTCGACTACACGCCCACCCCGCAGCAGGAGCGCCTCGCTCACGTCTCGCCTCCCTGCTTGGCGGCCTCGGCCTTCTCGGGCTGTCCGCCTGCGAGCAGGTAGAGAACCGCCATGCGCACCGCGACCCCGTTCGTCACCTGATTGAGGATGACGGAGTTCGGGCCGTCGGCGACGTCCGAGTCGATCTCCACCCCACGGTTCATGGGGCCGGGATGCAGGATGAGGAGGTCGCGACCCGCGGCGTCGAGGCGTGCGTTGCTCACGCCCCAGATCCGGTTGTACTCACGCAGGCTCGGCACGTAGCCAGCCTCCATCCTCTCGAGCTGCAGCCTCAGCACGTTCAGCACGTCCGCCCACTCGATCGCCTCTTCCACCCGGGTGAAGACCTGGACGCCGAGCTCGGTGGCGGCCGGCGGCATGAGCGTAGGTGGACCGCACACCGCGACCTCCGCGCCGAGGGTGAGGAGCCCGTAGATGTTCGAGCGTGCGACACGCGAGTGCAGGATGTCGCCGACGATGGCGACCTTGAGCCCCTCGATGCGGCCCATCCGGTCGCGGATCGTGAGCAGGTCGAGAAGACCCTGCGTGGGGTGCTCGTGCCGCCCGTCGCCCGCATTGATCACGTTCGATGGGATGCGGTCGGCGAGAAACTGTGCTGCCCCCGACGACCCGTGGCGCATCACGACCATGTCGATCCGCATCGCTTCGAGATTGCGAGCGGTGTCGACGAGCGTCTCGCCCTTCGAAACGGACGATCCGGCGGTCGAGATGTTGACCGTGTCCGCGGAGAGTCGCTTCTCGGCGAACTCGAAGGAGATGCGCGTGCGCGTGGATGCCTCGAAGAAGAGGTTGACGATCGTCTTTCCCCGGAGCACCGGTACCTTCTTGATGCGCCGCTCGGAGATCTCTTTGAAGGGCTCGGCCGTGTCGAGGATCGTGCGCAGCTGGCCGGCAGAGAGGTGCTCGAGCCCGACCAGGTCCTTGCCGAGGGTCGGCGCGGTCGTCGTCATGCCACCTCCGGCTCGGTGCGCACCAGCTCGACGGCCAGCCTGCCGTCGAGCTCGGTCACCCGCACCTCGACCCGTTGACCCTCACCCACCTCCACCTCGCGCCCCGTGAAGTCGGGCTGGATGGGGAGCTCGCGCCCCCCGCGGTCGACGAGGACGCAGAAGAGGATACGTCGGGGCCTACCCCAATCGCTCAGCTCGTTCATCGCGGCGCGCACGGTGCGGCCCGTGTAGGCGACGTCGTCGACGAGCACGACGCACATGTCGTCGATGCCCTCGGGCGGGAGCTCGGACTCACCGATCACCGGGCGCGGGCCAATCGTGCCGAGATCGTCACGGTAGAGCGTGATGTCGATCGACCCGCTGGCCACGCGCACACCCTCGGCCTGCTCGATCGCGTCCCGCAGGAGGGCGGCGATCTGGGTGCCGCGCCGGTGGATGCCCATGAGCACGAGGTGG
>JBFGFY010000207.1:0-6132 GCA_041579355.1 Longimicrobiales bacterium | reverse complement strand
GGGCGGGGGCGGGAAACGATGGGGTCGGAGGGTAATAAACTAGCGTTCCGGCGCCGGTTCCTCGGCAGGCGCGCCCTTCCAGCGCCGGTGCTGCCAGAAATACTGCTCCGGCGCCCGACGGATCGCCACCTCCAGCTCCGCGTGATAGGCCGCCGTGAGGCGGCTCACGTCGTCCTCCACGGCCCCGGTCCGGGGCACGTCCAGCGCCCGAAACCACAAGCTGTAGTACGCTCGGGGGCCCTCCTCACGCAGCGCGAACGCGACGAAGACGGGCGCGCCCGAGCGTACCGCGAAGAGCGCCGGCCCCCGCGCCGTGACCGCCGGCCGACCGAAGAAGGGCATCAGCAGCCCGCCGCCGTGGGCGCTCTGGTCGCCCAGGAGCGCCACGACCCTGCCCTCGGCCAACGAGCGCAGCGCGAGCCGGGAGGCCTCTCCCATCTCGATGACCCGGAGGCCCAGCCGCTCCCGGAGCCTGAAGAGGTCGGCCTCGAAGCGCGCGTTCGACATCCCCTTCCCGACCACGTCGAGAGGGATCCCACGCGCGGCGATTGCCGCTCCGCCGATCTCCCAGTTCCCGAGGTGCCCCGTGAGGAGCACCACCCCCTTGCCCCGCCCGGCCGCGGCCCGGAACGCCTCGAAGCCCTCTGCTGGCGTCCTCACTCTCAGCTCCTCGGAGGACAGGAGCGGCGCTCGTAGCGTGGCGGCGGCCTCACGCCCGAAGTGCCGGTAGCAGGCCCGGGCCACACGCGCTCGCCAGGTGGGCTCGGCCTCGGGGAAGGCCCAGGTGAGGTGACGCTCCACGTCGCGACGCCGAAAGCGGAACAGGCCGCCGGCCGTAGCCCCCAGGGCTGCCCCTCCGGACAGGGCCGCGCGCTCCGGGAGCAGAGTCGCGAGCCCGCGCGCGCCCCGGAAGACCGCGTGCTCGAGGGCGTGCCGGGTGGCCCGCAGGCTCACGCCCCGCCGGCCGCGACGCCGTCCTCGAACTGGAGCTCGTAGAGGCGCCGGTAGAACCCGCTCTCGGCCAGGAGCTGGTCGTGGGTCCCGCGCTCTACGATGCGGCCCCGGTCCATCACCAGGATCTGGTCGGCGGCGTGCACGGTCGAGAGGCGGTGTGCGATGACGAAGACCGTACGGCCCTCGAGAAGCCGGTCGATGGCGGCTTGGATCAGGCGCTCCGACTCCGTGTCCAGCGCGCTCGTCGCCTCGTCGAGCACGAGAATGGGTGGGTCGGCGAGCAGAGCTCGCGCGATGGCGATACGCTGCCTCTGCCCCCCCGACAGCTCCACTCCGCGCTCACCGACGACGGTGTCGTAGCCCCGCGGGAGGCTCTCGATGAAGTCGTGCGCATGCGCTGCGCGCGCAGCCGCCAGGATCTCGGCTTCGGTCGCGTGTGGCCGCGCGTACGCGACGTTCGCACGAACCGTGTCGTGGAAGAGCACGGTTTCCTGCGACACGATCCCCAGCAGTGCGCGCAAATCCGCCAACCTCACCTCGCGGATGTCGACCCCGTCGATCGTGATCCGCCCGTGCGTGACCTCGAAGAAGCGGCCGAGCAGATCCACCACCGTGCTCTTGCCGGAGCCGCTCGGGCCGACCAGAGCGAGCAGCGACCCTTTCGGGGCCGTGAAGGTGACGTCGTGGAGCGCGGGCTCCCCGTCTCGGTAGGCGAAGGTCACTCCCTCGTAGGCGACTTCCCGCTCGAACGCCGGAAGCGGCCGGGCGTCCGGCGCGTCCGCGATCTCGGGGCGCGCGTCGAGGAACTCGAAGACGCGCTCCGCCGCCACGAGCCCCGGCTGCGCCAGGGCCGGGAACTTGGCCACGTTCTTCACCGGCGAGTAGAGCTTCAGAGAGAGCCCGAGGAAGCCGACGAACTGCGCTCCCGTGAGCTCCCCGCCCACGACGAGCCTCGCGCCGTAGAAGAGCAGGACGGCCGTGCCCGCCGCTGCGAGCATCTCGGTGAGGGGGGGGGCCATCGCCCGGGCCCGCTCGGCGAGCATGAACTCGTCGAAGTAGGCTCCGGTGAGTCCTTCGAAGCGCTCCCGCTCCCGCCTCTCCGCGCCCGCGGACTTCACGAGGCGGATCGCGGAGAGCGTCTCGGCCAGGTGCGCGTTGACCTCTCCGCCCAGGTGCAGCACGCGCCGGTCACGGCGGCGCAGCACCGACACCAGCGGCCCCCAGATCGCCATGGCGGCGGGAATCACCACGAACGCGGCGAGCGTGAGCTTCCACGAGATCAGCAGCATGGCCGCGACCGCGACGGCGAACTCGAACGCGGCAGAAAGCAGGCGCGACAGCTCCGAAGTTACGAGCGTGCGCATCAGCTCGATCTCCGTCGTCAGCCGACTCACGATCTGTCCGGACCGGACCCGTCCGAAGAAGGCGAGGTCGAGCTCCACCAGCCGGCCGTACACTTCGTTGCGGAGGTCGCGGTTGAGCCCCTGCTCCGCGCGCGCCAGCAGGTACACTCGGACGAAGTGGAAGACGTTCTTGACCGCGAAAACCGCAAGGATCAACACGATGATGCGCCCGATCGCGGCAAGCGGGTCGCCGCCGGGATCTACCCACCGGTACACGGTCGCCTCGAGCAGGCGCTCCATGCGCGTCCCACTCGCGACCGTCTCTCCCCCGCCGCTCACGAAGAGCGTCTCCACGAAAGGGATGAGGAGGACGTACACCGTCGCATCCATGACCGCGAACAGCGCCGTGGCGCCGATCGCCAACAGGAGGACACCCGAATGGGGCCTCAGATATGACAGGATCCGCGTGTAGGTGGACACGGCTCGGCGCGGGTCGCCGCCCCTCCCTCAGCGCCTCGGCGTCAGGATCGCGACCGGCACGATCATCTCCTCCGGACTGATCCCGCCGTGAAGGAACGCGTTGCGGTAGCGGGCCTGGTACTCGCGCAGCTTCGTTGGATACACGAAGAAGTAGTCCTCGAGCGCGAGCAGGTAGGACATGCCGAGTCGTCCCGGCGGCAGCCGCAGGTCCTTCTCTTGGTGCGTGTTGAAGGCGGTCGAGGGCACTTCGGCCCGCAGGTCCTGACCGAACTTGTAGCGCAGGTTGCTGGTGGCGTCCCGGCGAGCGAAGACGGTGGTCGGGTGCTGGCACAGGATCGAGCCGTGATCGGTCGTGAGCAGCACGTGGTGGCCCTGCCGAGCCGCCTCGATGAGGACCTCATACGCCGTGGAGCGCTCGAACCAAGACCTGGTGAGATCCCGGAGCGCTGCTTCGTCGCGGGCGACCTCCATGAGGATCGGCGACTCCGAGCGTCCGTGGGTCATGAGGTCCACGAAGTTGAACACCAGCGCGATCACGGCGCCGCGCGTCTTGAGCGCAGAGTTGACCCGCGCCCGCACCTGGTCGCCCTGCCGGTCCGAGAAGATTTTCTCGTAGTGGACCGGCACGTCGCGCCCGGTGAGCCTCTTGAGCTGCTCCACGAGCAGCTCGTCCTCGAAGGCGTTCAAGCTCCCTTCGTCGTCCGAGGCGTCCCACCACCCGGGTCGTCGCTGCGCGATCTGGTCGGGATAGAGCCCGCTGAAGATGGCGTTCCGGGCATACGGTGTCGCCGTGGGCAGGATCGAGTAATGCGTCGTCTCCTCGATCTCGAAGACGTCCGTGAGGAGCGGAGTCATCGCACGCCACTGGTCGAGGCGCATGCAGTCGAGCACGACGAAGAAGACGGGCCGGTCGCCCAGGCGCGGAACGAGGAACTCGCGCACGAGATCGACGGAAAGACGTGGGCGATCCTGTGAATCCTGCATCCAGCGGGGATACTCGCGCATCACCCAAGACCCGAAGTCGCGGCGCAAGTCGACGCTGAGAGCGCGGATCGTGTCGAGCAGGCCGTGCTCGCCGGCCTCGCCGAGCCGCAGCTGCCAGTCGACGAGCTCGGTGTAGACAGACGCGAACTCCTCGGCGGTGCGAGCCTCCTGGCAGAGTCGCGACAGCGCCCCGAAGCGCCCCGCGAAGTCCTGAGCCACTCGCTGCTGCCGAATGGACGAGCCCTCGAGGATGCGCGTCACCACGGAGAGCACCTGTCGCGGACTCGTTGGCTTCACGAGGTAGTCGTCGACGCGACGCCCGATCGCCTCGGTCATCGTGTGGTCCTCCTCCGACTTCGTGACCATCACGACCCGCTGGTGCGGATCTTCGCGGCGGAGGATCTCGAGGACCTCGAGCCCTCGTCGCCCCGGCATCTGCTCGTCCAGCAGTACGAGGTCGTAGGGGCTCTCCCGCATCAGCTCGAGCGCGTCGTCGCCGTTCGTGATCGCGTCGACGTGGTATCCGCGAGCTTGCAGGAACAGCAGGTGCGGCTTCAGCAGGTCGACTTCGTCATCGACCCAGAGGATCCGCTTCTGTGCGCGCGACATCTGCATGTAGCCCAAGCTAAGGCCCGCCCCGGCTCAGCCGAAGAGGACAGCGAGCCGCGTGGCCAGTTCGTCACGCACGGCGCGGAACGCGTCGAGGCGTTCTTGGTCGGTGCCCTCTACCGCCGCCGGATCGGGGAGACCCCAGTGGATCCTGGTCGCCGCCTCGAGCCAGACGGGGCAGACTTCCTCCGCACACAGCGTGATGACGGCGTCGATCGGTCGCTCGACCTCGTCCACGCCCTTGGAGCGCTGCGCGGTGGCGTCGATGCCGATCTCCCGCAGGACCGTGAGCGCCTCGGGCCGCACGCGGGTCGGCTCGGAGCCGGCAGAGCTCACCCTCACGCCGCTCGGCGCGAGGCGACGCGCGATCCCCTCCGCCATCTGGCTGCGGGCCGAGTTGGCGACGCAGAGGAAGAGGACGTGGCGGGGCTCGGAGGCCCTGAGCTCGGCTGCTTCCCTTCGCCATCCTTCCGTCGCTTGCAAGCCGCCCTCCGGCCAGGGTCACTGCTCTACATGCTGATCTTGTACGGGAACCAGGAGGAGACCGCACGCCCTTCCTGACGCGCGGGCCGGAAGACCCACTCCGCTGCCTCGCGGATGAGCCTCCGGTTGAAATCGCGGTCCCGGGTCGGGGGGTCGAGCCGCGTCGAGTCGGCGACCACACGCCCCACCTCGTCCACGAAGACCCACACTTGGACTTCCGTCCCACGTAGGCTCCGGTTCGCCGGCGGAATGATCATGCCCCGGGGCGACGGGGGCTCGAGCCGGTAACGCCCTGCGTCGGCGTTCCCGCCGTCGCCGAGGCCGGTTCCGGTCTCGAGTCCGGGGACGTCACCGACGCCCGGCGCGTCGCCGAGCACGGCCGCCGGATCGAGCTGGGTCGCCTCGTCGAACTCGACCGGGTCGATCGCGACCTCGGTCGGGATGGGGACCGGGGGCGGCACGACCGGGGTCGGTGGCGGCGTGCGGACGTTCATGGCCTGCATGGAGCCCGCTGCGGCGCGGTTGTCCCCGGCGCGGGGGCCGGCGGCGGCGAAGGGGGACAGGGGAAGGACGTTGCCCCGCCAGGCGAAGAAGACGAGCAGGTGGAAGAGCACGGACACGAGCAGCCCGGTCCGCCAGATCTTTCTCTCGCGGCGCCTCCGGTCCTTCGCGCTGAAGCCTTGCTGCTCCGTCATTCGACCCCCGTGCCTCTATACTACTGGCGCCGCTCGAGGCGTGTTTCCGACCCGCTCCTGCTCCGATGGACGACAAGACGCCCTTGTCCCACACAACCTCGACCCGATTTCGGGCCGCCTACGAGCTGATCAAGCCGGGAATCACGCTCTACGTGATGATCACGGCGGGGGTCAGCGCCTACGTCGGCTCCCGCGGCACCGTCGACCTGCTCACCGCCTTTCACGCCATCTTCGGGACCGGCCTCTCCACCGCGGGCGCGCTGGCGCTCAACCAATACGTCGAGCGCGAGCTCGACGCCCGCATGCTCCGCACGCAGCACCGCCCCCTCCCCTCGGGCCGCCTCGCTCCTCAGCACGCGCTCGCGCTCGGGCTCCTCCTCCTGATCGGGGGTCTCGGGCACCTCGCGTTCCGCAGCGGAGCCTGGCCGGCGTGCGTCGCCGCGCTCTCCGCAGTCATGTATCTGGGGGTCTACACGCCGCTCAAGCGTCGCTCCTACGTGGCGACGCTCGCCGGTGCGGTGCCCGGAGCACTGCCCACGCTCATCGGCTGGACGGCGGCCACCGGCTCCCTGGAGCCCGCGGCC
>JBFGFY010000206.1:0-6144 GCA_041579355.1 Longimicrobiales bacterium | reverse complement strand
GGTGGCGGCTTCGGAGGAGGTGGCGCGCCCAACCTCTTCTACAGCCGGAGCATCGGCCTCCAAGACGGGCGCGCCGTCCCGATCCTTGCCGGCGGACGGCTCACCGGAAAGGTCGGCGCCTTCGACGTCGGCGTGCTCAACATCCAGACGACCGAGGGGCGCGAGTGGTTCAACGTCGCCGGTGCGCGTGACCCGGACATGGGTGCGGACCCCACGAACTTCACGGTGCTGCGCCTACGCCGGGACGTCTTTTCGCGCAGCAGCATCGGGGGTCTCTTCGAGAACCGCTCCCGGTCGCTCACGGGCCAGGGCTCGAACCAGGCGTGGGGCGTGGACGGCTCGTTCGGCATCACGCGGGACCTGAGCCTGGTCGCCTGGTATGCGCAGACGCAGACCGACGGCGTGACGGGGCCGGATCACTCGAGCTACCGCGGAGCGCTCTCGTACAACGCCGACGAGCTCGGCGTGAACGTGAGCCACCTCGTGGTCGGCAACGACTTCTCCCCCGAGATCGGCTTCGTACGGCGGAAGGACTTCCGCCAGTCGTCCGGCTCGCTCCGGCTCAGCCCCCGGACCCGGTCGATCTCGTGGCTGCGCCAGGTCACGTTCCAGGGCGGCGGCAGCTACCTCGAGAACGAGCGCTCCGGCCTCGTCGAGACCCGTGACTGGGGCGGCGGAATCGGCCTCGAGTTCGAGAGCAGCGACCAGTTCAACGTCAGCTACACCAACAACTACGAGAACCTCGTCACGGACGCGCGGATCTCCGGCGCGACGATTCCGGCGGGCCGCTACGAGTTCCCGGAGGTCCAGGTCAGCCTGCGGCTCGGGCCCCAGCGGCCCTTCCTCGGCAACCTCTCCTTCCGGTATGGGGACTACTTCGGCGGCACGATCCGGTCCGCGGGCCTGAACGGGGGCCGCATCGAGGTCACGCCCCAGATCTCGCTGGAGCCGAGCATCTCCTTCAACTGGATCGACTTTCCGAACGCGCTCGTGCCCGGCCGCTACGACCAGCACGTCGCGGTGACGCGGCTCACCTACACGCTCTCCCCGCGGGCGTACGTGAGCGGTCTGGTGCAGTACAACTCGCGCAGCGAGGTCGTGAGCGGCAACTTCCGGCTCCGCTGGGAGTGGGCACCGGGGAGCGAGCTCTTCCTCGTGTACACCGAGGACCGGAACACGGACGTGCTCGATCGCTGGTCGGAGCTCAGCAACCGCGGATTCGTGATCAAGGTGACGAGACTGCTCAGGATCTGACGCCGCCGCGATGCCTCTCGTAGCCCACTCCGACCTGCCTGCGTTCCAGCACCTGCGTGCGCAGGGTCACGAGCTGCTCACGCTCGACCGCGCCCTGCACCAGGACATCCGGGAGCTGCACATCGGGTTCCTGAACATGATGCCCGACGCGGCGCTCGAGGCGACCGAGCGACAGTTCATCCGGCTCGTGGGGAGCTGCAACCGGATCGCCCAGTTCTTCGTCTACCCCTTCTCGCTCCCGGGGCTGTCCCGGAGCGCCGATACCCAGGAGTACATCGAGCGCTACTACAGCCGCTTCGAGGACCTACGCCGTGACGGGCTCGACGCGCTCATCATCACGGGGGCCAACGTCGCGAGTCCGGACGTGACCCGAGAGCCTTTCTGGGAGCCGCTGGTCGAAGTCATGCGCTGGGCCCAGGAGAACGTCACTTCGGTGCTCTGCTCCTGCCTGGCGACCCACGCACTCCTCAAGCACTTCCACGGCATCGAGCGGAAGCCCCTCCCCGGCAAGCGCTGGGGCGTGTACAGCCACCGGGTCGTGGCCCCGAAGCACCCGTTGCTGCGGGACATCAACACGCGCTTCGACGTTCCGCACTCGCGCTACAACGACATTTCGCGCGCTCAGATGGAGGCCGCTGGTCTCAAGGTCCTCGCGGAGAGCGCCGAGGCCGGAGTGCACATGGCCGCGAGCCGTGACCAGTTCAGGATCATCTACTTCCAGGGGCACCCCGAGTACGACATCAACAGCCTCTTGAAGGAGTACAAGCGCGAGGCGCACCGCTTCCTCGCCCGTGAGCTGGACACGCCGCCACCGTTTCCGGAGCACTACTTCTCGCTCCAGGCTCAGGAGATCGCAGCCGCGTGGGTGCACGCCGCGACCCGCGCTCGTGACGCCGGCGAGCCCCTCCCCGAGATGCCCGAGGAGGAGATCGAAGCGCTCCTCGACAACACCTGGGGCGATACCGCGAAAGCGATCGTGAACAACTGGCTCGGGCTGGTCTACCAGCTCACGAACCTCGACCGGAAGAAGCTCTTCATGCCCGGGGTCGATCCCGAAGACCCGCTCGGCGTCGGAGCCAACGGCCGGTAGGCCAGACCTGTCCTCCCAGAGGGACACTTTAGGGGGTTCGAGCTACCCTCGAAAATGCACGTAAGTGTTTCGTGCACATGGTGTTGTACTGATTGGCACTGCGCTTGCCTCTTCTCCCTTCCGGCAGTCAGCACGTAATAGACCGGGAGGTCGAGATGTTCACGAAGAGGGGTGTGGTGATCCTGGGTGCGGCGGCGGTCGCGGCGCTGGCCGCCGGGGCCCCCGCGGAGGCGCAGGTCAGTGGACGCGTGGTGTTCGCGGACGGGCCGATCGGCGTGAGCATCGTGTTCGGGGACCGGCCGACGCCGGTCGTGCTCCCGGGGCGGGTCGTGCGACGCGAGGTCTACCCTGTGCGCTACCGGCCGGGCATGAGCCTCTACCAGCTCGACCTCTATGCCGCCCATATCGAGCGCGAGTACGAGTTCTACCGGCGGCTCCATCACCGGGACGCGTACCACCTACACGGATGGAGCGTGCAGGAGTTGCGCGCGTACGTGAAGTGGCTCAGGGACGAACGGAAATTCCTGCGCGACGAGCGGCGTCGCTTCGTCCGTGACCTGCGCGGCTGGGAGCGGGATTGGGACGACGACTGGGATGACGACTGGGACGACGATCGCCGTAGGCGGGGAAGGGGTCGGGGACGGTAGGGCGGGCGGTCAGCGGGCGGCTCCGGCGGGACACACTCTCGCCGGGGCCGTTCTGTTAGCGGGGATCCGTCACCCAGTCGATCTCCGGCACGCGGCGGAAGTTGACACCCATGGCGGTCCAGCGGGCTCCATGCGAAGCGACCCGGTGGCGGAAATCCTCCCACGAGCGTGCGTCGGCGGGCGACCAGCCGAGCTCGGCGACGGCGGCGAGGCGCGGGAATGCCAGGTACTCGATGTCCGCGAGGCTCCCCATGGTTTCCGACCAGAGCGGCGCCTCCACTCCGGCCATCGACGCCTCGGGGATCTCGGCGAAGACCTCGGTAGGCTCCCAGTCGTACGCGCGACGCAGGTCGACCAGTCCAGCCCAGGCGAGGCCCAGAACGGTCGACCGATCGTATTTCATGTCGAGGTAGATGCGGTCGGACGGTGACAGGATGAAGCGGGCGCCGACTTCGACCGCGCGCGTCGCCCCCTCCTGCACGACGGCGGCGGCCGCGGCGGTGGCCGAATCGGGCGGGGGCGCGCCGGGGTCGGGCCAGAGCGGACGCCAGAGCTGTGCGAGGGAGGCCCCGGACAGCCGCGCGGTGACGACCTCGTCCCAGCCGATCATGCGCTTGCCGTGCGACTCCACGATCTCCTGCGCGCGCTCGATGAAGCGGACGAAATCTTCCTCGGACGTCTGGCGCGCCTCGTCACCGCCGACGTGGAAGTACGGCCCGGGCGTGAGCGCAGAGATCTCGCGGACCACGTCGTCCAGGAAACGGTAGGTGATTTCGGCGTCGATGCAGAGGGAGCTGAAGCCGACGTCGGTGCCCGTATACAGCTCCGGCGCGACCCCGTCGCAGTTCAGCTCCGGGTACGAAGCCAGCGCCGCGTTCGTGTGACCCGGCACGTCGATCTCGGGCACGACCGTGATGAAATGGGCCGCCGCGTGCGCGACGATCTCGGTGTAGTCGGCGGCGGTGTAGAAGCCGCCCGGGTCGCCGCCGACCTGCGTGCTGCCGCCGATCTCGGTGAGGAGCGGCCAGCCGGGGATCTCGATGCGCCAACCCTGGTCGTCGGAGAGATGGATGTGGAGCCGGTTCAGCTTGTACAGTGCCATGCGCTCGATGAAGCGCTTCACGTCCTCGACGGGGCGGAAGTGCCGAGACACGTCGAGCATGGCGCCCCGCCACTCGAAGCGGGGGCGGTCCACGATGCGGCCTACCGGCAGAAAGAGCGGCCGCGGATAGGCCGCCGTGTACTCGACGAGCGCAGGGAGGAGCTGGCGGATCGTCTGTGCGCCGTAGAAGAGACCGGCGGGCGCGGCCGCCGTGACCTCCACGAGAGCCGTGTCGATCTCGAGCACGTACCCTTCGGCACCCAGCTCGTCGACGGAGCCTCCCAAGCTCAGATGGATGGCCGAGGGGACTCCGGCTTCGGTGCCCGCCAGGATCGGTGGCCGTGTCTCCACCGTGTTGCCGATGAGCTCGGAGAGGAAGCGGGCGATCGGCTGCGCCTCAGGGGCGTCGTACGTGATCCGGGTGTACTCGCGTACGTGGAAGGTGTCGGCGGCCGTGACCTGCACGGACGCGGGCAACGGAATCACCGAGTGCTCGGGCGCCGGCTCCCCACAGGCCGTGCCGAGGACGCCGAGCAGCAGGGCGAGGTTGCGCCGGTCAGCGGGCACGATCGGTGGTCGGGTCTGGCATCGGGCCAAGATCCGTTCCGGTCCGGCGCGGGCGCAACGTGCGCGGCGTGAGCGGGTCGCCTAGGATCAGGTCATGATCACGAGGGAGGACGAATGACGACGAGGTTGTCGAGTGCGGGCCGTTGGCTCGCCCTGACCATTGGTGCCGCGGCGCTCGCACCCGCATCGGCGTGGGCGCAGACGGTGCGCCAGTGGCAATACGCGCCGACCCCCGACGGGAGTGACTGCGTTCTCCGCCTCGTCGAGATCCAGCGCCCGGAGCCCGGTCCGGGCGAGGTGCAGGTGCGCATCCGCGCCACCTCGCTGAACGGGCGGGACCGAGGACGTTTGGAGGGGCCCTGCCCGGCGCGCGCGGACGGACCTCAGGTCCCGCTGTCGGACGGGGCGGGTGAGGTCATGGCCGTCGGCCCGGGCGCGACACGCTTCCGCGTCGGAGACCGGGTAGTCGGGGACTTCTTCGGCGGCACGTGGCTGGACGGCGACCGCCCCGAGGGCGTGATGCCGTACCGACGTGGCGGGCCCGGGCAAGGCATGCTCTCCGAGGTCGTGGTGGGGAGCGAAGACGGCTTCGTGCGCATCCCCGAGCACCTCTCGTACGAGGACGCGGCCACGCTGACCACTGCGGGTGTGGCGGCTTGGGTGGGCCTCTTCAAGTACGGGGATCTCCAGCCCGATGAGTTCGTGCTCCTGGAGGGCACCGGGGGAGTCTCCAGCTTCGGCCTCCTTTTCGCCGTCGCGGCCGGGGCGAGGCCGATCATCACGAGCTCGAGCGACGACAAGCTCGGTCGCGCCCGTGAGCTCGGGGCCTTCGGCACCGTCAATTACCGCACGCACCCCGAGTGGCAGCACGAGGTCATGCGTCTGACGGACGGCCTCGGCGTGAAGCACGTGCTCGAGATCGGCGGCCGGGACACCCTTCCGCGCGCCCTGCAGACGCTGGCGCTCGGAGCGCACATTTCCTTGATCGGGGGCCTGACGGGGTTCGGGGGTGACATCCCCTTCAGCGTGCTCTTCGACAGGGACGCGTCGGCGACGGGCTTCCACGTGGGGTCCCGGGCCGACTTCGAGGCGATGAACCGCTTCATTTCCGGTCATCGCATCCGGCCGATCATCGACCGGGTGTTCGACTTCGAGCAGGCGCCCGAGGCCTTCGACTTCTACGTGAACGGGGACTTCATGGGGAAGGTGGTGATCCGGTCATGAGAACCTTCGCGCTGGTGGCTCTGGCGGCCCTCCTCGGCCTGACGGGGTGCGCTCCGGGGGGGGGCGATGACGCGAGCGGCGGCGGCGAAGCCGCGAGCGGCGCACCACCCATGACGCCCGTGCCGTCGGGAGCCGGAAGCATCGTCCGACTGAGCTCCCGGTTCAGCTCGCTCGTACCTCCCGGGGCGGTCATCGAGAAGGTGGCCGAGGGCTTCACGTTCATCGAGGGCCCGGTATGGATCCCCGAGCAAGACCACCTG
>JBFGFY010000205.1:0-6167 GCA_041579355.1 Longimicrobiales bacterium | reverse complement strand
GGCAACCGACGCTACGAGATCACGCTGGACCCCGGCGTCGGAGCGGTTACCCGGGGCGAGCTCGACCCGGCCGGCGACGCGCCGGACGTGGACCGCGCGAACAACATCTGGCCGAGGGGCTGACCCGGAGTCGGTAGCGCCGGGCCCGGCCCGCCTACTCGGCCCCGACGCGGGCGGCGAAGCCGACGACGGTGCCGCACGGCGGCCGCACGAAGAGCTCGTCCATGCCGTAGAAGGTCTGGCGGCGCGGAACGAGCACCTCGACGTCGTCGCCGAGCGCCGCGACGACCTCGTCGAGGCTCTCGACCTCGACGAAGATCGTGGACGTGCCGCTGGACAGCTCACGCCCCAGGTTCGCCGGGGCTCCCGAGGTGCCCAGGTCGGCGTCGATGCTCCCGCGCGACTGGTACATGATCTCCACGTCGCCCTTCTGGAGCATCGCGAAGCCGATCGCGTCTCCGTGGGGCACGGTCACCGTGACCTCCATGCCGAGCTTCTCGGTCCAGAAGGGGAGGCAGGGCTCGATCGACTCGACGGTGATGAGTGGCGTGGCCTTGAGCATGGGGGTGGTCTCCGGACGATGAGGGTGGTGCAATGTAGTCGGGGGTGGATTCAGCCGAAGCTCTTGATGCCGGGTGGGCTCTGGCGGAGCGCGGTCAGGTAGCGGAACGGGTTGGCGACCGGCCCGGGGTCGGCCCAGTACTCGAGCGTGTCGGGCAGGGACCCGTGCAGCTCGTCGAGGCCCTGGGGGCCTTCCCGGACGAGCGCCGCGCCGTCGCCCTGCAGCCGGGGGGAGGCGGCGGCCCAGGACCGGTCGCGGCGCCGCGCGGGAGAGGGGGCGGCCGACCGGGGCGTCGCCTTGGGGCCCCGCCCGACGCGCAGCGCCTCCACCTCGTAGGCGATCACGTTGAGCGTGGCACCGTCCTTCTGGAGCCGGCCGCGCACGGCGAGGAAGGGCTCCATCCGCACGGCGGAGCGGTCCCGTTTGTAGACGTCCGGCTTCACGATCACGTTGATGGGGCCGTGCTCGTCTTCCATGAGGACGAACACATAGCCCTTGGCCGTCTGTGGCCTCTGACGCGTGGTTACGAGCCCGGCCACCCGCACGGTGCTCCCCTGGCGGAGGTGAGGGAGTCGGTCCGAGGGGACCGTGCCGGAGGGGAGCACATCCTGCAGCAGCGTGAGCGGGTGGAGCTCGGCCGAGAAGCGGAGCATGCGGTACTCGGCGACCATTCGGTCCGAGGGGCCCAGGTCGGGGAAGGAGAAGCCGGCGTAGGGGTCCTCGAGGGCCATCTCGATTTGGGCGTGGTCCTCCCGGCCCCCCGTGCGGTCGTCGTCCGTCTCGGGGCCGAGCCAGAGTCCGGCCTGCCAGAGCAGCTCCCGGCGGGTGAGGCCGAAGTCGGCGAACCCACCCACCCATACGAGGTTCTCGATGGCGGGACGCTTGAGCGCGGCCGGGGTGCGGCGCAGGAAGTCGGGGAGCGACCGGTAGGGCCCCCGCGCCTCCCGCTCGGCAACGACTCGCTCGGCGATCTCCGCCCCCCACCCCCGCACGAAGCCGAGCCCGACCCGGAGGTCGTCGCCCTCGGCGGTGCAGGCCACCCCGCTCCGGTTGACGTCCGGCAGGAGGGTCTTGATGCCGTTCCGGCGGGCGTCGCGGCCGAGCGCGTCGAGCGAGTAGAAGCCCATCGGCTGGTTGTTGAAGAGCGCGACGTAGAATTCGACCGGGTGATAATGCCGGAGCCACGCCGACTGGTAGGCGAGGAGCGCGAAGGCGGCCGCGTGGGACTTGGGGAAGCCGAACTCCGAGAAGGCGGTGACCTGCGCGAAGACCTCCCGGGCCGTGGTCTCGTCGACGCCGTTCGCGAGCGCCCCCCTCCGGAAGTCCTCCCAGTGGGCGGTGAGCGCCTCCCTGGAGCGCTTGCGGCTCATCGCCCTCCGGAGCGACTCGGCCTGCCCGTCCGTGAAGCTCGCGAGCGCCTGGCAGACCTTCAGGACCTGGTCCTGGAAGATGATGACGCCCAACGTCTCCCCGAGCGCCTCCTCGAGTAACGGGTGAGGGTAGGGGACCTGGTAATCAGATGTTTCCCTGAGCATCTCGCGGCGACGTACGTAGGGGTTCACGGCCCCCCCGACGATCGGGCCGGGGCGCACGATCGCGACCTGGACGGCGAGGTCTTCGAGGTTCCGGGGGCGGGTGCGGCGGAGCATCTGGATCTGGGCCCGACTCTCGACCTGGAAGAGCCCCACGGTGTCCCCCGCGCAGATCCGGTCGTAGATCGCCTCGTCCTCGAAGTCGATGCGGGAGAGGTCGGGTGCACCGGACTCGTCTCGGGCGAGGCCCCCCGTGCCCCGCTCGGCGATCAGGTCGACGCACTCCTCGACGGCCGAGAGCATGCCGAGGGCGAGGAAGTCGATCTTGATGAAGCCCGCGTCGTCGCAGGAGTCCTTGTCCCACTGGCAGAGCACGCGTCCCTCCCAGGCGGCGGGCTCGAGGGGCACGATCTCCACGAGGGGGCGGCTCGAGATGATCATGCCGCCCACGTGTTGGGAGATGTGGCGGGGGAGCCCCGCGATGTCCTCGGCGAGCTCCCCGAGGAGCCTCCAGAGGTGCGCGTCGGCCCGGTCGCGGAACACGGGCAGCTCGGCGATCTCCTCGGCGAGCCCGGAGGCCGAGCGGTGCTCGGCCAGCTTGGAGAGCTTCTCGAGCTCGCCGAGCGGCAGCTCGAGCGCCTTGCCGATCTCCCGCACGGCGGACTTGAGGCGGTAGGTCGGAAACGTGCAAACGAGCCCCGTGTGCTCACTTCCGTACTTCTGATAGACACGGAGGATGAGCTCCTCGCGGATGTCGCGCGGGAAGTCGAGGTCGATGTCGGGCACGCTCCGGAGCGCCTCGTTGAGGAAGCGGCCCAGGAAGAGGTTGTTCTTCACGGGGTCGATGTGCGAGAGCCCGATCAGGTAGCAGATGATCGAGGAGACCGAGGAGCCCCGCCCGCGTCCCGGCGGGAGCCCGGAGCGGGCCCGCGGCGAGTCGCCGCGCACCTCGCGGGCGACCTGGGCGGCGAGCTGCATGATGTCGCGGTAGACGAGGAAGAAGCCCCCGAGGCCGTGGAGGTCCACGAGGCAGAGCTCCGTGTGGAGCCGCTCCTCGGCGTCCCGCTCCTCGCGGCTCCCGGGCTCGTACAGCTCGGCGATCTTGGCCAGGCAGATGGCCGCGAGCGTCTCGATGGCGCTGCCACGCTCCGAGCCCTCGAAGTCGGGGAACTCGTAGCCCAGGTCCTCGGTGAGGTCGAAGGCCGCGCAGCGCTCGGTGATGAGGAGCGTATTCGTGAGCGCCTCGGGGCGGCTCTCGAAGCGGTGCCGCATCTCCCAGGGGGGACAGAGGTGGAAGAGACCGTTCGGGCGCCGGAAGGGATGGGAGCCGTCGAGCGTCGCCCGGTGCCGGACCGAAACGAGCACGTCCTGGAGCCGGTGCCGCTCGGGGCGGTGGTAGTGGACGTTTCCCGTGGCGACGACCCCGAGCCCGAGCCGGCCTGCGAGCCGACCGAGCGCCTTGTTGCGGGCGGAGTCCCCCTGGACCGCGTTGTCCTGGAGCTCGACGAATACGCTCCCGGGGCCGAAAGCGTCGACGAGTCGCCGCGTGAATGCCTCGGCATCGGCCACCGAGGAGTCGAGCGCGGCCGCGACCGGGCTCCTGCGGCACCCGGTGAGCAGGACGAGCCCTTCGGGGAGCTCGAGCAGCGAGGAGAGGGGGAGGCGGGGGTCCGTGCGCTCGGAGCCCATGTGCGCCTCGGTGAGCAGACGGCACAGGTTGGCGTACCCGACAGGGCTTTCAGCGAGGAGCGTAACATGGTGACCCGCTTGGGGTTCCTCAACCTCTGTGAAGCACTCTCTCAGGGTGATCTCCGCTCCCGTGATGGGCTGGAGACCCGCCTCTTTGGCAGCCCGCGCGAACTCCATGGAGCCGTAGAGCCCGTTGTGGTCCGTGAGCGCGAGGGCGGGGTAGCCGAGCTCGACCGCGCGGAGCACGAGCTCCTCGGGGTGGGAGGCACCGTCCAGGAAGGAGTACCCCGAGTGGCAGTGCAGCTCGACGTAGGGTATCGCCACGTGTCTCCGCCTCTCGCGCTCGTCGTCCCGGCCCCACGCCCCCTCGGGCGGATACCGAAGATAAACCGAAAGGTAGGACGGCGCAAAGGGGTCTGAGGTCGACGGGCAGGTGCCTAGACCAGCCACAACCCAACCGCCGTGACCACCGGGATGACCAGATTGTCATCCAGCGACGTCCGAAGGCCTTCAGCTACCGTCGCCATGGTCGCTACGACCAGCGCCGGGAGGACGCCCACAAACGGAACGAGCACCACCACTGCCGCCGCGAAGAACGCCGCGCTTCCCTTGACGGTGCCCTTACCCACGCGGCGCGTCCCCCACCGCTGCCCCACCACACCTGCCACGGGGTCCGCCACGGCGAGGACCAGGAGGGCCGGCACGACGGCGGTCCCATCCGGGATCCAGAGCACCACAAAGACCCCCAGCATGTACCAGCTGATGGTGGGCCAAGCGACTTCCCGGGGCCGGAGAAGAACCCTGAACGCTCTGAAGATCAATCGGTTCACGGCCTCCACGCGCAGGCGCAGGAGTTCGCCGATCGCGGCGACGGACAGTAAGCTCCCGAAGATCCACCGAGTCGCGGCGGACTGCGGCTCCAATGCATAGACGAGCCATGCCACGCCCAGACCACCCACGAAGTGAAACACCCTTCGCCAGGGCCGAAGACCTTCCGTGCGCCGCACCAACTCGTTTAGCTGGGGCTCCTTCGGGATTGGTTCCCCCAAGATCTCCTTCCTGAGTCGCGTTCCGGGCTGACGGTGAAGAGCCTCAACTGATGAGCGTCCACCTCACCACGATCCTGGATCCCATCCGGGCGAATGCCGAGAGCCACCCGGACCGACTGCTCTTCTCCTTCCTCGATGCGGACGGACACTCGACGGAGTCGTACACGTACGAGGCGTTCCTCAGACGCACCGCGGGGGTGGCGGCGCACTTCCACGATGCGCTGGAGCTGCAGCCCGGCGAACGGGTGCTGCTCGTGTATCCCCCGGGCCTCGAGATGATAGCGGCCCTGTTCGCGTGTGTGCGACTAGGGCTGATTCCGGTACCGGTGTTCCCGCCGTCCAGCCACGGCTTCGCCGCTGCGCTCCACAAGATGAACTTCATCGCGCGGGACTGCGGCGCGGCCGCCGTGCTCACGGACCGCTCATCCTACTGGTCCCTCAAGCTGCACCGCGCCCGGGCGAAGCTCACCTCGTTCTCTCTCAGACGCGACTACACGTCCCGGCTCAAGTGGGTGGTGACGGACGACGCCAAGGAACCGGGGCCGTTCCCGGAGGCGCACTCCGACATCCTCTTCCTGCAATACACCTCGGGCTCCACCAGTGACCCGAAGGGCGTGATGGTGACGCATGCGAACATCCTCGCCAACTGCGATGCGGTGGTGGACCACGTGCCGGTGTGCGCGTCGTGGCTCCCGCAGTACCACGACATGGGGCTCATCGCCTTCTACCTGTTCATGCCCATCAAGGGAGCCACCACCTACGGGACCTCCCCCCTGAGCTTCATCCAGCGCCCCCTCGTGTGGCTGGAAGCCATGTCTCGCTACCGGACCACGGCCTCCGCGGCGCCCAACTTCGCGTACGAGTACTGCCTCAGGCCGGACAAGGTCACCGACGAGGACCTGGAGCGCCTGGACCTGAGCGCCATGCGCGTGCTGCTCAACGGTGCAGAGCCGGTGCGGGCGAGTGTCTTCCAGAGCTTCCTCCAGCGGTTTGCCCCGTGCGGCCTCGATCCCCAGAGCTTCTCAACGGCGTACGGCCTGGCGGAGAACACGCTGGCCGTCACCGGTCGCGGCCGCACCATCCGGACCCTCGACGCCCGGCTACTCAAGGAGCACCGGGCGGAGCCGGCGTCCCCGAACACGCCTTCCGGCGACACGAAGGAGCTGGTGAGCTGCGGCCCTCCCCTGGGCGACACAGTGGTAAAGATCGTCGACGAGTCGGAGGTGGAGCTCCCGGACGGGCGCGTTGGCGAGGTGTGGGTCGCCGGGCCCAGCAAGTGCCTGGGATACTGGGACCGAGAGGAGCTGCGCGAGCAGGTCTTCGGGGCGCGCCTGG
>JBFGFY010000204.1:0-6175 GCA_041579355.1 Longimicrobiales bacterium | reverse complement strand
CGCGCGTCGCGTCTATGTTGGCCACTTCTCACGCCCCCGGGCGTCACCCCAAAGACCCCTCGAACAGGGCCCGCCCGTCATAGGACGACGGCCCCCGATCCTCCCTGGAGAGCCCCAGCACGATGCCCATCAAGAGCGACAAGTGGATCCGCCGCATGTGTGAGGAGCACCGCATGATCGAGCCCTTCGAGGCCGGTCAGGTGCGCGACGGCGTCGTCTCCTACGGGCTCTCCAGCTACGGCTACGACATCCGCGTCTCGAGGGAGTTCAAGGTCTTCACGAACGTGCACAACGCCGTGGTAGACCCGAAGCGCTTCGACGCGAAGTCTTTCGTCGACTTCACGGCGGACGAGATCCTCATCCCCCCGAACTCCTTCGCGCTCGCCCGTACGGAAGAGTATTTCCGCATCCCACGCGACGTGCTGGTGGTGTGCGTGGGCAAGTCGACGTACGCGCGGTGCGGCCTGATCGTGAACGTGACCCCGCTCGAGCCGACCTGGGAGGGGTACCTCACGCTCGAGATCTCGAACACCACGCCCCTGCCGGCGAAGGTGTACGGGGGCGAGGGGATCGCCCAGCTGCTCTTCTTCGAGGGGGACGAGGAGCCCGAGGTCGCGTACGCGGACCGCAAGGGGAAGTACATGAAGCAGCAGGGTGTGACGCTGCCGAAGCTGTAAAGGAGGCAACCATGAGCCCCCCCTGCGCCGACACGATCCGTTTGGCCAACGAGACGCTCCTCGTCGAAGGAGACGGCCAGGCGGCGGAGCGGTTCTTCCAACCGGGGTACGTGGCACACGCGACCGCACAGGACTTGAAGGGCGGACCCGCGGCTGTGCGGAGCTTCGTAAAGACCCTCCGCGCTGCATTCACGGACCTCGAGGTGCAGGTCCAGGTGCTGGTCGAGGCGGCTGACCGGGTCGCCTGGTACCGGACGGTCTCCGCGACCCACAGCGGAGACTTCATGGGCTTTCCCGCGACCGGCCGGCCGATCGTTTGGCGCGACATGATCGTGAGTCGCTTCGAAGGCGACCGTATCGCCGAGGAGTGGGTGGTCACGGACCTCGCGGAGCGGCTCCTGCTCGCACGAAAGGGATAACGAACCATGCTGAAGACCACGTTCGCGGGCGCCCTCGCGGCGCTGGCGCTGTTCCAGATCGGGTGTGCGCCGGAGGAGACGGACGGTCCCGTCCACGAGCCTGCGGCCCTGGCGGCGATCCTGGAGGACATCCGCGTGGGCTGGGAGCAAGGCGCCGGCGAGCCATTCTACCGGCACTTCCTCGACTGGGAGGGCGCTCGCTACTTCGAGGGCGGCGGCCAGAACGTCGGCCTGCGCGACCTCGTGGAGAACCACGTCGAGCCGGAGGCGGAGCTGGGACTCCGTCTCGGCTTCACGAACGTGCAGACGCACTTCGAGGGGAGCTTCGCCTGGGCGCTCGTCGACACCGAGATACGGCTCACGACCCCGGACGGGCGGGCCATCCACAACCGGGGCCACGGCACCTACCTCTTCCGGTGGGTCGACGGGGCGTGGAAGGTGGTGCACACCCAGTCGGCGAGCTCGCCGGTCCGGACCCCGGCGGCGGGAGCGTCGTAGGCCGGGATCCGCGCGATGGCGATCATCCCCACGCTCCGCTGCCGATGGCTCGCGCGGTCGCTCGCGTTCTACACGCGCGTGCTCGACTTCGAGCGTGTAGGACCGGACGGGGAGGTGTCCGATCCCGGCTTCGTCGCGCTGGAGCGCGAGGGCCACGAGCTCTTCCTCTCGAGCCACGCCGGCGACGGGGCCTTTGGGCAGGCCGTCGTGGTCCTCACGCCGGATGTCGACGCGCTGTTCGGGAGGCTCAAGCGGCGCGGACTCGAGGTGCCGGACACGGGCGGAAGCAGTCCCGTGCACGAGGGCCCCGTCGACCAGAGCTGGGGCACACGGGAGCTCTACGTCGACGACCCCGACGGCAACACCATCCGGTTCGTCCAGCGGTGAGGGCTCGCGGACCATGATCAGCCGCGTCTGGCACGGATGGACGACCCCCGAGAACGCGGACGCCTACGAGCGTCTGCTGCGGAGCGAGATCTTCACGGGCATTCGGGCGAGGAAGATCCCGGGGTTCCGGGAGATCCAGCTCTACCGTCGGGACGTGGGGTCCGAAGTGGAGTTCGTCACCATCATGTGGTTCGACGACCTCGAGGCCGTGCGCGCCTTCGCCGGAGAGGACTACGAGATCGCCGTGGTCCCGCCCGAGGCGCGGGCGGTACTCGCGCGCTTCGACGCGAGGTCGGCACACTACGACGTCAGGGAGACACTTCGAGGCCGGCCCGACGGCTAGTCGCCCCTGAGCGCTGTCACCGGGTCCACCCGCCCCGCCCGCCACGCCGGCACGAGCGCGGCGAGCGCGGCCACAGCCAACAGCAGCGCCGCCACGCCCCCGAAGGTGAGCGGATCGGTCGGCTCGACCTCGTAGAGGGCGGCAGCGAGCGCTTCCGTCGACAGCGAGGCGGCGACGAGTCCGGCCCCGAGCCCGAGCGCGGTCGCTACGATGCTTCCCGCGAGCGCGGAGCGCACGATCTCGCTTCGCGAGGCGCCGAGCGCGATGCGCACGCCGAACTCCGGGATGCGTCGGCTGACCCCGTACGCCGTGACTCCGAACACTCCGACGGCGGCGAGCAGGAGCGCCAGCGCGCCGAAGAGGCCGAGCACGACGGTAACGAAACGGGTCGTCGCGGCGGTTTGATCGATGACGGAGGCCAGCTCGTCGATTCCGCCGATCGGCACGTCCGGGTCCACCGACCAGACCGCCGCCCTGACGTCCTCGGCGGCGGTGAGGGGTGAGCCGTCGGCGCGAACCCGCGCCACCACCCAGAACGACATGTTCCAAGTCACCTGCGCGTGGGTGAAGTACATCTCCGGAACGGGTGCTCGGGCCAGGCCGTGCTGGCGCACGTCCTGGACGACCCCGACCACCCGGTGGGGTGTCGCGCCCGTGGAGAAGAGGCGCAGCTCGCGTCCCAGGGGATCCTCACCGGGCCAATACCGGTCCACGAAAGCCTGGTTCACGATCACCGCGAGCTCCGCGCTCGCGTCGTCCGTTACGGACAGGCTCCGCCCGAGCAGCACAGGCACGCCGACGGTTTCGAAGTAGCCGGGCCAAACGACGCGGAAGTTCACCGACGGGATCACCTCGCCCTGCACGATGTCGACGCCCTCGATGAACGTCGGGAAGTTCCAATTGTCCTGGGTTCCTGGGAGGAGGTGAATGGCAGAGGCGCTCTCCACCGATGGTAAGCCACGCACGCGCTCCAGGACCTGATCGTAGTAGGCGTGGAACGCGAGGCCGCTCGGATAACGTCCGTCGGGTGGGCTCGGCCTCAGCACGAGCACCCCGCGCCCGTCGACGCCCGGGTCCTCGGAAGTCATCGAGCCGAGAGAGCGCAGCATGAGTCCCGAGCCGATGACGACCACGAGCGCCAGGGCGACTTGGGCCCCCACGAGTGTCGTCGCCAGCCGCGAGCTGGTGCGCGCGCTGGCCGAGCGCCCCTGACCGGCGAGCGCGGCAGCCGCGTGCGCCCGGCTCGCACGAAGCGCCGGGATGAGCCCCGCGACCACGGTAGCGGCGGTCGTGGCGAGGAGACCGAACGCGAGCACCGCGGGATCGACGGCGATCTCCCCAAGGCGCGGGAAGTCGGAGGGCGCGAGGCGCACCGCCGTTCGCACCAGCAGGAAGGAAAGGGCGATGCCCAATGCGCCGCCAAGGACACCCATCAAGCCGCTCTCGACAAGCAGCAGACGCGCGACGCGCTCACGACCCGCCCCGAGCGCTGCGCGCACCGAGAGATCGGCGTGCCGGGACTCGCCGCGCGCCAGGAGGAGGTTTGCGACGTTGGCACACGCGATCAGCAAGACGAGCGTAACCGCCCCGAGCGCGACCCAGAGCACCGGCCCGAGCCGTCCGGCGAGATGCGTACGGAGCGGCTGAACGCCCGCCACGTCGACGCTCGAAGCGCGGATCGCCTGATCGAGCTGCGCGTGTGCATCCCGCGCGAACGCCCTCACCTGTTCCGTCGCCTGCTCGACAGAGGCACCCGCGGCCAGTCGCGCCACCCGATCGGTCACGTACCACGTGGAGTCGGTGGTGAGCCCGAGCGACGGGGCGAGCGGGAGCGGCACCCAGACGTCCGGCCTCCCGAAGACCGGACGGAAGTCCGGCGGCAGCACGCCCACGATGGTGTGACGGGGCCGATCGTTCGTCGCGAGGTCGACCGTGCTCCCGATCACGGAGGGGTCCGCGCCGAACGCGCGTACCCAGAGCCCGTGGGAGAGGATCGCGACTCCGTCGTTTCCGGGGAGCCCCTCCTCGTCGCGGAAGTCGCGGCCGAGCGTTGGCCGCACTCCCAGCAGCTGGAAGTGTCCGGGCGACACGCGCGCTCCGTCGACCTGTAGCGGCTCTCCCTGCCCCGTCAGGGTGAACATCCACCCACTGACCCCGCTCGCGGCCTCGAGCGCCGGCGCCGCGGCGACCAGGTCGCGCACCATCGCGGTGTTGAAGTTCTGCTCGGGCCACACGGCGACCAGCCGGTCGGGCTCCGCGTACGGGAGCGGCTTGAGCAGCACGGCCCTCACGACGGAGAAGGTGGCCGTGGAAGTCCCGATGCCCAGTGCGAGCGTGCCCACGACCAGCACGGTGAGCGCGGGTGATCGCTTGAGCGTCCTTGTCGCGTGTCGCAGGTCCGCCGTCCAGCCGTCCATACCCCCTCCCCTCGTCGTCGTCTTCATCGTCGTCCAGCCCTCCCTCGCAGCGACCGCGCCGACATCGACGGCCGCGCGCGCCCACACCCAGAGCTTCCCCACGGGCGATCGCGCATTCGAGAGCCGCAGCAGGAAGACCTCCTCCATGCCGTGCCCGAATCGGCTGCGCAGGTCCTCCGGCAAGAGCCGCAGGAGAGCCCTGTACGGACGAATCGCCCGCAACTCAGGCTCCCGGGAGCAGGTCGAGAGCCGCGGCTTCTCGCACGAGCTCGTTCAGGCGGTGCGCCTCGGCGCGCGCCACTTCATGACCGACCTGCGTGAGGCGCACGTACGAACGCCTCGGATCGGCATCCTTCGGAGTGGGGCTGTCCTCGAGGAGGCCGCGCTCGAGGAGATCGCGGATCCGCCGGAAGAGGTTCGCCGGGTAGAGCCGCGTGTTGGGTTCGGCCGCCTCGATGGTGCGCACGATCTCCGTGCCGAAGCTCGGCCCCTCCACCAGGGCCATGAGGATCCGGAAGTCGTGCGGGTGGAGCGGAAGCGCTGCCAGCGCCTGCTCCGCACCGGGTCGGATCACCCTGGCCACGAGACCTCCGCTGATAGTGTCAATCGGATAGTGTCAGGATAACATACGCCCTGCGACCGGAGGACGGAAGGGTGGCCTCGGGCACGCCGCGTCGGGGGCGACACACCCACCGCGGCTTCTTCGTAGGTTCACGGCGTGAAGAACTTCCTGATCCGCCTCTTCGTGAATGCGCTCGCCCTCGCGGCCGCGGCCTGGCTCATCGACGGGATCGAGATGAGCGGTGGTTTCTTCGAGGTGCTCCTGGTCGCCTTCGTCTTCGGCCTGCTCAACGCCGTCTTGAAGCCGGTCCTGATCCTCTTTTCCCTGCCCCTGATTCTGATCACGCTTGGGCTCTTCGCGCTGGTCGTGAACGCAGGGATGTTGATGCTCACGGCGCGGCTGCTGGACGATTTCGCGGTCGCGGGCTTCTGGACGGCCGTGCTGGGGAGCCTCGTCATCTCCGCCGTCACGATGATCCTGGGCCGAGCCCTCCGCGACGGCGACGAGGGGTGAGCGAACAAGGGAGGTAGCCAATGGAACGAGTGACCGGCCTCGGCGGTGTCTTCTTCAGGAGCAAGGAGCCCGAGAAGCTCCTCGACTGGTACCGGGCCCACCTCGGCATCGACTCCGCGGTGTGGGGAGGTTTCGCCTTCCGCTGGCTGGAGCGCGCACAGCCGGAGGAGACCGGCTACACCGTCTGGGCCGCCTTTCCCCCGGACGCGAAGCACTTCGAGCCCTCGGAAGAGGCCGTGATGTTCAACTTCCGGGTCGCCGACCTAGAGGAAGTCGTCGCGGCGCTGCGCTCCGAGGGCGTGCAGGTGGTCGGCGACGTCGAGCAGCACCCGAACGGCAAATTCGCCTGGATCCTCGAT
>JBFGFY010000203.1:0-6176 GCA_041579355.1 Longimicrobiales bacterium | reverse complement strand
GTCTACGCCTGGAGCGTCTTCGTGAACCCCTACATCGAGCAGATGGGGTGGACACGCACGCAGACGACCCTCCCTTTCACCGTCGCGATCGGCGTGATCTTCATCGGGACGATGGTCGGTGGGCGCATCCAGGACCGGATCGGTCCTCGCCCGGTGGTGCTCGTTGGCGGTGTGCTCTACTCGATCGGCGTGATGCTCGTGTCCCTCGTCGAGTCCCCCGACCAGCTCTGGCTGCTGATCCTCACCTATGGGGTCATCTCCGGGATCGGGCTCGGCGCGGCGTACATCGTGCCGATCGCGATGCTCGTGAAGTGGTTCCCCGACCGCCGCGGGCTCATCACTGGCATCGCGGTGGCCGGTTTCGGAGCCGGTGCGCTCATCACCGCGCCGGTGGCGAATCGCCTCATCGATCCCAACGACGTCTCGTCCGTCTTCCTCTGGCTGGGCCTCGCGTACCTCGTGACGACGCTCGTGGGCGGGTCGCTCTTCCGGAACCCGCCCGCGGGTTACGCCGTTCCCGGCTTCCAGCCTGCGGCCGCGCGGGCCGCGGCGACGACGGACTCCTACACGGTGGGGGAGGCGCTCCGCACGCCGCAGTGGTATCGCCTCACGGCGATCCTCGCGCTCAACGTGACGGCGGGCATCGCGTTCGTCTCTCAGGCAGCGCCAGCCGCCGTGGCCGTGACCGGCATGAGCGCGGCGGGCGCCGCCGGGCTCGTGGGCATCCTCGGCATCTTCAACGGAGCGGGGCGGGTGATCTGGGGTGCGACCAGCGACCGGATCGGCCGTATGCCCGCCTTCACTGCAATGTTCGCGATCCAGATCATCTGCTTCGCGCTGCTCCCCATCGCCGCGTCGGCCGGGCTCTTCTCGGTCCTCGCGGCGCTCGTTTACGTCTGCTACGGCGGCGGATTCGGCACGATGCCCGCGGCCGCGGCCGACTTCTTCGGCCCCAAGAACGCCGGGGCGATCTACGGCGCGATGATCGTCGCCTGGAGCATCGGCGGCATCGTGGGTCCGCTCGCCATGGCCGCGCTCGTCGACGCCACGGGCGGCTTTGCCCTGCCGCTCCGCATCATCGCGGTGGTGACGGCGCTCTCGCTCGTCCTGCCCACCACGACGAAGAAACCCGCGGAGCGCACGGCGGCGACGAGCTGAGCCGCCGGACGACTTCTACGTCGTCTACACGTACCGCTGGTGAGGGTGTGGCTGCGCTCGACCCCTACGCCGGCTCGAGCGGCTCCGGAGAGCTCCGGCCCGGTCGCTGCCCCACGTACACGCCCGCGAGCACCATCGCGCCGCCCAGCGCGATGAACGGGCCGAAAGGCTCGCCAAGCAGGGGCACCGCGAGGCCGAGCGTGGCGAGGGGCTCCAGGTAGAGGTAGAGCCCCGAGCGGGCGCCTCCCAGCGCGGCGACGCCTTCCTGCCAGAACCAGTGCGCGAGGGCGAGGCCCGGAATGCCGAGGTAGAGCAGGGCCACGATCGCGCGGGGTGACAGCGCCCGCACGGCTTCCATGTCCGCGGTGCTGGCGAAGAGCGCACCGGCCGCGACCGCCGCGATCACGAGGATCATGAACGTGACGGCGAGTGGGTCCCGGCGGCGGACCAGGTCGCGTGTCGCGACCGTGTAGAAGGCCCACGTGTGCGCAGAGGCGAGCGCGAGCCAGTCGCCGGTGTTGCTCAGCCAATCCAGATCCGTGATCCGCCCCCGCGAGACGAGCATCAGGATCCCGGTGGTGGCGATGGCGATCCCGGCGGCACCGTTCCATCCCAGTCTTTCTCCGAGGAGGAGAACCGACAGGAGCGCCAGGACGAGCGGAGTAATCGTGATGATCCAGGCGGTGTTCGTCGCGGTGGTGAGCTCGAGTCCCGTGATCTGGATCAAGAAGTGCAGCGTGAAGATGCCACCCCCGATCGCGAGGGGTCGCACGTCGTCCCACGTGAAGTGCAGCCGGACGCGCTTCGCGAGAAGAATGAGGCCCAGGAATGGAAGCCCGATCGCGACGCGGAGGGCGAACAGCTCGACCGGCCCGATCTCGGCGACCACGATCTTGGTCGCGACGAAGGTCCACCCCCAGATGACGACCGCGAAGAACAGCAGGGCGTGCGCGAGCACGGAGAGTCGTCAGCCGGCCGCCGTCGGGAAGTAGAGGCTCGCCGTCGTGCCTTCGCCGGGCGCGCTCTCGAGGTCGAAGTATCCACCCTGCTGTTTGGCGAGACCGAACACCATCGAGAGCCCCAACCCCGTGCCCACCCCGGGTGGCTTGGTCGTGAAGAAGGGCTCGAACGCACGCGAGCGCGTCGCCTCGTCCATGCCGATCCCCGTGTCGCGCACGGAGATACGGGTGAAGGGGCCCCCGCGCATCCACGCGGGCAGGGCCTGGCCGTCCCCGCCGGGGCCGGCGAGCGATACGGTGACGTGAACCTCCCCGCCGTCGGGTAGGGCGTCGCGCGCGTTGGTGACCAGATTCAAGACCATCTGCTCCACCGCGCCCTGATCGCAGACCGCGACGCATTCGCCCGGAGACTGGATCGACAGCTCGATCTCCGGCGGGAGGGCTGTGCGCAACATCTCGCGCATGCCGATCACGAGTGCACCGAGGTCCGTCGGTGCCACCTGGACGGACGCCGTGCGGCTGAAGCCGAGCAGCTTCTTGATCATCGCCGAACCGCGCTGCGCGGCTGCCCTCACACCGTCGAGGTGGTCTTTCGCCTCCTCCGGGTCGGACTCCAGCGTGAGCCCCGTGAGGTCGCAGCCGGTCGAGATGATCGCGAGCAGGTTGTTGAAGTCGTGTGCGATGCCCGCCGTCATCTGACCCACCGCCTCCATCTTCCTCGCTTTCCAGAGCTGCTGTTCCAGGGCGCGTCGCTCCCTATCGACCCGCTTCTGCTCGGTGATGTCCTCCACGGTGGCGTAAAGGCACGGCTGCCCCAGAAAGCGAACCGGAGTCAGCGTCAGATATGTGTCGTACGCCGTGCCGTCCTTGCGGACGAACTGAACCTCCTCTCGCCACACGTATCCCTGCGCACGCACGAGCCCGAGCACACGGTCGCGGTCTTCGGCGTTGGCATAGAGGCGCGCGACGTTGCCCAGCGCGTCGATGTCTTCGCGGGTGTAGCCACCCGGCACGAGCATCGCGTCGTTGAACGCGAGAAGATTGCCCTGCATGTCGGCGACGCCGAGGCCTACGAGCGCCTCCTCGAACAGCGCGCGGAAGGGCTGGTCGTCGAGGCCGATCTGCGGAACTTCCTCACTCCTCTCGCCGGATTTGCGGTCTCGCAGCGCCCGGTACGACGGCTTGGACATCAGGACACCCTCCGCGACCCGGAGGTGCGACGCGTGCCGCGTCGGCTTCAGCGCATGTGTAGCGGGCGTCCGAACAGGCGTGTCATCAGGCGCAGGCGATGAGGAAGACAGCGCGGGTCAACATGCCCAAGCCGAGCCCCGCGCAGCAAGCCGTACCGCTCGGGCTTCAGCCGAGCCCGAGCGCCAGGCCGATGCGAGTCACGACCGTGGCCCCGTCGGACGCGTTGCCGTCGTAGTACTCCTTGCCGACCGTGAGCCCGAGCTCGCCGTTGAGCCGCGAGCCGAGCCGGATGAGCAGGCCGCCACCGCCGCTCACCGCGAACCCTTCGATCGAGCGCTGAAGGCCCAGGAGCTCGAAGGTCGCGTCGATGCTCATGAGGCGTCCCGACAGGTACAGCGCCACGTAGTCTCCGAGCGTCGTCACGATGAAGCGAGGCTCGATGAACCCTCCCTTGAACGTGGCCGTGGTCGTGCCCTCGATCTCGTGCCTCGTGGTCTGTCCCCCGATCCCGATCGAGAAGGCGCTGGGGTTCCAACGGACTTGCAGCTCGCCGCCGCCGCCGAAGGCCAGCTCCTGGTTCTGCACGCCGGTGAGCTGCACGCCAAGGGCGGAGAGCTGGATGGAGAACCGCTGGGCCGTCTGCGCGCTCGCCGTGCCGGCGAAGACGACCGTGAGGGCGACGAGGGAAGGAACGAGTCTGCGGAGCATGGCTTCTCCGATGCGAGTGGGTGGCGCGGGTCTCGAGTCCTGGGCGGGGCGTCGTGCCTCTGGAATCTGTGTCGTTCGGGCGCCGAATCCAACGATGTCTGGACGGGCGCACGGCTCGCGTCCAAGATGACCGGGGCGACGCCGTCGCCCCGTACCCCCTCCCGGAGGCGTGATGAAGCGGGTGCTGCTCCCCTGTGCGGTTTTGGTCCTCTCTTCCTGCGGTTGGATCGAGGGAGAGCGACAGGAAGCGGCGGCCGCCGCGCGTGAGGCGACGCTCACGGAGGTCGAGGCTGCGCTGGCCGCGGCCGTGCAGCGGGCGGATCGCGTGGCCGGGTCGGCGGACAGGATCCTGCGGCCCCTTCCGGTCATGACCCCCGGCGAGGAGGACCAGCTGCGCCGCTTCCAGAACGGGGCGCACGTCGCGGCCGGGCGAGCCCTTGGCGTCCGCGTCGGGAGCCGAGAGGCGCGCGACTCCCTATTGGCCGCCGGTCGCCTCGTCGAGCTGCCCGACAGCACGTCCTACTGGATCGTTCGGCGGGGGAGCTCTCCCGCGCACGTGGTGCCGTCGGTTCCCCTGCTCCTCGAGGAGCTCGGCCGCCGCTTCCACGCGAGGCTCGAGGAGATGGGGCTGCCGCCCTACCGGATCGAGGTCACGAGCTCGCTGCGCACGGCGGAGCGCCAGCAGCGCCTCCGCCGCACGAACCCGAACGCGGCGGCCGGGGTCAGCTCCCACGAGTTCGGCACCACCGTGGACCTCTCTTACGCTGCTTTCGCTCCCCCCTTGCAGTCGCCCGCGGGGGTCCTGGACGACGTGCACGTTCAGCTTCGCCCTCACGTCGAGCGGCTCGCGGACCTGGCGCTCGAGTCCGTCTCAGGGCGGAAGTCGCGTGAGCTCGGCCGCATCTTCAGCCAGGTCTTGGCCGAGGTTCAGGCCGAGGGCCTGGCGCTGATCATCTACGAGAGGCAGCAGACGGTCTACCACGTGACCGTGGCGCGGGAGCTGGGCGGGCAGTAGACGTGCGCGCTCGCGAACCGCGGCTTCGGCTCGATACGCGCTTCACTCACTGGGTCGCATCCGACGGCAGCTTCGTTCTCGTAGGGGACGAGGACTCCGCCCTCGTCGAGGGCGAAGGCGTGGCGGACCTCCTACCACTCTTGGACGGATCGCGCACCGCGCTTCAAGTCGCGAGTGTCCTGGCCGATCGGTACCCGCGCGAGGTGACGCACTTCGTCCTGCTCAGGCTCTTGGCGTCTGGGTTGATCCGAGAGCTCGCCGCAGAATCGGTCGTCGAGCCTGAGGGGGCGAATCTGTCGCAGCCGGAGGCAGTCGAGCTCCGTCGGATCTGGGAGAGCCGCGAGACATCCGTGGTCTGCGCGGACTTCCGCAGATCCTCGCGGGTCGTCCTCGCGGAGGACTACCTGTGTCCGGAGTTGCCCTTGGTCGTGGAGGCCGACTCGGGGTCGAGATCGCTCCTGCTCGTTCGGGTGGGCGCCCGAGACCTCTGGCTCGGTCCGCGCGTCCGGCATGCTGATGGTGCGTGCGTTTCGTGCCTCCAGGAGCGCTTGCGCGTCAACCTCTCCGCACGGGCGTTCATGCGACGTGTGGAGGCCCCCCGAGACGTCCGCATTCAGGCGCTTCCGGCTACCGCCGAGCCCATCGCCTTTGAGATGCTCCTCGAGTGGCTCGACGGGAACATGGAAGGGGCAACGAGTGGACCGTCGATGCTTTGGGTGCTGCCCCTCGACGGTGGGGTCGGGCGAGCCCACCGAGTCGACCGACTCCCGCACTGCCCCGCATGTGGTGATCCGGGCATCGTGTCACCGGGCGCGGACCTCCGAATCGCGTCCGGGCTCGACGCCAAGGCCTGCGGCGGTGGGTACCGCACGTGCAGCGCCGAAGAGACCTGGGCGCGTTTTTCGACGCTGATCAGCTCCCTCACGGGGGTCGTCCGGCGGCTGGAGCGAGTGGAGTACCCCGAGGAAGAGCTCGTGCATGTCTACACCGCGAGTCATGCCGGATCGTACGGCGCGTCCAGCGTGAAGGCCGTGAAAGACGAGGCGAGGGACATCTCGGGGGGCAAGGGCGTAACGGACCTGGATGCGCGGGTGAGCGCACTGTGTGAGTCCTTGGAACGCTTCTCGGCAGTGCACCGCGGCACG
>JBFGFY010000202.1:0-6279 GCA_041579355.1 Longimicrobiales bacterium | reverse complement strand
GCGGAGCCACTTCCCGCCCGTCAGGTCGCCGGCGACACCCGCGGCGCACAGTAGCTCGAAGTCGTGGCCGCGACGCCGGGTCGCGGTCGCGAGGAAGGCTTCCAGCACCGCCTCCGCGTCACCACCGTCGGCCAGGTACCCCCTCAAGTGAACGCGCACCAGGCTCCCACCGGGCGCGATCGGCTCGCTCACGACGTCGTCCGCGGCCGACGGCCCGAGGGAAGCGATCTCGTCCGTGAGCCAACGCGCGGCCTCGGCGCGGCTCTCCACGGCGTGCTCGCTTCCGAAGACGCCCTGATGGAGGAGCTTGTACAGGTCCTGCATCTCCATCCTGGGATACCACGCGAGGTGTGCGGCGATCACGCTCTCCCAGCCTTGGACGTCGCACAGCTGCTGTTGGGCTGCGGCGTCCGGGGCGGGCAGCACGCTCGCGGCGGCGGCAAGCGCCATGACCCACCCTCGGCCACCGCCGGCCGCACCCCTTTGTGACCGCCCACCCCTCACTTGGTCCCCACGGCCTTGAGCTCGAAGAGCTGGTCGCGGAGTAGCGCCGCGCGCTCGAAGTCGAGAGCGGCCGCCGCCTCGGCCATCTCCTGCTCGAGGATCTTCACATACTCCTCCTGATTGACCTCGTCGGCGTACGTCGCGGCCGTCTCGGCGACCTTCGCCGGCGTCAACCGAGCGTCCGCCACGCGGGTGGAGAACTCGATCTCCTCGACGCTCTTCCGGATCGTCTCGGGAGTGATTCCGTGCGTCCGGTTGTGCTCGATCTGGATCTCGCGCCTCCGGTTGGTCTCTTCGATGCAGCGCTGCATGGACGAGGTGAAGCGGTCGGCATACATGATCGCCCTGCCCTCCACGTTCCGGGCCGCTCGCCCGATCGTCTGGATCAGCGACCGCTCGTCGCGTAGGAATCCCTCCTTGTCGGCATCGAGGATCGCGACGAGCGACACTTCGGGGAGGTCGAGCCCTTCGCGGAGAAGGTTGATCCCCACGAGGACGTCGATCTTGCCCAAGCGGAGCTGGCGGAGGATCGCCATGCGCTCGATCGCATTCACCTCCGAGTGCATGTACTTCACGCGGACGCCGACGGACTGGAGGTACTCGGCCAGGTCCTCGGCCATCCGCTTCGTGAGCGTGGTCACCAACACGCGCTCGCCGCGCGCCTCGCGCTTGCGGATCTCGGCCAGCAGGTCGTCGACCTGACCCTTCACCGGCCGCACGTCGACCGCCGGGTCGACGAGGCCGGTCGGGCGGATGATCTGCTCGACCACGACGCCTCCCGCACGCTGGATCTCCCAGTCTCCCGGCGTGGCCGAGACGTAGATCGCCTGGGGGACCAGGTTCGCCCACTCCTCGAACTTGAGCGGGCGGTTGTCGAGCGCGGAGGGGAGTCGGAAGCCGTGCTCGATGAGCGTGAGCTTTCGAGAGCGGTCGCCGTTGTACATGCCGTTGATCTGCGGGATCGAGGCGTGGGACTCGTCCACCACGATCAGGAAGTCCGCCGGGAAGTAGTCGAATAGGCAGGCGGGGCGATCGCCCGGGCTCCGCCGGCTCGTGTACAGGGAGTAGTTCTCGATGCCCGGGCAGGTGCCGATCTCGAGCATCATCTCGAGGTCGAAGTTCGTCCGCTGCTCGAGCCGCTGCGCCTCGAGGAGCCGTCCTTCGCTGCGGAACTTGGCTAGCTGCTCCGCGAGCTCTTCGCGGATGAGCGGCACCATCTCGTCGATCGTGCGCCGCTGCGTGACGTAGTGGCTCGCGGGGTAGATCGCTGTCCGGTCGAGCGTCGCGATGATCTCGCCCGTCAGCGGATCGAAGCGACTGATCCGCTCGACGTCGTCCCCCCATAGCTCCACGCGGATCGCCTGCTCTTCGTACGCAGGAAAGACCTCTACCGTGTCTCCCCGGACGCGGAAGGTCCCCCGCTCGAAGATGTAGTCGTTCCTCTTGTACTGGATATCGACCAGGCCCTTGAGAATCTGCCGTCGCGGACGCTCCTCGCCGAGCTCGAGGTGGAGCATCAGGCTCCGGTAATCCACCGGGTTGCCGAGGCCGTAGATGCAGGAGACCGACGCCACGACGATCACGTCCTCGCGCTCCATGAGCGATGAGGTGGCACGTAGGCGGAGTCGCTCGATGTCCTCGTTGATCGAGGCGTCTTTCTCGATGTAGGTGTCCGTGGCCGGGACGTACGCCTCGGGCTGGTAGTAGTCGTAGTACGAGATGAAGTACTCCACCGCGTTGTGCGGGAAGAGCGACTTGAGCTCGCCATAGAGCTGGGCCGCGAGCGTCTTGTTGTGCGACATCAGGAGCGTCGGTCGCCCGTGCTTGGCGATCACGTGCGCGATCGAGAACGTCTTTCCCGTCCCGGTCGCGCCGAGGAGCACCTGGTGCCTGTCACCCCGGGAGAGCCCCTCGCTCAGCTCGGCGATCGCGCGCGGCTGGTCGCCAGCGGGCTCGTGGGGGGAGACGAGCTGGAAGCCGCTCATCAGTCCCTACCGAAGCGGGGATGCCAGCGCGCCGATGCGCTCAAGTTGAGGTTCCAGAGGTCCAGCCCGTAGAACCACCGGTTGTACTCCCGTGTCACGATCATGCCCGCTCCCAAGTCCCAGTTGCCTCTGAACCAGAGAACGTGGGTTCCCCAGTGGAAGGAGACGTCGTGGCAGCAGAAGCCCGCGTTGTTCGCGGCGGCCCACTCGTAGTAGGCGTCGTTGTCGTGGACCTGCCGCTCGACCCAAGTGCCGGCCCTCCCCCACGGGGCGTAGAGGTCGAGGCTCAGTGACTGGGCGTTACCCCCCGGCCCGATCCCGGCGCCGATGATCTGGCCTCGCTGCGTGTAGCCTTGAGTAACGATGTAGTGCGCGTAGTAGCTGCCATTGGATCGGACCTGGAACGTCGATGAGCGCTCGAGGTGTGTGAGCTCGAAGCCGAAGCTGAGGATTCGTTCCGGCGGCAGATCGAACGTCTTCTGCAGCCCGAGCGTGTACGCCTGCGAATGCTCGGGCTCCAGCAGGAAGTCGCGGAGCTCCCACGCGTGGTCGTTTCGCGCCCATTCCCAGTACACGTCGAAGCCGCTCGTGGGAAGCACCCAGCGACCGAAGATCGAAACGAGCTGATCGTGCTCGTCGTCGCCGGTCGGATTGCCAGGCGACACGAGCGTCTTCTTACGGACACCCTGGAAGACCGCGAAGTAGTCCCCGAGCGGTACCCCGTCGTCCCTCACGAGCGTGTAGAACAGCCGGGTCGCGCCCAGCGAGAGGCCCTCGATCCACCGCGGCGAATACGTCGCGACGAGGCCCGTGATGAACCGTCGTTCGCTCCCGACGCTTGAGTCGAACCAGTCGGACTGCTGGAGCCGTCCCCAGATCCAGCGTCCCTCGAGCCCGCCGATTCCGATGCCGAGTGGACCGTCCGTTGCGACGAACGCGTGCGGAAATCCCGCTGCGTTGTTGCTGATGATGAGCGGGTTCCGTCGCGCCGGGCCCCACCAGAGGTTCTTGGTGCCGAACCCGAGTGTCGCCCCGTACGACTGCACCCGCACCTCGGACTGCCCCGGGTCCAAGCTCCAATAGGCATCCGGGCCGAACTGCTGAGGCCAGTCCATGCGCCGCCACGGATAGCCGTAGGGCGTCTGGACCGGATCGGGGACCGGGGCCAGGTCGACGTCCGCATTCTGGTTGAAGAGAATATTGGGCCGAGCTTCGATCGTGAGGATGCGCCACTGGAGCATTCCGCCCAGCTCGACGGACGTGGTCAGTCCCCTACCCTGCCACACCGCGCCGTCGTTGCGCCCGACCGGGAATCGGGAGTTGGCGAAGAGACGAGCGCGCGGATCCACGAGGGAGAAGCCCAGGTCACCCAGGGTGTAGCCCACGTCCGGCCCGAAATGCTCGGCCCAAGGGTGCGGCCTGTCCACGAGCGATGGCCACGCGCGCTCCGAGACCCACGGACGAACCGTGAAGGAGCCGAGGCTGTCGATGCGGTCCGCGATCTGCAGAACCCTGAGATACTCCTCGATCGGGTCGCCGACCGTCAGGGTCTGTGCGGCGACCGGACTGGCGAGCGTGACCGCCCACAGACACAGGATCGCGCGGCTACACCCAGCCAAGGTCTTCCTCGTCGAAGTGCTCCCGACGCTCGACGTCGAGGACCCCCTTCACGCGCCCGACGGCGCGACGGACCTTCTCGAGATGGGCCAGGTCACGCACCTCGATGACGAACTCCCCGTGCATGCCCCCTCCCACCGCCCGCATGTCCGCGTGTGTGATGTCGGTGCCCGTAGCGGCGATCGCCGCCGCCACGTCCGAGAGGAGCCCCCGGCGGTCGGTACCCTGCATGAAGAGCTTCACGAAGAACCGCTCCCCCTTCTCGGCCGCCCATTCGATCTCGATACGCCGCTCGGGGTCTCGTGAGAGCGAGAGGACGTTGGGGCAATCGTTGCGGTGGATCGAGACACCCCGTCCGCGCGTGATGTAGCCCACCACGGGGTCACCGGGGACGGGCTGGCAGCACCGGGAGTACCGCACCATCAGGTTGTCCATCCCCTGGATGCGGACGCCACGGCTCGACAGTCGCAGCTTCTGCGCCAGCTTCGACAGCGCCGAGGGCTCCCGCCGAGCCACCTCCTCGGGATCGTGATCGGCATGGAGCTGCTTGATCACCGCGGTAGGACCGATATCGCCCCGCCCCAGCCCCTCGTAGACTCGGTCGAAGTCGGGGTACCCGAGGGCCGTCGCGGCCTCTTGAAGCTCGTCGGGACTCGCCGGAAGCGACCTGCGCGCGGTCTTCAGCTCGCGCTCGAGCAGATCCTTTCCGAGCTTGACCGCTGCCGAGAACTCCTCGCGCCGTAGCCACTGGCGGATGTACTGACGGGCCCGGGACGTGCGGACGAAGGCGAGCCAGTCCCGGCTCGGCCGCTGCTTCGGGTTCGTCAGGATCTCGACCGCGTCTCCGTTCTTCAGCTCGCGGGACAGCGGCGCGATGCGGCCGTTGATGCGGGCCCCCGCGCAGTGGTACCCGATCTCGGTGTGGACGGCGAAGGCGAAGTCGATCGGCGTGGAGCCCACGGGCAGCGCCTTCACGTCCCCCTCCGGGGTGAAGACGAAGATCTCCCCGCGGAAGAGGTCCATCCGGAGGAACTCCATGAACTCCTCCGGCTCCTTCGTGTCCTTCTGCCACTCGAGGACCTGCCGGAACCAGGTCAGAGCCTCGTCCGCTTCGTCTTCCGAGCGCTTACCCGCTTCCTTGTATCGCCAATGGGCCGCGATGCCGTATTCCGCGGTGCGGTGCATCTCCTCCGTTCGGATCTGGATCTCGTACCGCCTCCCACCCGGCCCGAAAACCGTCGTGTGGAGGGACCGGTACATGTTCGACTTCGGCGTCGCGATGTAGTCGTGGAAGCGCTCGGGGATAGGGGCCCACTGACTGTGTATGACGCCCAGCGCGGCGTAGCAGTTCTGGACTGTATCGGTGAGCACCCGCATGGCCATGAGGTCGTAGATGTCCTCATACGGCCGGCCCCTCTTCATGATCTTCCGATGGATGGACCAGAGGTGCTTCGGCCTACCGCTGACGGTCGCTGGAACCCGCGCTTCCGCCAGAGCTTCCTCCAGGGGGCGCTGCATCTCGAGGATCTCGCGCTCACGCCCCCTTCGACGTTGGCGGATCTTCTTGCCGAGGTCTTCGTACGCCTCGGGCTCGAGGAACTTGAAGGCCAGGTCCTCGAGCTCCCAACGAATCGCCGCCATTCCGAGGCGGTGCGCCAGCGGCGCGTAGATCTCCCGCGTCTCCAGCGAGATGCGCCGACGCTTTTGCTCGGGCAGGTATTCGAGCGTACGCATGTTGTGCAGCCGGTCGGCCAGCTTCACCAGGATGACCCGTGCGTCGTTGGCCATCGAGAGCAGCATCTTCCGGTAGTTCTCCACCTGCTGCTCGGTGGCCGACCGGAACTGGACCCGGCCCAGCTTCGTGACCCCGTCCACGATCGATGCGACCTGGGCTCCGAACCGGCGCTCGATTTCACGGACCGACACCTGGGTGTTGTCCTCGATCGTGTCGTGGATCAGCCCCGCGACGATCGTGTCCGTATCCAGATGGAGCTGCGCCAGAATCGTCGCGACCTCGACCGTGTGCGTCACGTACGCCTCTCCGGAGGCGCGCACCTGGCCTGCGTGCGCCTCGGCGGCGAACTCGTGCGCACGTTTGACCGCATCGACGTCCACCCGGTCCGCGTACCCCTCCAGGGCTCGGGCCAATGGGCGGGGGAGACCGCGGATGGTG
>JBFGFY010000201.1:0-6286 GCA_041579355.1 Longimicrobiales bacterium | reverse complement strand
TGCTCGTCGAGCGGGTCCGCGAGCAGCTCGTCGAGGGCAAGAGCCTCGAGGACGCCATTCGCGACGTCCGCGCCCGGTCGGTGTTCACGACCCACACGCCGGTCCCGGCCGGCCACGACATCTTCCACCGCAACCTCATCGATGCGGTCTGCAGTAAGTACTTCGAATCGGGCCTCGTCGACCGCGAGACGTTCCTAGCCCTCGGTCGGCATCCCCAGACGGGGGCCGAGTCGTTCCACATGACAGCGGCGGGGTTCCGACTCGCGCGGCACCTGAACGGGGTGGCGAAGCGACACAAGCTCGTGACGCAGGAGCTCTGGTCCTCGCTCTGGCCCGGGCGCGACCCCGACGAGGTCCCCGTGACGTCGGTCACCAACGGCGTGCACGTGGGGAGCTGGACGTCCCACCACTTCATGATCGTGCTCGACGAGCTCTTCGGTCCCTTCTGGGAGAAGCATCCGCCTGAAGGGGATGCCTGGGACCAGATCCTGGAGCTCGACGACAGGAGGGTCTGGGAGACACACGGCACTCTCAAGGTGACGCTCCTGGACTTCTGTCGTGAGCAGGCCAGACGCCGGTGGAAGACGCTCTGGAAGGACGCGACCCACCTCGTTGGCGCGGGTACGCTGCTCAGCCCTGTCCCCCTCACGATCGGCTTCGCCCGCCGCTTCGCCACGTACAAGAGGGCCGACCTCCTCTTCCGGGACGAGAATCGACTGAAGCGGCTGCTGACCGACCCCCACCGGCCGGTGCAGCTCATCTTCGCGGGGAAGGCACATCCCGCGGACGACGAGGGGAAGCGCGTCCTGCAGCGCGTGTGGAGCGCGACGCGCGACCCGGAGTTCGAAGGGCGTGTCGCCTTCGTGGAGGACTACGACGTGCACGTGGCGCACCGCCTCGTGCAGGGCGTCGACCTCTGGCTGAACCTGCCGCGTGTGCCGATGGAGGCGTGCGGAACCAGCGGCATGAAAGCCGCGCTCAACTTCGTGCCGCAGCTCTCCACGCTGGATGGCTGGTGGGCGGAAGGCTTCAATGGCGAGAACGGCTGGGCGATCCCCACCTCGGAAGCCGAGGGAGACGCGCTCGACGCCGCGGACCACGAGTCCCTCTTCACCCTCCTCGAGCGCGAGGTCGTGCCGGCCTTCTACGAGCGTGACGAGCGGGGCATTCCCACCGAGTGGCTGCGCCACATGAAGCAGGCGATGATCGTGGCCGCGAAGACCTTCACGGCCGGCCGCATGGTGAAGGAGTACACGGAGCGTTTCTACGTGCCCGCGCTCGCCGGCTCGAGCGAGGGAGACGACCCGCCGAGCGACGAGCTCGCCACCGCACGGAGCGGCAGCTTCAGCGGTCCGGCCTGAGGACCACGCCCGCGAGCCCCGGCAGGGTGAGCTCGACGTACTGATCTCGTCCGTGTAGTCGGCCGGGCGTCGACTCGAGCACCGGCGGCACCACGATGCCGGCGCCGCCGTAGACGGGTGCATCGGAGTTCAGCAGGACGCGCCACGCCCCGGGCCACGGCACTGCGAGCCGGTAGTGCGCCCGGTGAACCGGCGTGAAGTTGAGCACGACCACGACCACGTCGCTCCATTCGGCGGACCAACGCATGTAGGAGACGATCGTGGCTTCGGGGTCGTTGCAGTCGAGCCACTCGAAGCCCTCGGGGGCGTGGTCCCGCTCGTGGAGCGCGGCTTCGTCGCGGTAGAGCCGGTTCAGGTCCTTCACGAGAAGGCGCACCCCCCGATGCATCTCGCGTCCTTCCAGGGCCCAGTCCAGCTCGCCGTCGACGTTCCACTCGGCCCACTGCGCGATCTCGCCGCCCATGAAGAGCAGCTTCTTGCCCGGGTGCGTCCACATGTAGGAGTAGAGGAGCCTGAGGTTCGCGAACTTCTGCTCCGCCTGGCCCGGCATCTTCCCGATGAGCGATCCCTTTCCGTGCACGACCTCGTCGTGTGATAGGGGCAGCACGAAGCGCTCGCTGAACGCGTAGAGGATCGAGAAGGTGAGCTGGTCGTACTTGTGCGAGCGGTAGACGGGGTCGGAGCTTAAGACGTCGAGCGTGTCGTGCATCCAACCCATGTTCCACTTCTCGTCGAAGCCGACCCCACCGAGGTCCGTGCCGCGCGAGATGCCTGGCCAGGCGGTGGACTCCTCGGCCACCATGATCGCGCCCGGCACCTCCTGGTGGACCGCGTCGTTGAGCTCCTTCAGGAACTCGAGCGCCCTCAGGTTCTCCCGGCCGCCGTGCTCGTTGGGTGTCCATGCGCCGTCGGGGCGGGAATAGTCGAGGTACAGCATGGACGCAACGGCGTCGACGCGAAGCCCGTCCAGGTGGTAGTCCTCGAGCCAGTGGATCGCGCTCGAGATGAGGAAGGAGCGCACCGCCGGCTTGCCGTAATCGAAGACGAGCGTGCCCCAGTCGGGGTGGTGGGCCTGCTGGGGGTCGGGATGCTCGTAGAGCGGCGTCCCGTCGAAGAGTGCGAGACCATGCGCGTCGCTCGGGAAGTGCCCCGGCACCCAGTCGAGGATCACCCCGAGCCCGAGCTGGTGGGCTCGGTCGACGAAGTAGCGCAGATCGTCCGGATCGCCGAAGCGCGACGTCGGGGCGAAGAAGCCCAGGGGCTGGTACCCCCAGCTCTGGTCGAGTGGGTGCTCCAGCACCGGGAGCAGCTCGAGATGAGTGAAGCCCAGGTCCTTCACGTACGGCAACAGCTGCTCGGTGAGCTCGCGGTAACTGAGCCACCCGGGACGGCCGTCCGGGCGACGCCACGATCCCAGGTGCACCTCGTACGTGCTCACGGGACGGGCGTCGGGTGTCCAACGGGCGCGGTGGGACATCCACTCCCCATCCCGCCAGCGGTAGCGGATGGGATCCCAGACCTCGGACGCCGTGGCCGGACGCAGCTCGGCGGCGCGCCCACAGGGATCCGCTCGCTCGCTGCGGGCGCCGTCCGCGGTCACGATCTCGTACTTGTAGCGGGCGCCCACCCGAACACCCGGAACGAAGAGCTCCCAAACACCGGTGGCGCCGCGAGGGCGCATCGGGTGGCAGCGGCTGTCCCAGTGGTTCATGTCCCCCACGAGGTTCACGGCCGCGGCGTGCGGGGCCCACACCGAGAAGCGAGTGCCCTCCACGCCCTCGTGGCGCAGCGGCACGGCTCCGAGCACCTCGTGGACCCGCCGCTCGGAGCCGGCGAGGAACGCCCGGACGCGGCTCTCGTCGAGGGTCGGTCCGAAGCGATAGGGATCCTCGATCGTCCACTCGCGGCCGTCCGGGTCCTCCACGAGCAGCTTGTAACGGAAAGGCTCCTTGGCGCGCGGGAACGCCCGCTCGAACAGCCCCCCCTTGCCCACGCGCTCCATGGGGGCGCGCGGGCCTCGGCGGGAGATCGTGACCGAACGCGCCCACGGAATGAACACACGGACGACCCAGCCGCCGTCGGCGTGGGGGTGCAGCCCCAGGAAGTCGAAGGGGGCGCGGCAGCGCCCCTCGGTGAGGGAGCGCTCGAAGTCCGCAGGGGGTGAGGTCGAGGTCATGGGCGCGCCTGTGGTCTGGACCGGTGTGCGCGCCACTACATGGTGCCGAGCGGTGCGCCGTATGTTTAGGCTCTCCAACTTCACGGCCCACGTCCAGCGCCCCATGACACAAGACGCCCTGCGGCTCCCCGTTTCGGACGGGCCGGACGCATCGGAGTACGCGGGCACGGTCGTCCACGTGGCCAGCGAGTACTGGCCGTACGCGCGCACCGGGGGACTCGGGGAGGCGGTGCGGGGAATCGCGCGCTACCAGGCCGAGGCCGGCGCGGCCAAGGTCGTCTTCATGCCGCTCTACCGCGTCGTGCGCGAGCGTTACCCGGACCTGACGCCGATGGGAGAGCCGTTCACGGTCAGCCTCGGGCCGCGGCGCGAGAGCGCGCGCGTCTTCTACAACCGGACCGGCCGGGAGAACCCGAGGGTCCTTTTCATCGAGAACGAAGCGTACTTCGACCGCCCGGGTCTCTACGGGGACGACGGGGGCGACTACGTCGACAACCACCTCCGCTTCTCCTTCTTCTGTCGCGCGGTGCTGGACTGGCTGCCGCACGTGTCGCCGAAGCACACGACCATCCACGCTCACGACTGGCACACCGCGCTCACCTCGGTCTACCTACGCACGATCCTGGCGGGTGACCCCTACTACGACGCGGTCGCCGCGGTGCTCACCGTGCACAACGCGGGTTACCAAGGTCACCATCCTCCGTCGGCTTTGTCCGACCTCGGCCTGGACCCCTCGCTCTACCATCAGGACTGCCTCGAGTGGTACGGACGCGTGAACCTTCTCAAGGGGGGGCTCGTCTTCTCGGACATGGTCACCACCGTGTCGCCCACGCACGCGCACGAGCTTCGGACGCGCGCGGGCGGGTTCGGGCTCCACGACTCGTTCAGCGCCCTGCAGGACCGCTTCGTCGGGATCCTGAACGGCATCGACTACGCGGTCTGGGACCCGTCCACCGACGCGTACATCGAGGCTACCTACGGTATCGACAACCTCGCGGGTAAGGCGCGCTGCAAGGCGTGGCTGCAGGGTGCCGTCGGCTTCCCGGTGGAACCGGGCGTGCCGCTCTTCGGCATGACGGCGCGTCTCGCCGAGCAGAAGGGCTACGACATCCTGCTGGGATCCGAGGTCTTCTCGCGGTCCGACGCCCAATGGATCTTCCTCGGGGAGGGGGAGCAGCGCTACCAGGACGCTCTCACGCAGTACGCCGAGCGGCATCCCGACCGCGTCGCCGCCTACTTCGAGTTCACCGAGGAGCGCGAGCACGAGCTGCTGGCCGGGTGCGACTTCCTGCTCATGCCTTCGCAGTACGAGCCGTGCGGCCTGACGCAGATGCGCGCGCAGCGCTACGGGGCGCTCCCGGTGGTTCGCCGCGTGGGTGGGCTCGCGGACACGGTCGAGGACCGCATCACCGGCTTCCTCTTCGACGAGTACGCGCCCTGGGCGCTCGAGGAGGCCGTGCAGTACGCGATCGACCTGTACGGGAACCGAACCGCGTGGGAGAAGCACGTACACGAGGCGATGCGGCGCGACTTCTCGTGGAACGCGGGTGTGCGCCGCTATCAGGACGTCTATCGCCGCGCGGGTGAGTCGCGCCGCGCACGTCTCACCGCCTGACGCCGCGCTACCGCGGCGCCGCTTCCCCCTGCCCATGCCCCGTCGATCCGTCGTCGTCCACGGCCACTTCTACCAGCCGCCCCGAGAAGATCCCTGGACCGGACGTGTGCCGCGGCAGGCCTCGGCCGCACCCTTTCACGACTGGAACCACCGCATTCATGACGAGTGCTACCGCGCCGTAGTCGCCGCTCGGGTGCTCGACGCCGAAGGGCGCATCACCGAAGTGGTGAACACGCTCGAGTGGATCAGCTGGGACGCGGGTCCCACGCTGCTCGAGTGGATGGCGCGCGAGGCACCGCGCACGTACCGGCGCTTCCTGGAGGCCGACGCTCGCTCGGTCCGTCGCACGGGCCACGGCAACGCGATCGCGACGCCCTACCACCACGTGATCCTCCCGCTCGCGTCGCGGCGTGACAAGGTCACGGAGGTGCGCTGGGGGATCGCGGACTTCCGACGGCGGTTCGGCAGAGAGCCGGAGGGGATGTGGCTGCCGGAAGCGGCGGTCGACACCGAGACGCTCGACGTTCTCGCCCGCGAGGGCATCACCTTCACCGTGCTCGGTCCAGGTCAGGTGGAACGGACGCCCGAGGGCGGCCTGCCCGGCCGAATCGATCTGCCCGGAGGCAGGAGCATCGCGGTCTTCGTCTACGACGGCCCCCTCTCGCACGACGTCGCCTTCGGTGCCGTGTTGCGCGATTCGGAGGCGTGGCTCGAGCGGATGGTAGCGGCGTCGGAGGGGAGGCAAGTCCTCTCGCTCGCGACGGACGGCGAGACCTTCGGCCACCACCACCGCTGGGGTGAGATGGCGCTCGCCGGCCTGCTCGTGCGAGCCGCAGCCCGGGAGGACCTCCGCTTCGAGGGCTTCGGCGCGGCGTTGGCGCGGACGCCCCCACGCGAGACGCTCAGGCTCGTGGAGCCGAGCTCGTGGTCGTGTGTGCACGGGGTCGATCGCTGGCGCACGGACTGCGGGTGCAAGATCGACCCGTCCCGGCCGACGTCCCAAGCTTGGCGGGCAGAGCTCCGCCAGGTGCTGGAGGGGCTCGCGGAGGAGCTGCACCGGCGCTTCGAGCGTGAGGGAGGGGAGGTCTTCCGCGATCCGTGGAGCGCGCGCGACGCGTACGGAGCGGTGCTCGG
>JBFGFY010000200.1:0-6316 GCA_041579355.1 Longimicrobiales bacterium | reverse complement strand
GTCGAGCCCGGAGCGAGCGAGCGCGCGCGCGTTGTTCAGCGAGTAGTCGAACGCGAGCACGCCGAATGCCGGTTGCCCGGCGGCCAAGAGCTCGATCGCGCGGTTGAGGCGGACGTCCGCTGCCTGGGCGGCCGCCTGCGTCGGCGTCGCGATCGACCCGACGAACAAGGCCAGGGGCGCGAGCGTCGTGGCGCGTCGCATCTTCACGGGCCGCTCCCCCGGCGTCGCTCTGCGGTGGCTCCGCAGGGGTTGGGTAGGTCGTGCGTGGGTGCGATCATAACACCCCTCCGTACGTCGGTGTCCCTGTCCTGAACACCGAGAATGGGGGCTCCGGACCCTCCCCGCTACCGGGCCCCCACAAAGTGCGACCCTCCCCGATCCCCCGAACGCAACCGGCATGTCGAAGCGTCTGAAGATCGTCACTCAAGTCGTCGCAGCGGCCCTGCCGCTGGTGATCCTGTCCGTACCCGTAGCCGGGCAGGTCGAGGGCCCGCGCGTCCGCGTCGAGGGGCCGCCCCCGCCGCCCGCGCCGGCCGTGATCAGCCGCGACGGGACCGGGAACGCTACGGTCCGCGCCATCCGGCTGAGCGAGCCGCTCCGGGTGGACGGCGTGCTCGACGAGTCCTTCTATCAGGAGACGCCGTCGATCTCGGACTTCATCCAGAGCCTGCCCGTCGAGGGGGGTGAGCCGAGCGAGCGGACCGAGGCGTGGATCGCGTTCGACGACACCGACGTCTACGTGTCGGCCCGCGTGTGGGACTCGGCGCCCGAAAGCGAATGGGTCGCCAACGAGATGCGGCGGGACACCAACCAGCTCCGGCAGAACGACACCTTCGGCGTGATGTTCGACACGTTCTACGACCGCCGGAACGGGGTCATGTTCTACACGAACCCGCTCGGGGCGCTCGCCGAGTTCGCGATCACGAACGAGGGGAACCCGAATACGGACTGGAACCCCATCTGGGACGTGCGCACCGGTCGCTTCGACGGGGGTTGGACCGTCGAGATGCGGATCCCCTTCAAGTCCCTCCGATACCGGCCGGGAAGGGAGCAGGTGTGGGGCGTGCAGCTGCGACGCGCCATCCGCAGACGCAACGAGTGGAACTACCTGACGCTCATCCCGCTCTCGGCGTCGGGCGGCGGAGCGGGAGGCGCGTTCCGCGTCTCCCGGGCCGGTACACTCGTGGGGATCGAGGCGCCGCCCGCGAGCCGGCTCGTGGAAGTGAAGCCGTATGGCATCGCGGGCGTGACGACGAACCTCGCCGTTACACCGGAAGTCCGTGACGACTTCGACTACGACGCAGGGCTCGACCTCAAGGTCGGCATCACGGAGAACCTCACGGCCGACTTCACCTACAACACCGACTTCGCGCAGGTCGAGGTCGACGAGCAGCAGGTCAACCTCACCCGCTTCAACCTCTTCTTTCCGGAGAAGCGCGAGTTCTTCCTGGAGGGACGCGGCATCTTCGACTTCGCGCCGTCCCCCTCGGGCTTCGGGGGGCCGGGTGGCGGAGGGGGCTTCGGGGGTGGAGGCGTGGTGCCGACGATGTTCTTCAGCCGCCGCATCGGGCTCCAGGCCGGCACGCCGGTGCCGATCCTCGGAGGGGGGCGGGTGACCGGAAAGGTCGGCTCCTTCGACGTGGGCGCGCTCAACATCCAGACGGACGACCTCGACCCGATCGGCGCTCGCTCGACCAACTTCACGGTACTCCGACTGCGGCGGGACACCTTCGCGCGCTCGAGTATCGGCGTGCTCTTCCAGAACCGCTCGCGGTCACTCGTCTCGACGGGTGGCAACCAGGCGTATGGCGTCGACGGCAGCTTCTCCTTCCTCGACGACTTCAACTTCGTCGGGTACCTCGCGACGACACGCACCGACGGCCTGACCGGCTCCGACGACAGTTATCAGGCGAACAGCGCGTACAACGGCGATCTCTTCGGCGCGCAGCTCGGACACCTCTTCGTCGGCGAGCACTTCAACCCCGAGATCGGCTTCTTGCGGCGGAAGGGCTTCCGTCAGACTCAGGCCTCGGCGCGTTATAGCCCGCGGCCCGCGTCCATTGACTGGATCCGACAGTTCCGATTCCAGACGGGCATCGACTACCTCGAGAACCATCCGGGTGGTTTCGTGGAGACGCGCGAGTGGAGTGCCGCGTTCCAGACAGAGCTCGAGAACAGCGACCGGTTCAACGTCGACTTCACGGAGACGTACGAGAACCTCCAGGTCCCCTTCAACATCGCGACCGGCGTCGCCATCCCTGCGGGGCGCTACACGTTCCGGGACGTCCAGGTCAGCTACAACTTTGGTCTGCAACGGCCGTACTCGGGTGACCTGTCGATTCGTCGGGGGAGCTTCTTCGACGGGACCCGCACGACGATCGGCTTCCAGCGCGCGCGCATCGAGATCCTCCCGCAGCTCTCCCTCGAGCCCAACCTCTCGTTCAACTGGGTCGAGCTTCCGTGGGGAGACTTCACGCAGCACGTCGGCTCGACCCGGGTGAGCTACAGCTTCTCGCCGCGACTCTTCCTGAGCGGCCTCCTCCAGTACAGCTCGCTCAACGACGCGATCAGCGCCAACCTGCGGCTCCGCTGGGAGTACGCCCCGGGGAGCGAGATCTTCATCGTGTACACGGAGGAGAGGGACACCGACGTCTTCGACAGGTTCTCCGCGCTCTCGAACCGGGCGCTCGTGATCAAGGTGAACCGCTTGTTGAGACTGTAGGGCGATACTCCCGGGCGTGCAGACGGCTTGCGCGCCAGCCCATATTCCGCGGATGAGCCAGCCCTCCCGGCCCACGCTCCGGCGCGACGTTTCGCGCTGGGAGATCGTCGGGCTCTCGATGAACGACGTCATCGGGAGCGGCGTGTATTTGCTCCCCGCCGCCGCGGCGGCCCTCCTGGGTCCAGCGAGTCTCTGGGCCGTATTGCTCGCGGGCGCGGCGGTCCTGCTGCTCGTGCTCTGCTTCGCGGAGGCCGGGAGCCGCTTCGACGAGCCCGGCAGCGGCTACGTCTACACACGCGCGGCGTTCGGCGACTTCGTCGGCTTCGAGGTCGGGTGGATGACCTGGCTCGCGCGCGTGGCGTCCGTGGCCTCCCTCTCGAACGGCTTCGCGCTCGCGCTGACGTTTCTGTGGCCGGGTGCGGCGAGCGGCTTCACGCGGGTTCTCGTCATCACGCTCCCGCTCGTCTTCTTCATGTGGATCAACGTGGTGGGTGTACGCTACGGCGCGCGCCTCGCCGTCGGCCTCACCGTCGTGAAGATCCTCCCGCTCGTCTTCCTGATCGTCGTCGGGTTGCCGGCTGTCGACTGGTCGCTCGTCTTCCCCGCTCCCGTACCCGAGACGTCCGGGCTGGGCGAGGCGGCGATCCTGCTGCTGTTCGCTTACGCAGGGTTCGAGAACACCGCCGCGGCGGCGGGTGAGTTCAAGAACCCGAAGCGCGACGTCCCCTTCGCACTCCTCACGATGATCGTCGTGATCACGGTCCTCTACACGCTCGTGCAGCTCGTCGCGCTCGGGACGCTGCCGGACCTCGCGGCACGCGTGGACGGGGCGCCGCTCGCCGACTCGGCCGCGCTCGTGGTCGGGGTCTGGGCGGGGCTCGTCATGACCGTCGGAGCGGCGGTCTCCATCGAGGGCAACGTCGGCAACACCATGCTCGCTGGTCCCCGTTATCTCTATGCGCTGGCGGTCGACGGGTACGGGCCCCGCGTGCTCGCACGGGTGCACCCGCGCTACCAGACGCCGGCCTGGGCGATCGTGACGCAGGGAGTGCTCGCGGCCGCGCTCGCCGTCTCGGGCTCGTTCGTGCAGCTCGCGATGCTCTCCATCGTGGCGCGCCTGGCGACGTACATCGGCACGGCGGCGGCCGTGCCGGTGCTGCGGAAGAAGCTCCCGGCGGGGGAGCACACCGTCGTGCTACCCGGCGGCGCCACGATTCCGGTGCTGGCGCTCCTGCTCTGCATGGCATTCCTCGCGAGCGCGAACGTCGGCAACCTGATTGCGGGCGCGATCGGGCTCGCTTTGGGGGTGGTGATCTACTTCCTGAGGCGGCGGCCGGCGGAGCCAGCGATCACCGAGACGACGGAGTAAAGGGAGCCCTAGCCGCGTCCCCGCGCGTCGTCCCGTCTCCGGGCGGTCCTCGGAGGTCACGGTGGCGGGTCCGACGTGCACGCTGACCGGCCTTTCTACGCACTCCATGATAAGGAGCAGCGCGCCCCAGGGGGCCCGCGCGCGATCCCTTCATGGAGACTTCGAGATGAAGATGTTCAACAAGCGTGTCGCCCTCTTGGTTACGCTCGCTCTGGCGGTCGCGTGTGAGGCGCCGACGGGGCCCGCGGGTCCTCAGGGGCCCCAGGGCCCGCAGGGTCCGGCGGGGCCACTGGGCTCGACGGGAAGCCAGGGTCCTGCGGGTCCGCAGGGTCCGGCCGGGCCCCAAGGTCCGCAGGGGCAGAAGGGCGACGAGGGCATGCCGGGTGCGGAAGGGCCTCCTGGGCCGCAGGGGCCTCCCGGGCCCCAGGGACCCCAAGGACCGGAAGGGCCGCAAGGTCCGCCGGGCCCCCCCGGGACGGCGAACATCAGCACCGGGAGCGTCACGCTCACGGACGCGGACTGGTCCACAACGACGGTCCAGCTCGTGTACGAGCACAGCGTCAGCACGGCGTTCGGCGGCGTGTTCGCTCGGTTCGCGGACGTCACGGTGCCTCAGATCACCTCGTCCGTGCTCGACGAGGGCGCGGTGCTCGTTTGGATGCGCGGCACCGCGGCCGGCACGGGCACCCACACGTGGCATTCGCTCCCGTACCGGTTCCGATGGGTGGAGCTCAGCGCGACCTACTACTGGGTGCACGCCGCGGACATTCACCCGGAACGTATCCGCTTCTTGTTCTTCTTCGAGGCGCTCGACAACGCCGACCCACCGGACCCGCTCGGGCACCTGCAGCCGGATCGCACGTTCCGTTGGATGATCATCCCGCCGGCGGCTGCGTCGGTGCTGCCGATGCTGCCGGTCGACGCGGGTCCGGACGCAGCGGCCGACGCGCTTCGTGGGCTCGGCTACCATGTGGACTTGCGGTGAGTCCGAGTCGCGGATCCGGCGCGGCAGCCGGCTCACCTCCGGGCCGCGGCGTCCCTCGCGCGTCGGAGGGCGGTCAGGGCCTCGTCCACGCGCCGCGTCTCGAGGTCGGCCACGCCCAGACGGGCCACCACGATGCGGCGGCTTTCCTGCAGCGCGGCCTCTCCCTCGGCGTACCGCCCCGCGCGCGTGAGAACCACGCCCAGCTCGCGCAGCGTGGCCGCCACGTCCGGGTGGCCGGCCTCCAGTGCGGCCCGACGCACCGACAGGGCACTGCGCAGAACCTGCTCCGCCTCGTCGAGGGCCGGTGTCCTGCCCAGCGCGACGCCCAAATCGTGGAGCGCGGCCGCCCGCCGGGGGTTGCTCTCGCCGAGCTGGGAGGTACGAGTGGACAAGACGCTGCGTAGCAGCTCCGCGGCCCCCTCCGCGTCACCGAGGGTGAGGCGGGCGCGGGCGAGCCCGGAGAGGCTCTCGGCGGCGTCCGGATGGTCTTCGCCGAGGAGGCGCACCCGCATCTCCCAAGCCTGCCGGTGCACGGGCTCGGCTTCGGCGCCGCGACCGCTCTCCGACAGCACGAGGCCCAGGTTGTCCAGGTCGGCGGCGACGCGTGGGTGCTCCTCGGCGAGTAGGCGCCGATTCATGGCGACGGCCTCGCGGTGCAGCGCCTCGGCCGTCTCCCAGTCGCCGCTCCGGCGGCGGGCCACCCCGAGGTTGTTGAGCATGATGGCGAGCGAAGGATGGCCGTCGGGGAAGAGGCGGCGACCGATCGCGACCGCGTCCGCGAAGAGGGAGTCCGCGCTCGGGTACCGGCCCGCCCGCCACAGCTGGTACGCGAGGTTGTTGCGTGTCGTGAGCGTCGCGGGGTGATCATCGCCGAGCCGCTCCCGTCGGCGCTCCAGGCCCTCCCGCAGAAGCGCCTCGGCCTCCTCGTAGTCGCCGAGGGCCTCCACCACCAGGGCGAGGTTGACCATGGTCTGAAGGATGTCCGGGTGGGACGGGTCCAGCAGGGTCTGCCGGATCGAGAGCGCCTCCCGGTAGAGGGCCTCTGCTTCTGCGAAGCGCCCCTGCCCGCGCACGATGAATGCCAGGTTGTGCAGCGCGAGCGCCGTCTCCACGTGCACGTCTCCCACGACCCGGCGGTAGGTCTCGACCGCCCGGAGGCCGATCTCCTCCGCCTCCGCATAGCGACCCTGACCACGGAGGCTCACGGCGAGGGCGGTCATCGTCGCCGCGGTCTCCGGCG
>JBFGFY010000199.1:0-6379 GCA_041579355.1 Longimicrobiales bacterium | reverse complement strand
TCGCCTACGCGAAGGAGAGCGGCTTCCTCGAGCCCTTCATCTTCACCGCCCGGCCGGACGAGTTCGCCGCGGCGCGTGCTGACTGGGCGCGAGCGAATCCTCAGGGAATGGAGCGCTACCGGGACTGGTTCCTGGAGACCTTCAATCGCGAGCCGCCCGGGCTGCGCACATCCTGACGAAGGCCTCGCCTTGGGCGGCGCGGCCGACCCGGCGGCGGTCCGCCACCTCAGCCCGGTCGGACCTCCCAGCGGAGTCCGATTGGGCCGCCCCCGTCGAGCTCCTCGACGTGCAGGTCGATGCGGCCGGTGCGCGCGAGACGATCGTCGCTCGGCTTTCCGCCGAAGACGGCGAAGCCGGTGACGCGGACCCGGCACTCCCGCCCGTCGGGGGAGGTCGCGACGAGCTCCGCTCCGCGCAGCGAGCGCACGGACGGAGCTTCACCCGACTGGAGGAGGAGGCGTAGTATTCGCCCGGAATGTGGGCCGTCCATGGCGTCCAGGACCCGAAAGACGGCGCCGTTCTTCATGACTGTCGACGTGGACATGCGAGAAAGGGTATCGAGATGAAGTCGTCCGCGGAAGGCGCCGGCGAGAGCGAGCTGGCGCTCCCGCGCGAGCAGATGCGGGCCCTCGCCGAGCGGGCCGTCGAGCTCACGCTCGATCGCCTCGAGGGGCTGCGAGGCGAGGCTGCCTGGCGAGGGGCGACCCGCGCGGAGCTGGAGGCGCTCCTGCGGGAGCCGGCACCCGAAGAGGGGCGCCCGGCCCTGGACGTGTTGGAGCGCGCGGGCCGCGACATCCTCCCGGTGGCGAGCAGGGTCGACCACCCGCGCTTCTTCGCCTTCGTGCCCGGCTCTGCCACCTGGCCGGGTGTGCTGGCCGACTTCCTCTGCGGGGGCTACAACACCTTCCAGGGCACCTGGCTGAGCGCGAGCGGGCCGAGCCAGCTCGAGCTGGTGGTTCTGGACTGGTTCCGGGAGTGGATCGGGTACCCGGAGACCGCGGGCGGGCTCTTCACGAGCGGAGGCTCGGCGGCGAGCCTCGACGCCTTCGTCGCCGCGCGGGAGGCCGCCGGCGCGCCCGAGCGCGCGACGGTGTACATGAGCGATCAGAGCCATTCGGCGCTCTTCCGCGCCGCGACCATCGTCGGCGTTCGACCGGAGCGGGTCCGCAAGGTGCCGAGCGACCCTCACTACCGGATGGACATGGACGCGCTCGTGCGTATGGTCGACGAGGACCGTGCGGCGGGGCTCCGTCCGATCGCGGTCTGCGCGAACGCCGGAGCCACCAACACCGGCGCGGTCGATCCGCTCCCCGCCGTGGCGGACTACTGCTCCGGCGAGGGGATCTGGATGCACGTGGACGGGGCCTATGGGGCGTTCGCGGTGCTGACCGAGAAGGGCAAGAAGCTGCTCACCGGGCTCGAGCGTGCCGACTCGATCGCGATGGACCCGCACAAGTGGCTCTTCCAGCCCTTCGAGGCCGGGTGCCTGCTGGTGAAGGACGTCGCCCGGCTGGAGGCCGCCTTCGCGGTTCAGCCGGAATACCTCCAGGACGCCCAGTGGGGTCGTGAGCACGCGAACTTCAGCGACCGCGGCCTGCAGCTCACGCGCCAGTTCCGTGCGCTCAAGGTCTGGATGTCCATCCAGACCTTCGGCCTCGGGGCGTTCCGGCGGGCGGTCGCGAAAGGGATGGAGTTGGCGGAGAGGGCAGAGGAGTACGTTCGCGCCTCTCGCCTGCTCGAGATCGCCAACCCGGCCTCACTCGGCGTGGTGTGCTTCCGCTACCACCCCTTCGGGGCGGACTACCCCGCCGAGCGTCTGGAGGCGCTCAACAAGAAGGTGCAGGCGAGGGTGATCGAAACGGGCACCGCGATGATGTCGTCCACGCGGCTGCGGGGGACCTACTCGCTCCGCTTCTGCATCCTCAACCACGACACGACCTGGACCGACGTGCGGGAGACGCTCGCGGCGATCGAGCGGTTCGGCCGCGAGATCGACGCAACGTGACGGGCCGGATGCCCCCGCGAGTGCGGGTTCTCACGTGGTCGGGGGCGCTCCTCTTCTGGGCCGTGCTCCTGGCCCTGCTCCTGCTTGCGCGGGTGCCGCTCACGGACGCGCTCGTGCTCACCATCCTCCTCGTGGCGCTGCCCACCTTCGCGCTCGCTCAGCTGCCGTTCATCGAGGACACGCGCATCGAACGCCTCCCCGCGTATTGGAGCTCGATCGCCACGCTGTGGCTCGTCGGCACGGCATGTTGGCTCGCAGGCTCTCGCGAGGGGGGCGGCGCGGCGGTGGGGCTGGTGGGCCTATCCCTGCCCGCGCTGGTCGTCTGGTCGGTCGGGATCATGGCCGCGGGCCTCGCGGTGATGGTGGTCTTCCGCCAGGTCGCGATCGCGACCGGAGCCCGCGAAAGCGCGATGCTCCGCGAGCTACTCCCGCGCACGCGGGAAGAGAAGAGGGTGTTCGCGCTCCTCTCGGTGGCCGCCGGCGTCTGCGAGGAGCTCGCGTATCGCGGCTACTCCATTCCGGTGCTCGCGCCCCTCGTCGGGCTTCCGGGTGCCGTAGCGATCACCTCTGTCGTGTTCGGAATCCTCCACGGGTACCAGGGCCTGATGGGTACCGTCCGCACGACGCTCATGGGAGGTGTCCTCGCATGGGGCTTCCTCGCCTCCGGCAGTCTCCTGCCCGCCATGGTCGCGCACACGCTGATAGACCTGGTGGCGGGACTCGTGCTCGCCGAATGGCTCCTGCCACCCGAGGCGGTGGCGGGAGTGGCCCCTCACTCATCGGAGACCAGGGAGGCATAGAGGCGCTCATGGAGGTGGACATGGCCTTGCTCGCAGACGCGGCGACGATCGACGGCTCTGGAAAGCTGAATATTCTCGGGATCTTCGATCGCCTGACCACGACGTCGTTCCCTACGCGTCACCCCCGTTTGAGCCTCGTCCTGCGCTTCTCGGCGGGCATCGGCGAAGTCGGCCGGCACCAGGTGACCATTTCCCTGAAGGGACCGGACGGGAAGGAGGTGGTGCGCATCGACGGCGAGATGAACCTCGCGCCCGGGCCGAGCTCGGCCGGGGGTGCGGTCCTCGTGCCGCACGTCCTCAACATGGACGGCCTCGTCTTTCCAGCCCCGGGCCGATACGCCTTCGATGTACGAGTGGACGGGGAGCACCACGTTTCGATCCCTCTTTCCGTGCACGGACCAGAGAGCTCGGCCCAGGCCTGACGGACCCCGTGGAGCGGAGTGCCGCCGAGGCCGTGGAACACTGGACCTCACCGGGGTGCTGGAGGGTTAAGCTCATGGGACAAGCTTGCAGAAACACCGATGCCGATGGATAAGTAGGGAAGGGTGTCATCCGTGGGAGCCAACGTGATTCTCCGCGTGAACTACGAAGAGATCCAAGCCCTGAGGGCGGGAGCGCGCATGTTCCTCGCCCAAGCGGGGAGCGTGGGTCGCGGCGCAGTCCTGGCCCCCACCGAGAGCCGAGCCCGAGTGGAGGCGCTCGTCGCGCGCCTCGAAGGGGACCTCTCACTCGGGACGCTCGAAGAGCTCCGTAAGGTCCAGACCGGCGTGGCCGCGATCGTCGAGTCCCTGCGGGTGGAGATGGAGTCTGCCGTGCTCGCGGCCCACCCCGCGGACGAAGCCGCGGTTGCTGCGTACTTCGACTTCGCCCACGGTCTCGCGGTCGCCAGCAGGCTCCGCGAGATGGCGGAGGAGATGGAGGCGCTCATCGAGCTGGTCACCGGCGAAGCCCCTTCCCTGGAGTCGGCACGCTCGTTCCGCTTCCCGGACTGAGCGATGGGGGAGCCGCGGGACGCGAAGCCGGGCTTCGCGGAGGAGGCCCTCCCGCACCTCGACGCCGTCTACCGTTTCGCTCTGCGCCTCGCGGGCTCGGCCGACGAGGCGGAGGACTTGGTGCAGGACACCTTCCTGCGCGCCTTCCGGTCGTGGGACCAGTACACGCAGGGAACCAAGGCGAAGAGCTGGCTATTCACGATATGCCGGAACGTGTTCCTCAGGCGGCGGGAGCGGGCCCAGCGCCATTCCGAGATCGTGACGGAGACAGCGACGCGCGCGGGGTCCGGGAGCGCCCAGGTGGTGAGCCCCGTATGGTCCTCCGTGCAGGCCGTAGACCCCGAAGGTGAGTTCTTCGAGTCGATCGTCGACGAGCGGATCGTGGATGCGATCGAAGAGCTCCCGGAGGAATACCGGACTGCGGTGGTCTTGTCGGATATCGAGGGACTTCCCTACGCGGAGATCGCAGAGCTGATGGGTGTGCCTGTCGGCACCGTGAAGAGCCGGCTCTTCCGTGGGCGGAGGAGGCTACAGGAAGTGCTATACGAGTACGCGGTCGAGATGGGCTACGTCCCGGCGACCACTGGCGGCAAGACTACAGGATAAGCTGCGGACATGGGATTCTTCGAAAAGCTATTCGGTGCTCGTAGACGCGGGGGCAACGGCGGCAAGCCTCGGGAAATTTCCTGCGAGGAGGCCCTCCGCCGCGTGCACGAGTTCATCGATGGTGAGCTCGAGGACGTATCCACCGCCGAGGTGCAAGCCCACTTCGAGCAGTGTCAGCGCTGCTATCCCCACCTCCGCTTGGAGCAGGCGTTCCGCGAGGCCATGCGTCGCGCATGCGCGGATGAGAAGGCGCCCGACGGGCTCCGTGACAGGCTCGAGAAGATGCTCGCGGAGGCGGCCGAGAGCGGCTGAGCCAGCGGTCGGGGAGGGCCTCTTCGGCCGGCCCTTTGGCCGCTTGCCTCCCCACAGCGATCGTGAGAACCTTCGGCCGCGACGCGGCCCGGTTCGCGCGTCCGCCCATCTGCGCCTCCCGGCGCGCAGGCGTGCTCGTGCCTGACGACTGAACCGCACGGAGACGGAATGGCCACGGCCTCCAAACGGGAGCGAATCCTCCCCCGCCTGCTCGAAGAGGAGATGAGGGAGTCGTTCCTCGACTACTCGATGAGCGTCATCGTGCAACGGGCCCTCCCCGACGTGCGCGACGGGCTCAAGCCCGTGCACCGCCGGATCCTCTACGCGATGCATGAAGCGGGTCTGGCCCCCGAGCGTCCCTACAAGAAGAGCGCGACGGTCGTCGGCGACGTGCTCGGCAAGTTCCATCCGCACGGCGACTCGGCCGTGTACGACGCGCTCGTGCGCATGGTGCAGGACTTCTCTCTCCGCTATCCCCTCATCGACGGCCAGGGGAACTTCGGCTCGATCGACGGTGACCCGGCCGCCGCGTACCGCTACACCGAGGCGCGTCTCGCGCGCCTCGCCGTCGAGCTCCTCGACGACATCGAGAAGGAGACCGTCCAGCTCCAGGCGAACTTCGACGGGCAGCGCCAAGAGCCGGTCGTGCTGCCGGCTCGATTCCCGAACCTGCTGGTGAACGGTACGTCGGGCATTGCGGTCGGCATGAGCACGAACATCCCTCCGCACAACCTCGTCGAGGTCGCGGCCGGAGTGCGACAGCTCGTGGTCGACCCCGATTGCGCCGTCGACGACCTCATGCGCCACATCCCGGGCCCGGATTTCCCGACGGGCGGCTTCATCGTGGGGACTGACGGCATCGAGCAGATGTATCGCGAGGGGCGCGGGCGGATCGTCATGCGCGCACGCGTGATCAAAGAGACGCTGCGCGGGGGGAAGGAGCAGCTCGTCGTCACGGAGCTGCCGTATGCGGTGTCGAAGACCAAGGTGATCGAGCAGATCGCCGAGCTGGCCAAGAAGGGGCGTGCGGACGACGTCTCGGACATCCGCGACGAGACGGACCGCGACGGGATTCGCCTCGTCATCGAGCTCAAGCGCGGCGCGAAGCCCGCCGCGGTGCTCAAGCTGCTCTATAGGGCGACCGGACTGCAGACGACGTTCGGAGCGCACGTGCTCGCGCTCGACGCGGGACAGCCGAAGAACTTCGATCTCAAGCAGCTTCTCGAGCGCTTCCGCGACCACCGCCTGGACGTCATCCAGCGGCGCAGCCGACACGACCTGGAGAAAGCCGAGGGGGAGCGCCACGTCGTGGAGGGGCTGCTCGCGGCGCTGAAGCACATCGACGAGGTGATCAAGATCATCCGTGGCTCGAAGGACCGCGCGAAGGCCTCCGAGAAGCTCCAGGATCGCTTCGGGCTCAGCGAGACTCAGGCCTCCGCGATCCTCGACATGCGGCTCGCCAGGCTCACGCAGCTCGAGCGGTCCCAGCTCCAGGCGCGGCTCGCGGAGCTGGGGGCGCTGATCGCCGACCTGCGCAAGGTCCTCGACTCCGAGGAGCTCCAGCTACAGGTGATGCTCGACGAGCTCGCCGAGGTGGTGAAGAAGTACGGCGATGCCCGCCGCACCGTGATTCTCGACGACGACGAGGAGGAGCTGGAGGCGCC
>JBFGFY010000198.1:0-6472 GCA_041579355.1 Longimicrobiales bacterium | reverse complement strand
GTCCCGACCGGGGCCACCGATGCACCGGGCGGGAGCGCCGCCTCGATGAGCCGAAGCCGCTCCGTGCCCGCTCCGCTCTCGGGTAGGAGCAGGTCGATATGGCTCAGGCGCCCGCTCGCGCCGAGCAGCTCTTGGGCCCCTGCGATGTCCATGAGAAGGATGTCTGCGAGCCCCTCGCGCGTGAGTCGCTCGGTGGGCTCCAGCACACCCACCACGGGAAGGCTCCAGCGGACCCCCTCCACCAGGACGGGGAGCGAGTCGCCCGGGCCGACGCCGGCGGATTCGGCCGTCCGGGCCGCCATCACCACGCCGCGTGGTGTGGTCACGAACGAGCCGATGTCGACGCCGGCCGCGCCGTCGGCGGCGAAGCCGGCGGCTCCTCCGGCGACGAAGGGGCGGAACGGACCTTCCGAGAAGGGGTCCACGCCCAGGACGCGCAGCGCCATCCCTGGGAGACGGTTCGAGGCGGCAAACCCCTCGACGACGGGTGCGGAGGCGCGCAGGCCGAGGTCGACGCGCAGGCCGGTGAGGACCGTTTCGTCGAGGAAGCCCGCGTCTCCCGTGATCCGGTGCGTGGCCCGGCCGGAGACCGTTTCCGCGGAGACCCGGAAGCCCTGGCGAGCGCTCTCCGTCGCCAGGTCGATCGCGAGGACGACCGCCACACCGAGCGCGACGCCCACGACGGAGAGCACGAGTTGTGCCCGGTGCCGCCAGAGGTACCGCGTGCTCGCGCGCGTGAGCAGGCTCACTGGGGGCGCTCCAGGAGGCGGCCGTGGTCGAGGTGGAGGACACGATCCATCCGAGCCGCCAGGTCGAGCGAGTGCGTGACCACCAGGAGGGTGCTTCCTTGGGTCCGGACGAGCTCGTCCAGCAGGTCCGCCACGGCCGCACCCATGTCCTCGTCCAGGTTGCCCGTGGGCTCATCGGCCAGCAGGAGCGCGGGCTCGTGGATCAACGCCCGGGCGATTGCTACGCGCTGCTGCTCACCGCCCGAAAGCCGGTCCGGAAAGGCATGCGCTCGATCGGGGAGTCCGACGCGCTCGAGGAGCGACGCCGCGCGCGCGTGGCCTGCCGATCCGGTGCGGCCGGTCAGCTCCAGCGGCAGCAGCAGGTTCTCCCAGACGGTCAGCGTGGGCAGGAGGTTGAAGAACTGGAAGACGAACCCTACGCGGCGCCGCCGGAAGAGCGTGCGCTCGCGCTCGGTAAGCGCCGTCAGCTCGGTGCCCGCTACGCTGACGCTCCCGGAGTCGGGGAGATCGATGCCGCTGATGAGGTTGAGGAGGGTGGACTTGCCCGACCCAGAGGGACCGAGCACGGCGATTCGCTCTCCGGAGGCGATGCGTGCGCTCGCTCCGGCGAGCACCGCGTGCGTCCGCCCACCCTCGCGGTAGCTCTTGCGAAGGTCGGAGATGTGGACGCCCGCCTCGGCCGGCCCGCCGCCGCGTGCGGCGTCCACGGCCGGTGCGCCTGGCGGGGCCGCGTCAGTTGAACGCGGCGCCCTGGTCGATCCAGCGGCGGAAGTTGGTAAGGTCGACATCGTCGATCGGGCCCCCGTCCGGCATCGGTGGGAAGAGCGGCGACTGCCGGTTCTCGAACAACATGATCACGTAGCTGTTCTGAGCGTCATAGGGCTCCACGCGCAAGAACTCGCGCTGGTTCGTCGAGGGAACGTTCACCAGCGCCCGCCAGTTCGTAGCCGGATCGGAGGTGAGCCGTAGCCCGCCCTGACCCGCGCCGTGACAGGTGGACTGGGCACATCCCCAGCGATCCATGATCGGCTGGATGTCCTCGACGAACGAGGGGGCCGCTTTTACGACCCTCTCTCCGGCGTCCGGGTCTCCGGCTTCGGAGCCGACCGGGCTGTCTCCGCAGGCGGCGGTGAGCAGAACGAGCGCGACGGAGCCCGCCGCTCGGAACGTGTGGTGCATGACGACCTCCACTCTTCCCGACCCCGGCCGGGTACACATGAGTTCACATCAACTTATTAGGCGATCGTCATTATATTGTCAAATAAAATCTTAGACAACCTCTATACGAATGGCCGGCCGGCGTCCAGCACGGCGACGAGCTTTCCTACGCTTCGTCGGGATTCCAGGAAGCGATGAGCGTCGGGAATGGCCTCGAAGGGAAAGGTCCGCCCCACGACCGGACGAAGCCCATGACGCCGCGTGAACCCGGCGAGGTCGTCCCACACCCGGAGGAGCCGTCGCTCGTCCGGAAGTAGGTACCCAATGTGTGTGGCCATCACGCCGGTCGACCGCATGGCGGCTCGCATCACGTTCATGCGCGGAGCCCCACGCCAGGCGCGCCACCACGAGAGGGGATTCCAGAGCGAGTAGTCGAGCTCGGCGTAGCCTGCGATCACGATCCGGCCGAACGGGGCCAGAGCGGCTAGGCACTCCCGGTACACGCTGCCGCCGACCGTCTCGAGCACGACGTCCAGGCCCTTCCCCTCCGTCGCTGCCTGCAGCTGGGCGGGGAAGTCGGGTGCGCCGTAGCAAGCCGTGTGTCCTGCCCCGAGCGCCCGGACCCGCTCGAGCTTTTGCTCGGCTCCGGCCATGCCCACGACCTCACAACCGTGCGCCGCCGCGATCTGTACCGCCGCGGTGCCGACCCCGCCCGCGGCGGCGGTGATCCCGACGCGGTCGCTCGACCGCAAACGGGCCAGCTCGACGAGCGCGACCCAGGCCGTCATGAAGTTGACCCCGAACGCCGCGCTCTCCTCGACCGAGAAGTCGGGGAGCGCGGGCAGGGCACGCGCCGCGGGCACGACGACGCGCTCCGCGTACGCACCGAACTGCATGCCGCAGACTACACGCTCTCCGACCTCGCGCCCGGTGACTCCGGACCCCAGCGCGTCGATCGTGCCGGCCGCTTCCATGCCGGGCACATAGGGTCTCTTCGGTGCCCAACCGTACAGCCCCTTTCGCGAGAGCACCTCCGCATAGTTGATCCCGATGGCCTCCACGCGGACGGCGACCTCACCCGGGCCCGGCTCCGGAGGCGGGATTTCCACGCGGCGGAGCACGTCCGGCCCGCCGGTGCGCGGGAGGAGCCAGGCGCGCACGTCAGGATGGGAGGGCGGTCGAGAGCATGGACGGCTAGCCTCGCCGGGCATCCGAGGAACCGCAAGCACGTACGGTGAGTTGAGCGTGCGGACCCGGCGACGAGGAGGATCGTGAAGCTCTGGGGCGTCTACCACGCGAACGGCGGGCTGCTCGGCGAGCTCGCGTACGTGATCGGCAAGGTGCGCGGAACGGTGCACTGCGGGCTCTGCGACATCACACACGGCAGCTCGATCCGCCCCAGCGCTGCCTGGAGGGACCTCGAGGCGCGTCTCGACGTTCCCATCGTGCTCGTCCACCTGAACGAGCGGCCGGCGGCCCTGGCGGCGGCAACCGAGGGCCGGACTCCGTGCGTCATGGCGGAGACCGCGCGCGGATTCGAGCGGCTCCTCGGCCCCGAGGATCTCGACGCCTGCCAAGGCTCGGTGGAGTGCTTCGAGGCCGAGCTGCTACGGTCGCTCCAGCGGCGCTGAGGCTCAGCGCTTGCTGAACTCCTCGCGCAGCGACTCGGGGTCCCAGCCCGAGTCGCGGTCCCGCGCAGGTGCCTCCAGGTCGGACAGCAGAATGCTCTCCAGGTCCTCGATGCGCCGGCGCGCCTCGGTCAGGTAGACCGAGCGCTCACGCCGCCGCATCTCGGTCAGGTGGCGCAGCGACTCCTCGTCGTGGCGAAGGAACTTCTGCGTCGCCCGCTCGGCGTGGTGCGCTCGGAATCCCAAGAGGCGTAGCGCTTCCGCGCCCACTCTCAGAGACGTATCCAACGTCCCGCGGTAGACGTGCTCGACTCCCGCGTCGCGGAGATCGTGAGCGTCCTGCCAGTCGAAAGCGCGAGCCAGGATGGTGAGGTGCGGAAAGTGCTTTTGGACGGTTCGTGCCAGGGACAGGGTCGCCTCGGGAGAGTCCAGCGCGATCACGATGAGGCGGGCGTGTCTCGCTCCGGCGGTCTCGAGCAGGTCGACCCGAGCGGCGTCGCCGTAGTAGACCTCCAGCCCGAGCCGCCTGAGGAGGTCGACCCGATCGGGGTCGGCGTCGAGCACGGTGGTCGCGACGCCCTGGGCTTTGAGTAGCCGCCCGATCGTCGAGCCGAAGCCGCCGAAGCCCGCGATGAGCACGGGGTTTCGCTCCTCGACCACGTCGGGCTCCCGGGCGTCCGCTTCCCGCGTGCCCACGCGCGGCGCCAGGACCCTCTCGTTGAAGATGAGCAGGAGTGGGGTGAGAGCCATTGAGAGGGCGACCGACGCGACGAGCGGGCTCGTGGTCGCGGCGTCGAGCACCCCCTCCTGGTTCGCGAACGAGAAGAGCACGAACGCGAACTCCCCCACCTGAGGGAGGGCAAAAGCCAAGAGCAGCGCCTGATCCCAGCCGAGCTTGAACAGCCGAGCCAGCGTGAGGAGGACTGCGAACTTCACACCCACGATCCCCACCGTGAGCAGCGAGACGAGACCCGGCTCGGCGCCGATCAACTGGAAGTCGATCGACGCTCCCACGGAAATGAAGAAGAGACCGAGGAGCAAACCCTTGAACGGCTCGATGTCCGCCTCGAGCTCGTGGCGGTACTCGCTGTTGGCGAGCACGACGCCGGCCAGGAAGGTGCCGAGCGCCGGACTGAGCCCCACGCGCGTCATGAGGAGGGCGATCCCGATCACGAGAAGAAGCGCGGCGGCCGTGAAGACCTCGCGAAGGCGCACTCGTCCGAGAACGCGGAACACGGGTCGGAGCAGGTACCTGCCCCCGACGACGATCGCTGCGACGGCTCCGAGCACGGCCAGCGTCCGGGCCCAGGCCGGCAACCCTGCGATCCACGTCGTGGCCGCGGCGTGCGTCTCCCCTTCGGCCCCGCCGTGCGCGACGGCCAGCAGCGGCAGGAGCGCCAGCATCGGGATGACCGCGATGTCCTGGAAGAGGAGCACCGAGAAGCTGCTCTGACCCCCCGACGACCTGAGGAGACCCTTCTCCGCCAGGGTCTGCAGCACGATCGCCGTGGATGAGAGCGAGAGCGTCATACCGACGGCGAGCGCCGCCTGCCAGCCGAGTCCGAAAAGCAGGCCGGCGCCGGTGAAGAGCGCCGTCGATGCGAGCACCTGAAGGCCGCCGAGCCCCAGGATGGGGGCCCTCAAACGCCAGAGCAGCTTCGGCTCGAGCTCGAGGCCGATCACGAAGAGCATCATCACGACGCCGAACTCGGCGAAGTGCAGCACGTCCTCGCCCTCCTCGCCGACGAGTCCGAGCCCGAACGGGCCGATCACGGCACCGGCCAGGAGGTAGCCGAGCACGGACCCTAGGCCGAAGCGCTTCGCCAGCGGCACCGCGACGACAGCGGCGGTGAGGTAGACGAAGGCCTGGACGAAGAACCCTTCGGCGCTCATGCAGGGGCCTCTGCGGGCCAGGCGTCGGAGAGGGGGTTCAAGGACTCGGCGTCTTCGCCAACCGCGTCCGCCTCGGCCCTCCCGTCGATGAGTCCCAGAAGCAGCTGGCGGTAGCGCCGCGCCGCTCCGTCGATCTCGGAGAGCCCCATGCGGTGCGTGCCGCTCACGAGCCACGGGGGGAGGAAGCGCATGCCGCAGAGCCGAGCCGTCTGCTCGATGGGAGCGAGCAGCTGTCGAACGGAGAAGCGGTTGTAGCCGCCGGGTCCGTACGTTTGCGCTCTCCCGCCCGTGCTGATCGCGCAGAGTAAGGCCTTGTCGCGCAGCGCCGTGCCCTCGGATCCGTACGCCCAGCCATGCTCGAGCACGAGATCCTGCCACTGCTTGAGCATCGGGGGCGTGCTGTACCAGTAGAAGGGGAACTGGAAGACCACGACGTCGTGGGCCACGAGCAGCTCCTGCTGCCGCCGGACATCGATGTCGAGGCGGGGGTAGAGCTCGTACAGGTCGTGGAACGTCAGAGCGGGATGCTCGGGGACCGCCTCCACGAGCCGAGAGTGGACGCGTGACTTTTCGAGGGCGGGGTGGGCGAAGAGGACGAGGACCCGAGCCATGCGGCCTAGGGTTGGTCGGTCGTCGAGACGAGGGCGTGGAGTCCTTGCATCCGAGCTTCTCCTGGGAGAGGTGCGGCGTCGTCTAGGTGCTCGGCGCTCCGTTGCGGATCCAGGCGATGATGATGTCCAGGTCCGTCGAGCTCACCTTCGTGCCGTGTGGACCGCACTCGGCGATCACGTCGTTCGGACTGGGCTGCATGAGGATCCGCAGCACGCTGAAGTCGTAGCCGGTTTGTCCGCCGGCCGTGCTGACCCGTCTATGGTTCGGCAGCACGTTGGTGATGTCGCACGTCGGCTTCACGTTCACCGTGAGCATCGCGTGGTTCTGGCTCGCCGAGCCGCCCAACGAGAGACCACTCGTCCCGCCGCTGATTCCTGAGTGACAGGTCGTGCAGCCCGTCCACATGTTGTTGACGGTCGTGTACGAGTAGCG
>JBFGFY010000197.1:0-6482 GCA_041579355.1 Longimicrobiales bacterium | reverse complement strand
GTTCCTGAGCCACATCGTCGTGGAGGTCGACGCCGAGCAGCGCCGCATGGTGATCGAGCCGCCCGAGGGGCTCCTGGACCTCTGAGGGGAACCGCGCGATGAGGATCAACATCGTCACGATCTTCCCCGGCTTCTTCGACGAGCCGCTCGCCCTCTCCATCCCAGGGCGCGCGGGACGAGCCGGGCTCGTCGAGTACCGGCTCGTCGATCTGCGCGACTACACCCACGACAGGCACCGCACCGTCGACGACGTGCCCTACGGCGGAGGAGCCGGCATGGTGATGAAGCCGGAGCCGTTCTTCGAGGCGGTGGACGAGCTCGCCCCCGCGGGTCCGGTCGTGCTGCTCTCGGCGCGCGGGCGGCCCTTCCGGCACGCCGACGCGGTGCGGCTCAGCGTCGCCGGAGAGCTCACGCTCCTCTGCGGCCACTACAAGGACGTCGACCAGCGCGTGGCCGACCACCTCGCGACCGAAGAGCTCTCCGTGGGTGACTTCGTGCTCTCGGGGGGCGAGGTCGCCGCGCTCGCGGTGACCGACGCGGTCGTCCGGCTCCTCCCCGGCGCCATGGGCGACCACGACTCGGCGGCGTCGGACTCCTTCTACGACGGGAGACTGCTCGCGCCGCCCTCCTATACGCGCCCTCCCGAATACCGGGGACACACCGTGCCCGAGATCCTGCGTTCCGGTGACCACGCCCGGATCGAGGAGTGGCGTCGGGCCGAGGCGCAGAGGCTCACCCGCGAGCGGCGCCCGGACCTCTGGGAGGCCCAGGAATCCGAGGACTGACGGGGCTTCACCGCGCCGGCCGGCCCCGTTAGCTTAGGCGTCTCTGCCCGAACCCCTCGGGCCCCGCTGCTGGAGTCGTGAGATGACCGACCTCATCAAGGAAATCGAAAAGGAAGAGCTCCGCGAGGACGCCCTGGACTTCGGTCCTGGCGACACCGTGAAGGTGCTCTACCTCGTGAGCGAGGGTCAGAAGGAGCGCATCCAGGTATTCGAGGGTGTCTGCATCGCCCGCCGTGGTGGCGGCATGGACGAGACCTTCACGGTGCGGAAGATCTCGGGCGGCATCGGCGTCGAGCGCATCTTCCCGGTGAACGCGCCCACGGTCAAAGGCGTCGAAGTCGTGCGCCGCGGCCGCGTGCGCCGGGCCAAGCTCTACTACCTGCGTGGACGCAGGGGTAAGGCGGCCCGCATCACGGAGAAGCGCACGACCCCCTGACCGGCCTCCGGCGCGTGCAGCCGGCCTCGCCTGCGGACGAGCGGCCCCGGGACCTCCTCGAGTACGAGCGGCGGTTCTGGGGCCGCGGTCGTTTGGTCGCCGGTGTGGACGAGGCCGGACGCGGTCCCCTCGCCGGGCCCGTCGTCGCGGCGGCGGTGGTTCTGCCGCCCGACGTCTTCGTCGAGGGAGCGGACGACTCGAAGGTCCTCTCCAAGGAGACCCGGGAGGAGATCTACGCGCGCATCGTCGGGTGCGCGCGCTGTGTGGGAGTCGGCGCCGCGAGCGTGCGTGAGATCGACCGCCGGAACATCCTGCGTGCCACCACCGTCGCGATGCAGCGAGCGCTCGATCGCCTGAGCACGAAGCCCGACCACGTCGTGGTGGACGGGCTCCCGGTGGTGCACCTCGGCCGCCGCCACGAGGCGGTGGTCGACGGCGACTCCCTCATCCACTCCATCGCATGCGCGTCCATCGTCGCCAAGGTGGTGCGAGACCGCCTGATGCACCGGCTCTCCCGGCGCTACCCTGCGTACGCATGGGACAAGAACGTCGGCTACGGGACTGCCGAGCACCGAGCGGCGATCGACGAGCTCGGCGTCACGCCCCATCATCGCCTTACCTTTACAGGGCTCCAGTTCGAGCTCGAAATCTGAACGAGGTCACAGAATGCAGTCGGAGCACCTGAGCAACCTGCACCCCGGATGGGTCGTGGGCGGATGGCTGGTCGCCGTCGGCGTCACCGCGGCGCTCTACCTCGGCGGGATCGGGGCGGGCCTCGTGGGGCCGGACCGCGGCGTCGTGCTGTGGGTGTGCGTCTCGATGAGCGGCGGGTTCTTCGTGGGTGGGCTGCTCGTCGGGATGCGCTGGAGCGACGCCCCGATCCTCCACGGCGCCGCCATCACGTTCTTCAGCGTGCTGGTCTGGTTCCTCGTGATGCTGGTCGCGGAGCCCGGCGGGCCCGACTCGGTGCCCCTCGTCCTGGGCCTCGTCCTGCTCCAGTTCGTGGCGTCCTGCGTCGGCGCGTGGGTGGGCCGGCGGATGACCCTCGCGGGCGCGAGCGTCCAGTAGCGAACGGCTGCCTCGGCCCAGACGGAGGGACCCGCATCACCACCTCCCTTGCGTGGCGACGGGCGCCGCCGTAGCGTGTGCCGTATCGTAGAATTCCGTTCCGCTATATGGAACTACCGTGCTCGAGCCCAACACATCCGTCGACAAAGCTCTCGACGTCCTCTTCTACCTGCATGAGGAGCGTGATGCGCGCGGCGTGACCGATGTCGGACGGGCGCTCTCGATCCCCAAGAGCACCGCGCACAGGTTGCTCGCGGCGCTGCGGCGCAGAGCATTGGTGGAGCAGGACCCCGCCGGACGGTACCGGCCGGGTGTGGGCGTGCTGACCCTGGCCGGAGGCCTGCTCGACCGGGAGCCCCTGGTGGCGGCCGCACAGGGCCTGCTCGAGAAGGAGGCAGCCGAGTTCGGGGAGACGTTCTTCCTCGTGGCCGCGCGCGCACGCCGTTTGCTCGTGCTCGAGAAGGCCGAGGGCACGGGCGTGCTGCGGGTCTCGCCGGCGATCGGCTCGGAGGTTCCGGCCCGCGCGACCGCCGTCGGCAAGCTCTACATGGCGCACGGTCCGCAGCTCGTGAGCGTGGAGGAGCCGACGCGCTTCACCGAGCACACGATCGTCGACGCCAAGAGCCTGGCTCGCGAGATCGAAGAAGCTCGGCGGAACGGCTACGCCGTGAACCGTCAGGAGTGGATCGAGGGGCTCGCGGTGGTGGCGGCGCCGATCCTGGTCGGGAAGGTGATCCGAGGGGCCGTGTGCACGGCCATGTCCAACAACCGCTTCGACTCGGTCGAGGTCGGCGAGGTGGCCAAGCGCGTGATGGCCACCGCGTCGCGCATCGCGTCGCGTATGGAGGGACCGAACCAATGAAGGTCTACATCGAAGGTGCCATCGTCGATCGCGCCGACGCGCGACTCTCCGTGGTCGATCACGGTCTGCTCTACGGGGACGGAATCTTCGAGGGGATGCGCGCCCACGAGGGCGTGGTCTTCGCGCTGGACCGGCACATGAAGCGGCTCACCTTCGGGGCCAAGGCGCTGCACCTCGAGCTCCCCGGCGGGGTCGAGGGCATTCGCGACGTCGTCCAGCGCACGTTGGAGGCCGACGGGGGCGGGGACCGCTACATCCGTCTCGTCGTCACGCGCGGGGACGGCCCGCTCGGCCTCGACCCGACGCGCTGCGAGCGCTCCCGGGTCATCTGCATCGTCGACAAGATCGCGCTCTTCTCCGACGAGAAGCGGCGTGCGGGACTCTCGCTGGTGACGAGCAGCTTCCGGCGGCCCCCGCCGGACGTGCTCGACCCGCGCATCAAGAGCCTCAACTACCTCAACAACGTGCAGGCGAAGGGCGAGGCGGTGCGACAGGGCGCCGACGACGCGCTCATGCTCAACGTGCGCGGGCACGTCGCCGAGACCAGCGTCGCGAACGTCTTCCTCGTGCGCGACGGCGTGCTGATGACGCCGCCCGTCACCGACGGCTGCCTCGAGGGCGTGACGCGCGGGACGGTGATCGCGTGCGCGCGCGAGCTCGGGATTCCGTTCGTCGAGCGCACGCTGGGCCGCATGGACGTCTTCGGAGCCGACGAGGTCTTCATGACCGGCACCGGGGCGGGCATCGTCCGCATCAGCGGGCTGGACGGCGAGCGGGTCGGTGGGGAAGACCTGGGTGAGGTGACCGCCCGGCTCAGCGAGGCGTACCGGCTCACGACGACGCCGAGCCGCGGGCGCGACCGGCGGCCGTCGGCGGTGCCTGCGTAGGCGACCAGGGAGGCGTGGCCGCCCGCGCCGTCACTGGAAGCGGACGAGCCCCTCGGTCAGCTCGACGTACGTCCCCCACGGGTCGGTGAAGAACGCGATCGCGATCCCCAGGTCCTCGACCCGGGTGTAGCCGCGGTCGAGCGTGACGCCGGCGGCCTCGAGGCGGCGGCACAGCTCCTCGAGACCCCACACCTCGAAGCCGACGTGGTCGAGCACACGTCCGCGCGTCGGCACGGTGGGCTCGGGCGTCGGGCCGAACGTGAGGTTCACGCCCGGCAGCTCCCCGGTCGGCTGCCCGATGCGCGTGCCCGGCACCGTGCCCAGGTGGCGGGCGTACCACGCCTGCATCGCCTCGCCGTCCGGCACGGCCCAGTGCACGTGGTGCAGCTGGATCGGGTGCGGGATGTCGCGGTTCTCGAGCAGCTCGACCTTGGTCTCGTCCGGGCCCATCACGAACGCGATCACGTTGCCGCCGTCCCGCTGCCCGAGGTCGTCGACGACCTGGTAGCTCTCGGGGAGCTCCTCGCGCGTCACCATACGCCAGCCACCGGCGCGGAGCCGTGCGACCGCCGCGCGGATGTCGGGGACCTCGAAGCCCACGTGGTTCACGACGGTGCCCTTCGTGCCCCCGGTCGGGGCCCGCGCCGACAGGAAGACGAGCACGTTGGGGAACGAGACCACCTCGCGGCCGGGCACGTTCGCCGGCGCGCCACCGAGGGCGCCGATCCAGAAGCGCTTGTGGGCCTCCACGTCGGAGGCGTTGACGTGGTGGTGACCGTACGTGACCGGGTGGTCGCGGGCGGCGAGGAGCTGCGCCGCCGCCGGAGCCGGCGGCAGCGCTGCCAGGGCGAAGGCCGCGATCGCGAGGAGTCTCATGGGCCGATCCTGGAGCGGGGAAGGGTCCAGGATCGGCGCTAGATGCCCCGCCGACAAGTAGGTAGCATTGGTGCGACCCGGTAGCTCAGTCGGTAGAGCAGGAGACTTTTAATCTTCAGGCCGTGGGTTCGATCCCCACCCGGGTCATCCCCTCATCTAGTGCCAGGTCACTCCGAGCCCGAGCTGCACGTGGTTGGCGCTCCCGCCCTCGAAGTTGCCCCAGGCGAAGCCGCCGTAGGGGCTGAGCGAGAAGTTGCTGCCCAGGCGGATGTCGTAGCCGAGGCCGGCGCTCAGGCCGAGGCCGTCGTCGCTCGCGCTGAACGAGAAGCCGCCGCCCGACGCCGAGGCCTCGAGCCGCGAGACGCCGATCCCGCCCTTGAGGAAGAAGCCGCCGGTCGTCGAAGGGTAGAACTGCAAGGCCGCGACCACGTTCGAGTGCGTGACACGGGCGCCGCCCTCCTCCTTCGTCCAGCCGCTGATGTCGGCGCCGACGAGGAGGTTCGGACGCAGGGTTCCCCCTAGCTTCAGGGTCGCCGCGGGACCGCTCTCGCGGTCGGTGCAGTCGCTGCAGCCGAAGGAACCACCCCCGAGGCCGAAGCCGATGTAGAACCCGTCGCGGGTCTGGGGTTGCTGCGCCTCCACGCCTTCGACGAGGACGGCCAGCGCGGCGAGGGCGATGCCGAATAGGGTGAGCGTACGAGGCACGGGGGACCTCCTGTCGATGTCGACGGATGGGAGCGGCCCCGGTCTCTTCCCGAAGCCACCGATAGCTAATGAGCGGCCGCGACGGCCGCCAGGAAAAAAGCGCCCCGGAGCGTGAACCCTCTTCGGTCTCGGGGGTGCTAACCCTCGTACCGATCCACGACAACGAGGGGGTAGGGTGGCCAAGAAGAAGACCACGAAGAAGGACTTGATCGACGCGCTCAACGAAGACCTCGCGGGGGAGCTCGGCGCGGTGATCCAATACACGACGTACGCGGCCAAAGCCACCGGCCCGTACCGGCCCCAGCTCACCCAGTTCTTCCTGGCCGAGGTGCCGGACGAGCTCGGCCACGCGCAGTACCTGGCGAACAAGATCGTCGCGCTCGGCGGCGAGCCGACGACGAAGCCGAGGCCCGTGCCGGCCGCGAAGTCGAACCGGAAGATGCTCGAGGCCGTGCTGGCGGCGGAGCGCAGGGCGGTGCAGGACTACACCACGCGCGCTCGGCAGGCCGACGAGATCGGGGACAAGGGGCTCGCCGTGCAGCTCGAGGACATGGTCCGCGACGAGACTGGTCACGCCGAGGAGACCGAGCGTATCCTGACGGACTGGCCCGTCTAGGGGACCAACCCTTTCGGTCCGAGGGCCGTCGAATCTCGAGCCCCCCGCCTCGCGTAGGTCCGGGGGGCTCCACGCTACTCGGGTTGGCCGGGGAGGATGGGATGACTGCTCTGAAGCTCGCGCTCCGCACGCTCTGGAAGAGCCCGTTCGTCACGGCGGTGGCGGCGCTGTCGCTCGCGCTCGGGATCGGAGCCAACGCGGCGATCTTCTCGATCTTCGACCAGTTCCTGCTGCGGAGCCTGCCGGT
>JBFGFY010000196.1:0-6504 GCA_041579355.1 Longimicrobiales bacterium | reverse complement strand
GAGGATCTCGCGAAGGCGGGGCTGAAGCCCGCGAAGCTCTACGGCCTCTTCGAGAAGCTCGTCGAGAACCCCGACGTGCTATTTCCAGCCGAGGCGGCCGAGCCGGGCTCGAGTGAGGAGCTCGAGGTGCTCAAGCAGGAGCTTGGAACGCTGGTCGACCGGGCCTGGGAGCTGATGCCCGAGCGCGAGCCTGACAAGGAATGGGACCCGCTGCAGCGCAAGATGAGGACGCTGCGCTTCACTCGCGACGTGACGGGCTGGAGGGAGCCCGCGGACTTCTACGAGGCCCTCGCCACCATCTGCAAGTCGAGCTCCAGCGGCCACCGCATCACACAGAACCGCTGGAAGAACAAGGAGCTCGCGAAGGTCTTCAAGGGGGAGGTGGATGCCTTCGCCGTCGGGGACACGCCGGCCGGCCGCCTGCTTGAGAGGTGGTATATGTACCGATACGCCCTCGCGCTCCGCCTGGCTGGGCACGCGGCCGAGGAGTTCGCCGCTCATCGGATGCGGATCGGCCGGCTCGACTTTCAGGACTTGCTCACCCTGACCGCCCAGCTGCTCCGCACCCAGCCCCTGGCCCGCCGCGACCTCGGCGAGCGCTATCGCCGCTTGCTCGTCGACGAGTTCCAGGACACCGATCCGCTACAGGCGGAGATCATGCTCTTGCTCGCCTCCGAGCCCACGGGCGAACAGTCCCAGGAGACGGAGCCGAGCGACGGCGACGATTGGCGCGGCTGCGTTCCCCGTCCAGGCGCCCTTTTCGTAGTCGGCGATCCCAAGCAGAGCATCTACCGCTTCCGGAGGGCGGACATCCAGCTCTACTCGTTCGTGAAGCGCCGCTTTCGAGACTTCGGAGAGGTGGTGGAGCTGACGACGAACTTCCGTTCGCGTCCGCCCATCGGAGACCTCGTCAACCAACTCTTCCCGCGTGACGGCTACTTCCCGCCCGAGGAGACTGCGGAGCAGGCGGCCTTCGAGCCACTCAACACGCGTCCCCCTGCGGCTGCGGTGCCCGCCGAAGGAGTCTTCACGTACACGGTGGCGCCGGACGACTCGAACCAGACCGCGGCCGCTCGTGACGACGCGGAGCGCATCGCCGCATGGATCCGCGGGCGCGTCGACAGGGGTGAGCGCGACCCCGGGGACTTCCTGATCCTGACGCGCGTCCGGAGCCGCCTCGAGATCTACGCTCGCGCTCTCGAGGCGCACGCCCTGCCGGTCCAGGTGACCGGTGCCGGCGTCGGGGTCGAGGAGGAGCTGCGCGAGCTACAGGTCGTGCTCGAGTGCATGATCGACCCGACCAACTCCGTGCGCGTGGTCGCGGCGCTCGTGGGCCTCTTCTTCGGGATCGACTATGAGCGCCTGCTGCAGCATCGGCTGGAAGGCGGTGGCTTCGACGCCATGCGGCCGGGTGAGCGGGGCCACCCGGACGTGCTCGCCGCACTCCGCACGCTGCACGCCTGGTGGAGGGCCGCGAGTCGGGAGCCCGCCGACGTGTTCGTGAGCCGACTCGTGACCGAGCTCGGCCTGCTCCCCTACGCCGCCTCGGGCGAGCTCGGCTCACTGCGGGCGGGGGCGCTCGTCTACGCGCTGAACGCCGTGCGCGCGGCGGCGCTCGCAGGCGACGCTTCCCTGCCCGGCGCGCTTTCCGCGCTGCAGGCCGCGCTCGACCTCGCCGAAGCGGAAGCGCCTCTCGAGCCTGGAAGACCGCGAGTCGTCCGGCTGATGAACCTCCACCAAGCCAAGGGTCTGGAAGCGCCCGTCGTGATCCTGGCCGACCCTTCCGGTGCGCGGGACCATCCTCCGGACCTGCACGTCCAGCGGTCGGCCGACGGGGAAGCCGTGGGTTACCTGCGCGTCACCGAGGCCGGCGAGGGCTTCCGCGGCGACCAGGTGCTGGCGGTCCCGGCGGCGTGGGACGAAAAGGACGCGGCAGAGCGCCGCTTCGCGGCGGCCGAGGAGGTGCGGTTGCTGTACGTGGCGGTCACCCGCGCGAAGGAAGAGCTGGTGGTCGCCCGCTGGGGGGACACGAGCGACAAGTCACCGTGGCGGGGGCTGCACCCTTGGCTCGACGCGAGTGCGACCGGGCTTGAGCTCGAGCCGTCGGTGCCTCGCGAGAGGAGCGTGGTGACCCTCACGCCCGCCGTCGCGGGGGAGCAGACCAGTGCGGCGGGCGAGCGGCTGGCCGGCCTCGGAGCTCCGACTTTCCGGCACGTGTCCGTGACCGAGCTGGCGAAGGTGGCCGGCGCCGACGAGGGACCGCGGACTCGCGAACCCCGAGGCTCCCGCGACGCGTACCGCGGCTTCTCGTGGGGTTCGGCCGTACATGGCGCGCTGGCCGCGGCTGCGAGTGGGTCGGATCGGGCCGGGCTCCGCGCCACGTGCCGCGACCTCCTCGTCGAGAACGGCCGTCCCGTAGACGACCACGGCGAGCCGACCGAGCTCGAGGAGCTGCTCGGTCTCATCTCGGCGGTGCGCGGCTCCGAACTCTGGGCACGCGCCAGTCGCGCCGAGCGCGTGCTCGCCGAGATCACGTTCGCCGCCCCGCGAGGCACCGAGCTCGCCGTGTCCGGCGAGGGGTCGAAGAACGACGACGGCCGCGCGCTGGACGAGCCGGCAGCCGACGCGCCGCCGCGCGTCGGCGCGCAGCGCAAGCAACTCGACCTGTTCGCCGCCGACGGAGAGACCCGCGCAGGGTCGGGGAGCCAGGCTCGCGCCCCCGAGGAGCGCGAAGGCCCGGTCCAGGTGGTCGAAGGAGTGATCGACCTGGCCTTCAAGGAGCCCGACGGGTGGGTGGTGGCCGACTACAAGACCGACGTCGGCACCGATCCCGACTACGCCACCCGCGCGACGGCCTACCGCAAGCAGGTCGAGCTCTACGCGGAGGCGTGGTCGATGCTCACCGGGGAAAAGGTCAAGGAGCGCGTTCTCTACTTCACTGCCCAGGACCGGGTCGAGAGCTGGTGATCCCCCGCGGGGTCGCGCTAGGAGCCGCTCCGCTCGTAGAGGACGCGACCCTCGACGATCGTCATGTCGATCGGCACGTCCATGATACGCTCCGGGTCGACGGTGAGTAGGTCTTCACCTAGCACGACCATGTCGGCGAGCATCCCGGGCTCCAGCGTTCCCTTGACGCTCTCCTCGAACGTGATCCAGGCACCGTTTGCCGTGTAGGCCCGGATGGCCTCCTGCATCGTGATCGCCTCCTCGGGTCCGAACACTCGTCCGGACATCCCCTTCCGGGTCACCGCCGCGTACAGGCCGACCCGCGGATCGATGGGGAGGATGTCGCTGCTGATGGCCATGAAGATCCCGTGCTCCATCGGGGTTCGGACGGGGTTGTTATGCTGGAGCTTGTAGCCTGCGAGGTTCTCGACGTAACGGCCCTCGAGCGTGTACGTGAAGTTGGGCTGCTGCACGATGGCGATCTCGTGCTCCACCATGAGATCGAGCGTCGCGACCGGCGGCGGGACCGTGAAGTGGTTGAGGTAGTGGCGGTGGTCGTCGCGCGGGCTCGCCTCGAGCGCGTTCGCGAAGGCATCGACCGTGAGCTGGATGGCGGCGTCTCCGATCGCGTGGAAGCCGAGCTGCCATCCCATCCCGTGCGCCTCCATGATGAGCGAGCGCACCTCGGCTTCGGGTACGTTGAGCAGCCCCCGATAGTCCGGGCGACGGGGGTACGGCTCGATCGTATACGCCGCCGGACCCGTGAATCCGCCGTCCACCAGCACCTTGATGGCGCCGACCTTGAAACGGGCGTCACCCACGCCGGGTGAGTAGCCGCGCTCGGCCAGGCGCTTCGCTCCGTTCCAGTACGGCTGCACCGTCGCGCGCGGCAGCTCGTCTCCGAACTCGTCGTAGATGCTCTTCCAGAGATCGAACTCCTCGGGAGAGACACCGGCTTCGATCACGCTCGTGATGCCGAGCGCGAGCTGGTCGCGAAGCGCCTGGACGTGCGAGTCGCGGAGCTCGCCCGGCGACGCCTCGGGCACCAGGCGACCCACCATGCCCTGCCGCTCCCGGATGACTCCGTTGAGCGATCCGTCCGGGTAGTATTCGATCACGCCGCCCTCGGGCTGGGGCGTGTTGCGGTCGACGCCCGCGAGACGGAGCGCGAGCGAATTCGCCACGCCGCTGTGCCCTCCGGCCCGCGTCAGCATGACAGGGTTGCGGGGGGCCGCCTCGTCGAGGTCGAGCCTCAAGGGCCGCCGCTGGTCGACGAGCTCGTCCTCGCTCCAGCCGTACCCCGTGATCCACTCGCCTTCGCCGAGCTCCGCGGCTTTGGCGCGGACGAGCTCTTGGATCTCGGCGATCGACTCGGTGCCGGCGAGGTTGATGTACCGGCGCGGGTTCCCGGAGATGTGCGTGTGCGTGTCGTTGAAGCCAGGCACGACGAGTCGGCCACGCAGCTCGACCGTGCGCGGCGCCTCGTACCGCTCGGCCAGGTCCGCCCCCCCCACCGCGAGCACGCGGCCGTCGCGCACGACGATCGTCTCGTGGATCGAGAACGCGTCGTCCACGATCGCGATTCGGCCGCCGGTCAGGACCAGGTCGGCGGGCTCGGGAGCCCTCCCGCAGGCAGCGAGGAGCAGGGTGGCGAAAAGGGTGGTCGTGCGGCGCATGGAGCATCTCCGGGGCGTGATCGTGTCACTCGCATCGTGGCCGGAGCGACGGGTGTGGGCAAGGCCGGGGCCGTGCGCCTTCGGTTGGCCGCGGAACCGGCTGCGGTGCAGATTGGGCGACCCCGTCCACACCTCACTGACGAGCGCCATGACCATACTGGAAGTGATCGAGTCCCGGAGGTCCATCAAGGAATTCACGGAGCGGGCGATAACCCGCGCCGACATCGAGCGCCTCGTCCGGGCGGCCGTGCTCGCGCCGAACCATCGCATGACCGAGCCCTGGCGCTTCTATGTGCTGGGGGCCGAGGCACGCCGCCGCTACGGAGAGGCGCTCGGCGCGCGCAAGGCGAAGCGAGTGGAAGATCCCGAGGCCGCGCGTGCCGTGGTCGAGAAGGTCGCCAAGAGCCATGAGGCCCTGCCGGCGATGTTGGCCGTCGCGATGGTGCTCGACGAGAACCCCGAGATCCGCGAAGAGGACTACGCGGCCACCTTCATGGCGATCCAGAACCTCTCGCTTGCCGCCCACGCGGCGGGGCTCGGCACGCATCTGAAGACTGGCGCGGTGATGGACGACCCGCGCGCGCGCGCCGCGGTCGGCGTGCCCGACGGAGAGCGCATCGTCGCGCTCGTCGAGCTCGGCGAGCCGGCCAAGTCGCCCGATCCGAAGCCGCGCAAGAGCGCGTCCGACCTCACCACTTGGGTTCCGTAGGCATCGGATCCGATCCGGGAGGCGCGAGGTGAGCGCCGCGCCTGTCGTACGGACGGGAATCGAGCGCCTGCTCGCGGGGGAAGCGCCGCACCTCGAGCCGCTCGCGCTGGGGGTCGTTGCGCACCCCGCGTCGGTGACCCATGCGCTCGTCGGAACGGTCGGGGCGCTGCTCGGTGCAGGCTTCGACGTGCGGGCGATCTTCGGGCCGCAGCACGGAGCGCGGGGGGAGAAGCAGGACAACATGGTCGAGTCCGGGTTCTTCAGCGACCCCGCCACGGGGCTGCCCGTGCACTCGCTCTACGGCGACGTTCGCAAGCCGACGCAACAGATGCTCGGTGGTCTCGACGCTCTGCTCTTCGACCTCCAGGACGTGGGCGTACGTGTTTACACCTTCGTGTGGACGATGGCGCTGGCCATGGAGGCGTGCGCCGAGGCCGGTGTCCGCTTCGTCGTGCTCGATCGGCCGAATCCTATCGGTGGCGTTGCGCGCGAGGGGGCCGTGCTCGAGGAGGGCTACGAGTCCTTCGTAGGCCTGCACCCGATCCCGCTACGGCACGCACTCACGAGTGGGGAGCTGGCGCTCTGGCTCAATGAAGAGCGGGGCATCGGGTGTGAGCTCGAGGTGGTGGCCTGCGAGGGGTGGCGGCGCTCGATGTCCTGGGAGCAGACGGGACTGCCGTGGGTCCTTCCGAGCCCCAACCTACCCACCCCCGACTCGTGCCGAGTCTATCCCGGGATGGTGCTGCTCGAGGGCACGAACCTCTCGGAGGGGAGGGGCACGACACGACCCTTCGAGCTCTTCGGCGCGCCTTTCCTCGAGCCGCATCGCTTGGTGGAGCGGCTCGCCGGTGTCCTCGGTCCGGGCATCACGCTGAGGCCGTGCTCCTTCGAGCCGACGTTCCAGAAGCACGCGGGCGAGCTCTGTGGTGGAGCGCAGCTCCACGTGCTCGACCCAATCGTGTTCCGCCCGGTGCACACCGCGGTCGCGATCCTGGCCGCCGCCCGTGAGCTGGCCGGCGACGCCTTTGGCTGGAGGCCACCGCCCTACGAATACGAGACCGAGAAGTGGCCGATCGACATCCTGTGGGGGAACGACCGGCTCCGGCTCGGGATCGACGGCGGCGAGGGCGCCGGGGCGATCCTGAAGGGGACGGAGGAAGGGCTGGAGGCCTT
>JBFGFY010000195.1:0-6505 GCA_041579355.1 Longimicrobiales bacterium | reverse complement strand
GAGGTGGCTCTCGACGCTTTGCTCGAGCGTCTGCAGGTGGAAGCCGTGCCTATGTCCGTCGCCGCAGCCCGGCTCGCTCGCCTCGCGTACGCGCGGTTCGGTCGGGGCGTGGGCGAGCCGGCGGTGCTGAACTACGGCGACTGCCTCGCCTACGGCGTCGCGATGGCGGAGCGTGAGCCGCTGCTCTTCAAGGGCGACGACTTCACGCGAACGGACGTCGAGGTGGTCGCCTATTAGCGGAATCGGTGGATGGCCGATTCCCGACGCCCCTCACTCGTTCCCCGACGTGCCCGCTCTCTCCTCGTACCGCGCACCGCTCAGGACGCCGAACAGGGCGTAGTTCCCTTCGTGGCACGCGTACTCGTAGAGCTGGTCGTCGAACCTCGTCATCGGGACCTGACCACCCCACGGCTCCACGTAGGTCGCCGGGTCGTCGACCCGGAACTCGTAGAGAAGCGCGTCCTCGCTCATGCGGCTGAAGCGCTCCGTCACCTTCATCTCCGGCGAGGAGTACGGCTGCAGCGGATGGATGTTGGTGGTCTCGACGACGAGCACGTCACCGTCCCAGTACCCCCACGAGTCGCCGAACCAGGTGCGGATGTGCGGCGGCAGCTTCGGGCCCGAGCCGATCCGGATGACCCGGGTGTCGTGCACCATCTCGGTCATGATCATCACGTGATCGGGTGTCTGCACGATGGTGTAGTTGCTGTTGTAGCCCCCGTTGGGGAGCATCGGGGGGCCGCCGGGAGATCCGAACGAGGTGAGGCAGCGCTCGGCGAGGGGTCTCAGCTCGGGGTGGTCGTACTGGTTGAAGCGGCTCCTGGCCTCCCGCTCCTGCTGGCGCCGCCGCTCGGCCGCGGGCGTGAGCGCGGGGATGCGGCCGTCGGCGGGAAGGGTGATGAGCGAGGAGCGCGGCTCTCCGTGCACGACCGCCACCCGCGACCCGGTCTCGAAGAAGACGTTGTTGTACGAGTCGGCCGCCGGGATGCTGCTTTGCGGCGGGGGCGGTGGACGATTCGGATCGCTCGGCTCGGCGCCCTGGGCGATTCGGTCCACGTAGCCCCGTTCGAGGTCGGCGACCTGCTGCGGCGTGAACACGGGCGCCTCACCCTGTCGACGCTGGATCGGCGTGAGGGTCTGGTTCGTCCAGTTCCCCTGCAGATCGGGCCGACCGTCGAGCGTTCGCGGGACTTCCCACTGGCCGGCAGCCGCCGGTCGGTTCTGGGCCGCCGCGGGCGCGGCGAAGCCCGGCGCGGCGGTCGCGCACAGGAGGGTGAAGATCATCAGTGAGCTACGCGACGACCTCTCGCTACGAGCGTTCATCTTGCCCTCCGGTCCAGCGGGATCCTTCACCCGATCGGCTCCGCTCAATCTGCCCGGGAGGAGCGGAGGCGGGCAACTCGCTCAGGAAGGCGGCGGGTCGCCGGAGTCGGCCACCACCTTACGGACCTGGTCCACGACCTGTCTCGCCTTGAGCAGCCGGCCGGTGAGGCGATGCGCGAAGGCGATGAGTCCCGTCGCGCCGACCACGAGGCCAATGAAGTTGTTCAGCGCGAAGAGCACCAGCACGCCGAGGGCGAGCCATCCCCAGCGGGCCCACACCCAGTCCGCCAAGGATTCCTTCCAGTCGCGCGACTCGTCGTCGGAGCTGGTCATGGTCCTGGACTCCTTCCTTTCCGTTCCACGATCGACTCGAAGGTGTGCCCGAACGGGTCGATCACCTCGAGGCCGCCGAAGCTCTGTCCGTCTTGGAGATCCTCGGACAACAAGTAGTGACACTCCCCGGCCTGCGCCGCCGCCACGATGAGCGCGTCCCACCACGAGAGCCCGTATCGGTCCTCAATACCCCAAGCAGCGTCGATGGTCGCCAAGTCGATCGGAATCGGGCGCCACGTGACGAGCGACGTCACGTCCTCCCTCGCCGCTGCGCGGTCGCGAGGGGGGTCGAGCTTCCGAGTCAGGGTCACGTAGTACTCCTGCAGGACCTGCCAGCTCAGGTGGCCCGCGCGGTGCTCCCAGAGACTCGCCACCCACGCGAGTGCCCGGCGCTGCTTCTCCCCGTCGGTGTGGTCTCGTGCGTAGACGAGGACGTTGGTGTCAACGAAGACCCGCACGGTCGTGGAGCTCGTCTCGGGTGGGGAGGGTACGTCCGTCCTGTCGGTGGACCGCAGGCTCCTGGGCGAGGAAGCGCTCCATCGCGGCCTCGTACGCGGCCTCCCCCTTCATCTCCCGACGGAGAAGCTCCCCGAGCATGCGGGACACACTCGTGTCGCGCCGCGCCGCCTCGATGCGGGCCCAGCGCGCGGTCTCTTCGTCCAGCGTGACGGTCACGTTGCGGAGGGATCTGGCCATGGCACGAATATCGTGTGACACGAGATCCGTGTCCAGGCACGGGTCCGTCGTGCGCCGGAGGGCGCTTGACGAGCCACGCACGCTCCGTCCACCCTGCGGGGTCACGAAACGCGATGCCCCACGGGAGGCGCTCGATGCCCAGCCGCGACAGGAAGCCCGGCCCCAACCTCAGCCGTAGACGCGCACTCGAGCTGGGAGTCGGCGCGCTCGCGGCCGCCGCGTTGGCACCCCCGGTCCTCGCCTCGCCCCGCACGCCCGCGACCGGGCGCGGGAAGCGCCCGCTCCAGGAGGCCGACTTGATCCTGAAGACGATTCCCCGGTCCGGTGAGCGGATCGCGGCGGTCGGGATGGGCACCTGGCAGACCTTCGACGTGGGCCAGGACGCTCGCGAGCGTGCCGCGCTGCTCGAGGTGCTGCGCTCGTTCCACCGGCTCGGGGGGCGGGTCATCGACTCCTCCCCGATGTACGGCCGCTCGGAGGAGGTCTTCGGCGACCTCGCCGTGGAGTCCGGGCTGAGCGGCGATTTCTGGGTCGCCACCAAGGTGTGGATCAACGGCCGGGCCGCGGGCGTGCGTCAGATGGAGGAGTCGATGTCGCTGCTCCGGCGTCCCTCGCACATCGAGCTCATGCAGGTGCACAACCTGCGCGACGTCGAGGTGCACCTCGACACGCTCGAGGCGTGGAAAGCCGAGGGACGCTTCGATTACATCGGCGTGACGACGTCCTCCGTGCGGCAGTACGACGACGTGGCCGCGTTGATCGAGCGCGAGGGGGAGCGTATCGACTTCCTGCAGATCAACTACAGCCTCGCGGAGCGGACGTCGGCCGAGCGTGTCCTGCCGCTGGCGCGGGAGAGGGGCATCGCCGTCATGATCAATCGCCCGTTCGGCGGCGGCGGGCTCTTCCGATCGGTTCGCAGCCGCCCGCTGCCGAACTGGGCGGCCGAGATCGGCTGCGAGGCGTGGAGCCAGCTCTTCCTCAAGTACGTGCTCTCGCACCCGGCGGTGACGTGCGCGATCCCGGCCACGTCGAACCCGGAGCACCTGGTCGAGAACATGGGAGGAGGGCGAGGCGCGCTTCCGAACGAGGCGATGAGGCGGCGTATCGAGGGCGTGGTCGGCTAGCGCGTACACCGAACGACCCATTCTGGGCGTCGCACGCATTTGGGTGGTTCAGCCGATGCGTCGAGCACGGGCTCGCCGTAGCGTTTACGTCGAACGCGGCTCGCCGCCCCTGAGGTGAGCCGACAAGCTCCTCCAGGCAGGAGAGCATCCATGCCGCACGGAACCCGGGCCACCCGAGTCGGCGGTGGCTGGCTCGCGTTGGGATCGTTTCTCATGATCCTCGTACTGCTGATCCACGGACCGATCTCACCCGACCTCGACGTGCAGATGCAGCGCGTCGCCGACGGCGTCACGCGGTGGAGGTTGGCGCACTGGATCGCCGCGGCGGGCCTGTCCCTCTACGCCGTGAGCGGGCTCCTCGTGCTCACGGCCGGGTCACGTCTGACGGCGGGCGGACCGACGATGACGGCGTGGGCCGTGGTGGTGGTCGGCGCCCTCTGGACCCTGACGACGGCGGTGGCCGAAGCGACCGTGGTCGCCACGGCCGCGGCGAGTGGCGCGGGCGACACGTTCGCAGCGTGGTGGGCCTTCGCCGAGGGTAAGGCCACCGGATTCGCGTTCGTGGCCCTTGCCGTGGCGGTCATCGCGGGAAGCGAGGCGCGCAGCCCGGACCGAGTCGGCCCCGCGTGGGCGGCCTGGGCAGCGGTGGCCGCCGCCGTGGCATCGTTCGGGGGCTGGGCTCTCGGCATGTGGATCGGGATCACGACAGCCAATCTGGTGTGGGTCGTGGCCTCGATCGTGATGAGCGCGTGGACGCTATCGTTCGGCGTCGGGCTGATGCGCGCCCGCGGGACAGGTGAGCCGGCCTAGGGCCCCGGCCTGCTCAGCGACCTCTCACTGCGGTGAGTTGCCGTAGCGCATACGCGCCCAGGCGCCGTGGCCGCACAGGCCACACGTCCCCGGTGGATAGAACTGCGCCTTCGCCCTCATGTCTCCCATCAGCTGGTAGCGGAGCCAGGAGACGGTCGGGCCGTGGAGGCCGGGGTGCATGGCGTCGGCGTGCACGCCCACGAACTGTGCGTCGACGATCTCCGTGGTGACGTCGGCGAGTGCCTGATCGGCGACGGTGTTGGCGCGCTCGTCTTCGGTGGCGCTGACCATCAGCATCGACGCCCTGTGCTGCCCGAGGTGTGGCCGCTCGAAGGCCGAGATCGGCATGAGCGGCATGGTGGTCACGATGCCCGTGGGGCCGGGGACACCGGCGCCCGCGGTGATCGTCGCGCCGGCGCCCTGGGAGTGTCCCGAGGCGCCGATCTTCGTGAGGTCGAGCATCCCGAAGTACGCGCTGCCCGCGCGGGCGTTTTCCGCGACCAGCCAATCGATCGCGGCCTTGTGGACCGCCCCGCCCCGGGTCCGGTTGGTGTGCGCGCCCATGACGACGAAGCCGTGCGACGCCCAGTGGTCGAGTAGGGCCTGGTAGCGATCGATCTGATAGAGCGTCCCGTTGTTCCAGCTGACGATGGGATGCTTGCGCCCCGCTTCACCGAGCCGCATGGGCCGTACGATGTCGTACGCCGCGCCCGGACCGACGTTGGTCTCCCGCGTGATGGGGAAGGGTCCCGGCGCTGCGAAATCGGTGACCGACGGCCACGCGCTCCCCGTCGACACGGCCTGCGCGTGCCCCGCCGACGGAAGGGCGGAAAACGAGAGCGCGAGCGACAGCGAGAGAGCGAGGGCGCGGTTCTTCATGATGCACTCCGTCTGCTGGGTTCACTGCGGGCCGGGCGACCGACTGCGAGCATAGCGGCGCGCGAGCGGGCGCGCCAACGGTGCGAGGCACAGCGCGTTGCGAAGCCCATGGCGAAGAAGTAGCGTGGCGGAGCGTCGCCTAGACCCGGGAGTGGACACGATGGAGCAGCGAATGGGTGGGACGTCCCTGCGTCCATGGATCGTCACCGCGGTGCTCGCTCTGGGGGCCTCGTTCGTGGCTCCCCGCGCGGTACACGCACAGGTCGATTTCGCGGCCGCTGCCGCCGAGGTGACCTATGCGGCCGACGTCGCCGAGATCATCCAGAACAACTGCACGGTCTGCCACCGGCCCGGCGGCATCGGACCCATGAACCTCGTGACGTACGACGACGCCCGTCGCTACGCGCGCCGGATCCGAGAGCAGGTCGCGAACCGCCTGATGCCGCCGTACTACTACGACCGCGACATCGGCGTGCAGAGGCTCCAGCACGACTGGCGGCTTTCCGACGAAGCGATCAACACCGTCGTGGCCTGGGTGGATCAGGGCGCGCCCATGGGCGACCCGGCCCAGATGCCGCCGCCCCCTGACCTCGTCCACACGGACGACTGGTCGTTCGCGCCCGCTCTGGGTGCCCCCGACGTCGTCGTTCCGTCGACCCCGATCGACGTGCCGGCGGACGGGCTGGACCTGTTCCACTTCCCGTACGTTGCGGTGGGCGTGACCGAGGACCGTTGCATCAAAGCCCTGCAGGTGAAGCCGCGCGGCGACGCAAAGACGGTCGTCCACCACGCCAACTCGACCTTCCAGATGAGGCAGCCGGACGGCTCCTTCGAGCGGACGGGCGAGAGCGGCGTGCACGCGACCGAGTACGCGATGGGCAAGCTCGGGGAGCTGGTGCCGGACGGTGTGTGCCGGATGCTGCCGAAGGACGCCTACGTCCGGTGGGACATCCATCTCTATCCCGGCGGCATCGGGACGATGGCTCCGGGCACGGTGATCGAAGACAACGTCGTGGAGCTGGGGATCTGGCTACACCCGGCCGACTACGACTACGACTACGTCCAGGACCTGAAGCTGTACTCGCTGGATCAGGGGGAGCTCATCCTGCCACCCCACGGCACCGCGATGACCCAGGGCTTCCTGACCTTCGATCATCCGGTGAGGATCGACAGCTGGCAGCCGCACGGACATCTGCGTCTCCGTTCGGCCGCTCTCGAGATCCTCTACCCCGAGACGGGCCGCGTCGAGGTCATCAGCATGGTCTCGAACTGGAGCGCCGTGTGGCACCAGAGCCACATCTACGAGCCCGACGCGGCGCCGCTCGTGCCCGCGGGCGCGG
>JBFGFY010000194.1:0-6540 GCA_041579355.1 Longimicrobiales bacterium | reverse complement strand
TTCGCGTCCGTACCGCGCATGCGCTCCCTCGCGGCGCGAGCGGACGTCCTGCACGCCCAGGACATCGCGGCCGTGTTACCGTGTTTGCTCGCCCGCCGGGTACGGAACGCTCCCCTCGTGGCGACGTACCATTCGAGCCATTTCCTGCGACGCGCCTCCTCCCCGCTCTGGCGCCCCCTCTTCCGACGCTTCCTCATGGCAGCCGACACGAACTTCGCGGCGAGCGCAGAGATCGCCTCCGTGGCCGAGCGGATCGCGGAGGGTGGACGAGTGGAGGCGGTCACGAACGGCGTCGAGACGAGCTTCTTCCGCCGGGTGACCCCGAAGCTCCCGCCTCCGGTCGCGGGCCGGCGTCGCCTGGTCGTGCCTCGCCGCCTGTTCGCCAAGAACGGGGTCGAGTACCTGGTCCGGGCGCTGCCGCTCATCGTGGCCCAAATCGACGCGGAGGCCGTCGTGATCGGTGACGGGCCCGAGCGGGAGCGGCTCGAGCGCCTTGCCGCCGAGCTCGCCGTCGCCGAGCGCATCCGCTTTCTCGGCGCGCGCCCGCATGCCGAGATGCCCGCTCTTCTCTCGTCCGCCGAGCTCGCCGTGATCCCTTCGCTCATGGAAGCGACGTCCGTCGCTGCGCTCGAGGCGATGGCATGCGAGCTCCCCGTCGCGGCCTCGAACGTGGGGGGGCTCCCGGAGATCGTGGATGGCGAGGTCGGCGGGCTCTTCGAGCCGGGCGATCCGGCGTCGCTCGCGCGGACCGTGGTGGAGCTCCTGAGCTCGGGAGACTTCGCCCAGATGGGCGCTCAGGCACGACGCAGGGTGGTCGAGCGCTGGAGCAACGACAGGCTCGTGGACCGGCACGTGCGCGTCTACGAAGAGCTGCTCGCCGCGAAACGGGCGGCCGCGTAGATGGCGAAGCGGAAGGGCAAGGGAGGCGGCGAGCGCGCCAGAGCCGCCCAAGAGCGCGCGGAGCCGAAGCCGGGGACGACCGTGCCCCACCTGGCCGGATGGGTCCCGGGGGCGGTCTTCGTCGGACTCACCGTGCTCCTCTTCCGCGACTTCCTGTTCAGCGACCGGATGCTCTTCGGCAACGACACCCTCGGTTTGGGTTACGTGGCCCGTGCCTTCTATGCGGATGCGCTCGCCGAGGGGACCTTCCCGCGGTGGGCCCCGCTGCTCCTGGGGGGCACTCCGTTCCTCGAGGCGCTCTCCGGCGGTGACTCGCTGTACCCCCCGTCGCTCTTCCTACTGCTGCTGATGGAGCCCTACCGGGCTCTGGGGTGGAAGCTCGTGATCCACTTCGCGGCCGCCGGCTTCTTCATGTTCGGCTGGGCGCGGTCGCTCGGGGCGTCTCGCCCGGGCGCTCTGCTCGGTGGCACGGCCTACATGCTCGCGCCGTACTTCGTCAGCCTCGTGCATCCGGGCCACGACGGGAAGATCTTCGTGACCGCGCTCGCGCCGCTCCTCTTCTGGGCAGCGGAACGGCACTTCCAACGCCCCACGTACGGGTCCGTCGCGGGCATTGCCCTGGTGGTGGGCCTCGTCATCTCGACGACGCACTTCCAGATGGCCTACTTCCTCTTCGGCGCCGTCGGGCTGTACGCGCTCTTCCGATCCTTCGTCGTCTGGCGGAGCGCCCGCGAGGGCAGGCCGGGGAATCCCGCGGCCGGGCCGCTCCGCTTCGCCCTCTTCCTCTCTGCGTCGTTGGCCGGCGCCGGCCTCGCCGCGGGACAGCTCGTGCCGGCCGTCGACTACGTGACCGAGTACTCCCGGCGCGTGCAGACCACACGGGAGGCGGCCGGGGAGAGCGGCGTCGCGTGGTCGAGCTCGTGGTCGATCCATCCGGAGGAGGCCATGGCGCTCGTGATCCCCGAGTTCGCGGGGAACAACGCCGGAGGGGCCGCGTGGGCCGAGGGGAGCTACTGGGGACGCAACGTCCTGAAGGACAACCACGAGAGCGCGGGCCTCGTCGTGCTCCTGCTCGCGGCCGTGGCCGTCGCGGCCGGCCCGCGGCGCCGGCTCGCGTGGTTCTTCAGCGGCCTCGCGGGGCTCGTCCTCCTCTTCGCTCTGGGAGCTCATACGCCCGTCTGGCGCATTTTCTATGAAGTGGTGCCGGGCATCCGCCTCTTCAGGGCACCCTCGCAGGCGATGTTCCTCTTCGCGCTGTCCGCGTCGACGCTGGCGGCGCTAGGGCTCGACCGCGTCCTCACGCTCTCGGCGGCCGACGCGGCCGACCGCAGGCGCGTATTCCGCACTCTTTGGGGCGCGAGCGCCCTCCTCGGCGCGGTGGCCGTGCTCGCGGCCACGGGAGCGCTCACGTCCCTCTGGACGTCCGTCGTCTACACCGATGCCGATCCGGCCCGGCTCGACCGCCTCGCCGCGCTCGAGCCCTTCATCGTGCGCGGCGCGTCGATCTCCTTCCTGGTCACCATCGCCACGGCCGCCGTTGTCTGGGGCTGCGCCGAAGCCCGCCTCGCACCCGCGGCGGCCGCAGCCGCCCTCGTGGTCCTCGTCGCCGCTGACGAGCTGCGCGTGAGCAGCACCTTCGTGCAGGTGATCGACTTTGAGCAGTGGGCCGCACCCGACCCGAACATGGAGGAGGTGCTGCGACGCGAGGGCGGCGCGGGAGAGCCTTTCCGCCTCCTCTCGTTCCGCCAGAACGCGCAGGACGTCCGCCCGGCGCTCTACGGAATCGAGCTCGCGGGCGGGCACCATCCCAACGACCTCTCGCGTTACCGAGAGCTGGTCGGGATGGTCGGCTCGGGACTCCCCGAGCACCTGCTCGACGACGACATCCGCCGGCTCCTCAACGTGCGCTACATCCTCTGGCCGGACTACCAGTTCGGTCAGTCGATCGGGGGCATGCCCCTGGTCTCGCGCACCACGCTCCCCGACGGTCGCCCCTTCGAAACGGTGCTCGAGGACAGCGGGTTGCCGCGCGCCCGGCTCGTGGGCCAGGTGGTGGTGCGCTCCGACGAGGAGGCGGTCCCGTACATGCTCTCCGATGCCTTCGACCCGGAACGGGAGGTCGTGCTACCGGAGCCGGCTCCCATCGAGCTCACGGGAGAGCCGCCGCAGGGGAGCGTCGAGTGGCTCGAGCGGTCGGCCAACCAGCTACGCCTGGCCGTCGTGACGGACCGCCCCGCGATGCTCGTGGTCGCCGACAACTGGTTCCCCGCGTGGCGCGCCACGGTCGACGGTGAGGAGGCGCCGCTCCTGCGCGCCTACCATACGCTGCGCGCGGTGCCGGTCACCGCAGGCTCCCATGAGGTCGTGATGCAGTACCGGTCCGACGTGGTGCGCACCAGCCTCTGGGTGAGCCTGGCTTTCCTGCTCGGGCTCACTGCCCTCGTCGGCCTCCACCTCGGGCGCGAGTGGCGCGCGCGCAGCCGGCCCTGAAGACCGGGCTCCGGCGGGCGCTCCAGCTGACGGTGACGGTGGCCGTCACGTGGTTCATCCTCGATCGTGTCGGCCTGGGCCTGAACGAGCTGCAGGGTGTCGACCCTGCGCTCTGGCTCCCCGCGCCCCTGCCGCTCCTGGCGGCCTCGCTGCTCCTGCTGGTCGCCTACTTCGCCTCGGCCGCCATCTGGGGGCTCATGGTCCGCGAGCTGGGGGGGCCGAGCCTCCCCCTGCGCGACTCCGTGCCCATGTTCATGATCGCCAACCTCGGGCGGTACCTGCCGGGCAAGGTATGGCAAATCGCCGGGCTCGCGGCGCTGGCCCGGGGGAGGGGCGTGCCGGCGCGCACGGCCGCGACGGCCGCCGTGCTCGGCCAGGGGATCGCGCTCGTCGCGGCCGCCGCGGTCGGCATGGGGGCGCTGCTCGGCGGCCCCGAATCGTACCGGCGCTGGGGCCTCGTCGGGGCGGCCGCGGTGCTCGCTGCCATCGGGCTCGTGGCCATACCGCCCGTCTTCCGGCGCCTCTCGACCCTCTGGGTCCGGCTCTCCCGCACGGAGCCCGAGGGCATGCCCCGCCTCGCGCACGGCCTCCGCTGGCTGGCGCTCTACACCGCCAACTGGGTCCTGTACGCGCTCGCGTTCTGGCTGCTCGTGCACGGCATGGGACTCGGTGGAGGCGTGGTGCCCGTGGCCTCCGCGTTCGCCGCGGCGTACGTGCTCGGCTACGCGGCCTTCTTCGCCCCGGCAGGGCTCGGACCCCGGGAGGGGTTCCTCATCGTCTTCCTCACGCCCCACGTCGGGGTGGCCCCGGCCGGGGTGGTCGCCGTCGTGTCCCGGATCTGGACGACGCTGGTGGAGCTGCTCCCCGCGGCGGTATTCTGGGTCTCCTGGGTCGGCAGAGGAACGAGCGGGCCCGCAGCCGGGGAGTCGACTGGCACGGCGTCCGAGGGCGGGGGGAGGGAGCATGGCTGAGGGCCGGTACCTCGTGATCGTGCCGACGTACAACGAGATCGACAACCTGCCCCGGAGGGTCCCCCAGATCCTGGAGCAGGACCCGCGCCTGGACGTGCTCGTCGTCGACGATGCCTCCCCGGACGGCACCGGCGACCTGGCGGCCAAGATGGCCGAGCAAGACCCGAGGCTCCACGTGCTGCGGCGGCCCGGCAAGGCGGGGCTGGGCACCGCGTACCTCGCCGGGTTCGCGTGGGGCCTCGAGCGTAAGTACGACTTGCTCTTCGAGATGGACGCCGACATCTCACACCCTCCCGAGGCGCTGCCGCTGATGATCGAGGCGGCCGCCGATCACGACGTGGTCATCGGATCGCGGTACGTCGGCGGGCGGGTCACCGTGTCCAACTGGCCCATGAGTCGCCTGCTGATCAGCTACTTCGGGTGCTGGTACGCGAGGACCATCACCCGCCTGCCGGTCCGCGACGCGACCGGCGGGTTCAACTGCTGGCGTCGCGAAGTGCTCGAAGCCGTCGATCTAAATAGAATCAGGTCCAACGGTTACGCGTTTCAGATCGAGCTCAAGTTCAGGGCTTTCCGCAAGGGATTCTCCCTCCTCGAGATCCCGATCCTCTTCGAGGAGCGGGACAGCGGAGAGTCGAAGATGTCGAAGCGGATCGTGCGGGAAGCCATCTGGCGGGTCTGGTGGCTCAAGATCCAGGACCTCCTCGGCCGTCTCTAGGCGTTCGATGTCCTCCGAGCGCCGCATCGGGCGAGAGCACTACGACTCGAGCGACTACTTCGAGGGAAGGGAGGCCGCCCACCTCACGGACCCCGACAGCCGGTTCCAGCGCTACCGGGTGTCCAAGCTCACGGCCCTGCGGGCCCCGCGGGCCACGGACCGCGTCGTGGACCTGGGATGCGGCTGGGGCACCTTCTGCTTCGCCTGGGCGGAGCGGGCCGCCGAGATCGTCGGGGTGGACTTCAGCGAGCGCGCGGTGGAGCTGTGCCGCAGGAGGCTGGCCGAGACCCCCGTGGGAAACCTCCGCTTCGTGTGCGCCGACGCCGGGGAGACCGGCCTCGAGGCCGGCGCCTGGGACCTGGTGATCGCGGCCGATCTCTTCGAGCACCTCTATCCGGGTGATTCCGCCCGGGTGGCCCGCGAGGCCCACCGTCTGCTCGCGCCCGGCGGGGACTTCGCGGTCTGGACGCCACACCGTGGCCACTTCCTGGAAGTCCTCAAGAGCCGCGACATCCTCCTGCGCCGGGACGTGACACACGTGGACTACAAGTCCATGGACGACATGAAGAGGTTGCTTTCAGACGCCGGATTCGCCATCGAAAGGGCGTATTACGCGGAGTCGCACGTGCCGGGGCTCCGGCTCGCGGAGCGGCTGCTGCATCCGGTGGTGCCGTTCCTGCGCCGTAGGATCGCCGTCCTGGGGCGCAAGCCGGGGGGATAATCGGATGGCCTGGGAGATCGAGCGCCGCTTCCTCGTGCGGGTCGCCGCGGCCGTGCAGCCGAGTCTCGGCGAGGGTCGCCACCTCCGGCAAGGTTACGTGCGCAACGGCGAGCCCTCCGTCCGGATCCGCCTCGGCGAGGGCAGGGGAGCCGTGCTCACCTGCAAGAGCGGGTCGGGTATCCGGCGCGCCGAGGTGGAGACCGTGGTGCCGGACGATGTGGCGGCCGCGCTCTTCCTCGCGGCCGAGGACCGTGTCATCGAGAAGATCCGGTGGGAGATCGGCGGATGGACGCTGGACCGATTCCTCGGATCGCTGGACGGGTTGGAGCTCCTCGAGGTGGAGCTGGAGGCGGAGGAGGAGCCGCTCCCCGCACCCCCCACCGGGGTGCACATTCTGCGGGAAGTGACGGACGACGGGCGCTTCGTGAGCGGCCGGCTCGCCCGTCTCAAGCCCAAGGAGCAACGCAAGTTGGTAAAAAAGGCGTACAAGGAGGTTAAGGGATGGAAGGGGCTCACCGGTTAGCCGTCCACGGCCTGGCCTTGGCCTTGGCGGGGTGCACGATGATCGGCTCGCCGCGCACCGTCCTCCCGCCGCCGCCGCCCGCGGGGACCGTGGCGGCCGTCGTCCCTCGGGAGGAGCCCCCCGCCGCCCGCGGCAACATGGCCGAGTATCAGGCGGAGGGGCGCTGGTACCGGGTGCGCGACAGCTCCCGCGGCTACGACGAGCGCGGCGTCGCCTC
>JBFGFY010000193.1:0-6621 GCA_041579355.1 Longimicrobiales bacterium | reverse complement strand
GGGCGCGCTGGGCGGGCAGCCCGGCGCGGCAGCGACCGAGCCGCCGACGACGGGGTCGGGGCGGCCAACTTCCTCCGGTGTGAGCCGGCGGTTCTCCCACGCTTTCGTAGGGGATGAGACGAGTTCCTACAGAATTGTCCCGTCGGCCCGGGTCGGTCGGGGCGGAATAGCAACGCATATAAGAGACTGTGCGACATAAAGATACGGTGTCTCAGTCGCGCCGTATCGAGGGGTTTTCAACCTGGTACGACGCTTGCTCCTCGGCGAAAGCGGTTCCGACCCTTCCCCTTGAGGAGTAGCTCGATGACTCTTTCGACACGGCCCCGCTGGGCCGAGTGTGACGCCGCGACCTTCCGGACGGTCGCCGTGCGCCTCGCGCTTCCGGCCCTCCTCCTTCTGCTCGCGCCAGACCTGGCTTGGGCGCAGGAGGAAGCAGCGATCTCCGCCGGTGACACCGCCTGGCTGCTGATCTCGACGGCCCTCGTCCTCTTCATGACCGCAGGGCTCGCCTTCTTCTACGGGGGTCTGGTCCCTTCGAAGAACGTGCTCAACACGATGATGATGAGCTTCATCGCGTTCGGCTTCGCGGGCGTGATCTGGGCGGTGGCAGGGTACTCCCTGGCCTTCGGGGAAGGGAACGCGTTCATCGGCGACCTCTCGATGGTCTTCCTGAACGGCGTGGGGATGCAACCCAACGGCACCATCCCCGACATGCTCTTCATGGCCTTCCAGGGCACGTTCGCGATCATCACCGTGGCGCTGATCTCGGGTGCGGTCGTGGGTCGGATGAAGTTCGGCCCCTACGTGACCTTCATCTCGCTCTGGGTCCTGCTCGTGTACGCGCCGGTGTGTCACTGGGTGTGGGGCGGTGGATGGCTCTCAGGCCTGGGCGCCCTCGACTTCGCCGGTGGCGCGGTGGTGCACGTGAACGCCGGAGCGGGAGCGCTCGCGGCGGCGCTGGTGCTGGGCACACGGGCAGACTACGGCAGGCAGGCGATGCTGCCCCACAACGTGCCCTTCGTCCTGCTCGGCGCGGGTATCCTGTGGTTCGGGTGGATGGGATTCAACGGCGGAAGCGCCCTGGCGGCCGACGAGTTCGCGGCGCTGGGCGTCGTGAACACGCTGCTCGCGCCAGCCGCAACGCTCGTCGCGTGGGCGCTGTTGGACCTCGCGTTCGCGAAGAAGATCACGGCCGTGGGCGCCGCGACCGGTATCGTGGTCGGGCTCGTGGCGGTCACGCCGGCCGCGGGCTTCGTCTCGCCGATGTCGGCCATCGCCATCGGCGCCATCGCGGCGCTGCCCAGCTACCTGCTGATCCGGTGGCGCCCCAGCACGAGGCTCGACGATTCCCTCGACGTCCTGGCGGCGCACGGAGTGGGCGGTGCCACGGGAGCGATCCTCACGGGTGTCTTCGCGAGTGCCGCGGTGAACGGGAGCGCCGACGGTCTTCTCTTCGGCAACCCCGGTCAGGTTTGGATCCAGGCGGTCTCGATCCTCGCCGTGTTCGTCTACAGCGCGGTCGCATCCGTCGTCATCCTGAAGGCGATCGCGCTCGTCGCCGGACTCCGGCCCACGGCCGACCTCGAGCGCCGCGGCATGGACGTCATCTCACACGGCGAGGAAGGCTATGCGACCGGCGACGGCGCCGTGCTGATCCTCGATGAAGAGCTGAACGGAACCCCGGCGGCTGCCCCGGCGAACGCACAGGCGGCTCCGGCCGGAGCGTAGGCCAAGACCACCAACCCACGAGAGGACACGAATATCATGAAGCTGGTCAAGGCAATCATTCGCCCCGAGAAGCTGGGGGACGTGCTCAAGGCTCTCTACCAGGCCGACGTGCGCGGACTCACCGTCAGCCGCGTGCAGGGGCACGGCGGTGAAACGGAATCGGTCGAGACGTATCGCGGCACGTCCGTGAAGATGGAGCTACAGGAAAAAGTGATGCTCGAAATCGGGGTCTCCGAGCCCTTCGTCGACGTCACGATCAAGGCGGTGCTGAGCGCGGCGCGCACGGGGGAGGTGGGAGACGGGAAGATCTTCGTGGTCCCGCTCGAAGCCGTGCATCGCATCAGGACCGGCGAGCGAGACCGTGAAGCGGTCACGCCAGTTGCACACGTCTGAGTGGGCGCCGAAAGGGAGGTCGATCCTGTCGTCTCCGGAGTAGGCCCACGAGGAACGTGCGAGGGCCGAGGTACCCCACTGCCAACCCGATCCCAAGGGATGATCCATATGAGAAAGCTCGTCGCGTCCGCGCTCTTCGCCGCCCTCCTAGCGCCGCTGAGCCTGGAAGCCCAGACGGACGTCGAGGTCACTGCCAACGCCGGGTATGTGAGCCAGTACTACTTCCGCGGCGTGCCCCAGAAGACGTCTTCCGCCAGCGGCGGCTTCGACATCGCCGCCGGTAACTTCTCGGCCGGCACCTGGGCGGCCGACGTCGGGCAAGGGTCCGAGGTCGATCTCTACGCGGGCGTCGGACTCCCGCTCGGGGAGTCGGCCAGCCTGAGCCTCGGTGGGACCGGGTACTTCTATACCGGTGACTTCGACAACACGTACCTCGAGGGCAACGTCGGGCTGGGTTTCGGCCCGCTCTCGATCGATGGCGCCTTCGGCACGTACCGGACCGATCCGGATCTCAAGTACGTGTTCCTGAGCGTCACCGCCGAGGCCAGCAACGGGCTCTTCGCGACCGTCGGCTCATGGTCGTTCAATTCCGCGTTCGGAGACGCGTTCGGGGACGTCTTCGACAACGATCTCGCCGCACAGTTCCTAGAGGCGGGGTACGCGTTTTCGGCTGCGGACCTCGACTTCACGATCTCGGGCATCTGGAACAACGCCGTCGCGTCCGGCGAGATCGACTCGAACGCGGCACCTCCGGCTCCCACGCAGGAGTTCACCCTCGTGTTCGGGATCAGCAAGACGTTCGTGATTCCGACGAGCTGACGCGGTGCGTGTGCACGCGCCTGTGGCGACGAGCCCGGCGCGTGGACGGACGGCAGGGGGCCGGCGGGGGCCTCCTGCCGTTTCGCGTTTTCGGGCGTCTGCCTATGATCGGTCATCCGCCGCACGACGCCTGGGAGCTGACCCTCGGAGGAGCCACGACATGCGCGACCCGACCCGACGTCTCGCCTTCACGCTCGCTGCCTGTCTCGCCATGGGGCTTGCCGCAGCCGCCGAAGCCCAGGCGCCTCCGACCTCGCCGCCCGCGCACTGGGGCGCGGTCTCCATCAACATGGAGGACGTGCCGTACCCGCACCCGGTGAGCTTCTTCGAGGAGGAGCTCTTCGGTCAGGTCGTGCGCCATGCCTACATGGACGTCGCGCCGGCGGGCGGTGCGAACGGACGTACGGTCGTGCTGCTCCACGGGGGCTCGTACTACGGCTGGTACTGGAAGCAGACCATCGAGGCCCTGCGCAACGAAGGGTACCGCGTGGTCGTGGTCGACCGCCTCGGGTGGGGCCGCTCTTCCAAGCCCATCCTTCCCTACAGCATCAACCTGCATGCCGCCAACACCAAGTCGATCCTCGACCACCTCGGGATCGCCGAGGTCGCGGTCGTCGGTCATTCGATCGGTGGACAGGAAGCGAGTCGCTTCGCGTTCCTCTATCCCGAGATCACGACCCACTTCGTGATGGTGAATCCGGTGGGTCTCACGGACAACCGGGAGGGACGCGAGTGGCGAGAGCCCGAGTGGATCGATGGCGACGAGACCGACATGCAGCGCGTCTACGAGTCGATCCTGCGGCGTGAGCACGGGCGGGTCGTGCAATGGAAGCCCGAGATGCTCGAGCACGTGCGCGTCAGCTGGGGCCAGTACCTGAGCGGGGAGTATCCACGGCTGCGCTACGTGCGCTCGCTCTCCGGCATGGCCCGCTCCATGGATACGGTCGTGCACGATTGGCCGCAGATGGAGACGAAGGGGATGCTCATCGGTGGGGCGGAGGACGGACCGACCTACCCGGCACAGGCGCGCGCGGCGGTCGACGCGATGCAGAACGCGAAGCTCGTGCTCTTCCCGAATGTGGGGCACAACCCGCACGAGGAGGTACCGGAGCTCTTCAACGCCGAGCTGATCCGCTTCCTCGCGACCGACCCCGACGAGCCCGTCGGGGAGGGGGGACGCTGATGCCTGGGCGCAGCCGGATGCCGCGCCGCCCCCCGTGCGATAAGATGGACCGCGCCTGACCCTGACCCCGACCCATGAGCCGACCTCCGGAGACCCCGATGCGAACCTTCGCCACTGCCGTGGCCCTGCTGCTGACTGCTGCCGCACTCTCGCCTGCCGAGGCACAGGTGCGGACCCTCATGTACGACCACGTGCACATGGCCGTCCCTGATCCTCAGGCAGCGGCGCAGTGGTACCACGACCACATCGGCGGGGAGTGGGTCGACGGACGGGACGACAGGCTCCTCTTCGGCCGCACTCGCATCATGTTCCTGCGGGGTGATCGGCGCCCGAGCGAGGGGAGCGTGATCGACCACCTCGGCTTCTCCTACCCCGACCTCGCCGCCAAGCTCGCCGAAGTTCAGGCCGCCGGGGCGACGATCACGACGCCGATGCGGGAGGTGCCCGGTCTCTTCAAGCTCTCCTTCATCACGGATCCCTTCGGGACCCGGCTCGAGCTGATCGAGGAGCCGCAGCACCTCGGGTTCCACCACGTCCACCTCAGGGGTCCGGATCCCGAGACCGTGCTGGCCTGGTACGAGAACATGTTTGGTGGGGTTCGCATCCGGATGCGCGGGATGCTCGACGGGATCCTGTACCCGGGTAACGTCTGGCTCCTGGTGACCCGCGGGGAGTCGTTCCCGAGCACCGAGGGCACGATCGACCACATCGGGTGGCGGGCCCCCATGGCCGACCCGACCATGGCCGACCTGGTCTCGCGCGGCGCCGAGCTGACCTCCCAGGCGCGTGACATGACGCTCCCGAACGGACAGATCCGGTTCTTCTACATCGCCGGGCCGAACGGGGCGAACGTGGAGCTCGTGCAGCGACAGCCCGACATGAGGTGACCCTGAGCGGTCACGGATCGAGTTGCCGGGCGATCGCCGGGAGCGCTGTCGCCGGGATCGTCCTGATCGCGACGGGTGCGTGCGCGCCGCCCGCCGGGCCGCGCTCCGCGGACGATCTCCAACCGGCCGGCCTCGGAACGCCGGCGCTGGCCGGCCTCTTCGTCGGCTGCTGGGCGCTGACCTGGGAGCTCGAGGGTGGGGTGAGCGCCGCGCCGCTCGCGCTCGTCCCCGACAGTGTCCTGCTCCGGGACGCGGTCGTGTTCGGCACCCGCGAGCGCCAGGTGAGCCCCGCGACCCATCCGAGCGGACGGGAGCGCGTCGAGGGCTCGACGGGCCCGCCCCCGTGGGAGACGCTGTACCGGGTCAATCGATGGTGGGTGGAGGGGGAGTCGCTGCAGCTCCGGTTCTCCGACGGAAGCCGGGAGGAGTGGGAGGTCGAGCTGGGTCTCGAGGGCGACCGGCTCGCCGGAGGTGCCGAGCGGACCAGCGAAGGACGCCGGGACGCCGCGCCGCGCGCCCTCGTGCGTGGCTCTCGGATCGGCTGCGCCTTCAGCTGACCCCTACTGGGCATCCCCGCGGGCGGGGGCGCCCGTTGATGACAGCCGCCCGCCCCTCTAGAGTTCCTGACCCAGACTTGCCGGAGGAGACAGATGGCTGGAAGGATCCGCTTGGGGGCGCTCGCCGCCCTGATCGCGCTGCTCACCGCGGCGCCGTTGCTCGCCCAGGGCACCGTGCACCGGAGCGCGCAGCACGACTTCCGTGTGGTGACCGTGGCCGAGGGGCTCGAGCACCCCTGGGCCATCGCTTTCCTTCCCGGCGGCGACATTCTCGTCACCGAGCGCCCGGGGCGTCTGCGCATCGTTCGTAACGGCCGCCTACTGCCCAACCCGGTCGAGGGCGTGCCGCCGGTCTTCCCGGTCGGACAGGGCGGGCTGCTCGACGTGGTGCCCCACCCGAACTTCGCGCAGAACCGGCTCCTCTATATCTCCTACTCCAAGCCGCTCGGCGGGCAGGAGTCCACGACCGCGATCATCCGCGGTCGCTTCGAGAACGACAGGCTCACCAACGTCGAAGAGCTGTTCGAAGCCGCCTCTCGCGGACGCGGCCACTATGGGTCGCGTATCGTCTTCGACGGGAACGGACACATCTTCTTCTCCGTGGGGGACCGCATGGCGGCGCCTCGCGGAGACCTGGCGGCCCACCCGGCGCAGGACCTCTCGAATCACCACGGCACGATCAATCGTCTCACCGAAGACGGTCGCGTTCCGGCTGACAATCCTTTTGTCGGGCAAGATGGGGTGCGTCCCGAGATTTGGAGCTACGGGCACCGGAACCCGCAGAGCCTCGCGATCCACCCGCAGACCCGCGACCTCTGGGCCGCGGAGCACGGGCCCCAGGGAGGCGACGAGATCAACCTCGTCCGCCCGGGTGTGAATTACGGCTGGCCCGTGGTCGGGTACGGCGTGAACTACGGAAGCGGTCAGCGCATCCACGAGGGCACGATTCGCGAGGGTATGCAGCACCCCGTGCACATCTGGGTTCCGTCGATCGGCACGTCGGGCATGATGATCTACAGCGGGGACAAGTTCCCCGAGTGGCGCGGCGACATCT
>JBFGFY010000192.1:0-6624 GCA_041579355.1 Longimicrobiales bacterium | reverse complement strand
TCTCGATCCAGCGGCTCGCGGGCCTGTCCCACATCATGTCCCCGACCCGCTCGGCGATCGCGGCCTCGTCGATTTCATTCCGCCCGACCATCACCTGCGTGATGTACCGCCCCTCCACGGTGAAGACCTGGAACCGCATCCCGCGGCGGTCCGACACGTACACGAGTCCGTCGTTCGAGACCCGCACGCCGTGCACGAGGTCGAAGTTCTGGGACGCCGCGCGGTCCGCTTCGGTCTCGGGCGGACCAGCGCTCGCACCTCCCCCCCGTCCTCCCCGCCCGCCGGCCGAGGGCGGCGGGTCGGTGGGCGGATTGCCGAAGGCGCCCCACATCCTCTTGTACCTTCCCGTGTCCGCATCGAACACGATGACGCGGCGATTGCCGTACCCGTCGGCCACGAAGAGCTCGTTCGTGGGAGGATACACGTACACGTCGGCCGCCTGACTGACGTTGAGCGTGTCGAGGTTGCCCCGGCTCTGGCCGGCCCGACCGATCTGCATCACGAACTCCCCGTCCGTCGTGAACTTCAGGATCTGATCGTCGCCGGCCCCGCTTCCCGCGATCCAAACGAAATCGTTGTGATCGACGAAGATGCCGTGCTCGGTGCCCGGCCACTCGTACCCCGGCCCGTCTCCGCCCCAACCCTTGATGAAGTTTCCCGCGATGTCGAAGACGAGGACGGGCGGCGCCGCGTGCGGAGCATCTTCGGGACTCAGCGTGCGCGGCCGCTGCAGCACCCAAATGTTGTTCTCCGCATCGATGGCCAGGCCGGACGTGATCCCGAGGATCCAATCGTTGGGGATGTTGGGCCACGAGGGGTCGACCTCGAACGTCGGTGTCATTCCGGGTCCGGGCCCCGCGACCGCGGCGTCCTCGGCCGTGGCGCATGCCGTGGCCCCGAGAACCAAGACGGCACCGACGAGCTGCGTCCCAATCTTCATGGCCGGTCTCCTTCCTCGAAGGGTCGCCGCCGTGACAGCGGCGGATGACGGACAAGGCATCCGGGGGGCTCTCGTGGCAATAGGCGTCGCAGCCCGGGCGGGATAGCTCGGCCGGGTCGGCCGGCTCGGGGCAGATGCACACGGACAACCCCGAACGCCAAGAGGCCCGCGCCGACCGGAGTCGACGCGGGCCTCCGCCCGGATCATCCGAGCTTCCGTTACAGCGTGTGCGGAGGCACCGGCTGCGTGAACACCACCAGGTGTGAGCAGGCTGCAGGCGTTGCGCCGAGTGTCAGCTGAACGCCGCTCCGGCCGAACTCGACGACGTCGAAGGCGCTGTGCTCGTTGCCGTCACGGCAAACGTGCACCTCGATTCCGCCACCAAGGGCGGGCATGACGTCCTGGCTCACGATTCCCACCGCAGGGGCCGAGGCAACGGCCCGCGGCGCGACGGTGGCGCTGGTTACCGCGGTCGCCCCGAGCAGAAGGCCGATCGCGATGGCACTCATTGGCCTGATCATTGGATCTCTTCTTTCTTCGATATGATGAGGCCGGGGAGCCGAGCTTTTCTTCCCCCCGGCATGTATTGGACTGGACTCGCCTCCCCGTGGTGCAACGCTCGTACCATTTGTCACGAGCTGCGTCGTTGAGCCTATACACAGCTTTAATTGCTTGATGGATATACACTTGTGTGCGGCAACCGGGACGCCGCTTCCCTCGAGCGACTCGCCACAGGCGCCATCGATTGCTGGGGGTGGGTACTCCGTGCCGGCCGGGCTCTCTCCGTAAAGGCAACCGGTGGGCAGGGGAAGGGGCGAAGACGCCCCGTCCTGCGGGGGTTTCGACCTGCTGGTCCACATCGCCCTCGGGCCACGCCACGATGGCACCCCGCTTGCCACCTCCCGCGAGGAAGAGGCAGCGCGAACGGCTCAGAGGGCCCCCATCGGGAGGAAGTCTCATGGAAGGACGCACCATTCCTGCGATCCTGGGCGCGGCCGTAGCGGCCGTCATCGGCGTCACGACCGCAGCCGAGCGCAACGACGCCGGTGACATCATCGCCGCCGGCTCCGTGGACGCGTTCTCGGTCCAGGTCGGTGACTGCTTCGACGACGAAGCCTTCGCGAGCAGCGAGATCAGCGAGGTGCCCGCCGTCCCATGCTCCGAGCCTCACGACAATGAGGTCTATGCGGCGTTCGACATCGCCGGCGACTGGCCTGGCGACACGCGCATCGAGGAGATGGCGTTCGAGGGGTGCTATCAGCGCTTCGCGCAGGCGATCGGCAAGAGCTACGAGGAGTCCGTGCTCGACTACACGGCGATCTGGCCGAGCGAGGGCTCGTGGAAGCGGGGCAACGACCGAGAGGTGCTCTGCGTCGGCTACCACATGGAGTACGAGAAGCTGACCGGTTCGCTGATCGGTAGCGGGTTGTAGGGACCCCCCACCCCGGGTGGTCCGTCCAGGGCCCGGCCCTCTCGGGGGTCGGGCCCCCTTTTTCGTCCCGGCGCGTTGCCGACGGGCCGTACCGACGTTGCCCCCGCCCGTGACCGATCCTATGGTCGCCGACCAGAAGGCGTCCGAGGGCACGTCGACTCGGTAGGGTGCGGTGCCGAGGATGATGCGATGAAGAAGACAGCGAAGATCGCCGGACTGTCACTCGCCGGAGTCGCCGTGGTCGGGCTCCTGGCCCTGCGCGTCGTGGGGGTGGAGCCCCGGGATCAGCGTCCGGGGCTCTGGCTCGTGGGTGAGCGTGTGACCGGCCCGGTCCCCGACTGGTCCTTCACGAACGATCACGACGAGATCCTGGTGCAGACCCGCACGCGCCTTCTGATCCCCCACTCCGTCACGGCCTACTGTGCGGTCTACGACGGGGACCTCTACCTCTTCTCCGCATACTACGAGGGTGGCACCTTCCCGGACGGTCGGGCGTGGAACCGCAACGTGATGCGCGACCCGAGGGTTCGGCTCAAGATCGGGGACCGGCTGTTCGACCGGACGGTCTCACACGTGACCGATCCCGAGCTCAGGGCGGCGGTACACGATCGTTTCGCCGCGAAGTACCCGGAGTGGTCGAGCCCCGGACTCGAGAACGTCCACATCCTGAGGGTGGAAGGCTAGCGTCCCGCTGGCATCGAAGGAGCGAGCGCCCGAGGAGCGCCCGCCCCTTCGCGTGGTCACGTCAATAGCCGATGAACGCCGCCCACGCATCGGCGAGGGGCCGGGTGGGGAACCAGCTCGCGTCGCTCGGGTCGCCCCGAAAGGCCCGAACCGGCGAGATCTGACCGGTCTCCGGATCACCGAGCCATCCGACCTTCGGCGGGTTCGCGTGGAACGGGCCGGCGGCCCCGATGGGCAGAATGGCACGCATCCACCCCACGGTGAGCTCTCTCTGCGCCGGCGAGAGCGAGTGGTGGGGCACGCCGCGCTCCAGGGCCATGGCCCAGGGCGCGCCCGCGGCGCGGTGGGTCCGGAACGTCGCCGTCAACATGGCGTTGTTCACGAAGGCGTCCAGCTCGGCCAGCACCATGTAGGCGGGCACGCTCAGGGCCTGGCCGGTCAACGGCCCCGCCGAGACCGGGACCTTGAGGAAGAGGGCTGCGACGCGCCCCGGGTTCCGCTGCGTGAGCCCCGTCGCCTGGGGACCGCCGCCGGAGACGCCGTACACCACGAGCGGCGCCTCGGTGAGCTCGGGTCGCCCCGTGAGGGCGGCGGCCTGAGCGACCGCGTCGAACAGGAGCTGGTCGCTCGCGGGCTCGTTCGGGTAGGGAGACCGCCCGAAGCGCCCGGAGCCCAGGATCGCGAGGCCGCGCTCGGCCGCCAGGTCGCGGAACATGGCGCCGAGCTCCTGCAGCGCGGCCTCGACCTCCGGGAAGGGCGCGCCGAACGGCGTGCCGAGTGGGAACCCCCTCGTGTCGGGCCCGCCGAGGGCCAGGAGAACGCCCCGCACGTGGTGGACGTTCGCAGGCACGTGCATGGCGAACTCCCCGAACTGGATGTTCGTGGCCTCGTGGGCCGCCGGGTGGATGGCGAGAGCGGGAGCCGGCGTGAGCGGGCCCGGCTGAGCGCTCGGCCCGAGGGGGTCGGCGACGTCCCAGCCGCAACCGGCGATCAGCGCGACGGCCGCCGCGGGAGTCGCGATGCGCGTGATCGCGCCAGCGAGAAGAGAAGAGTGTCGCAGCACGGGTTACCTCCGGTTTCGCGTGTCGTTGGACCTGTACGCAGACGCGCAGGAGGCTCGGTGATCGTGCCATGGCGATCGGCCCGCGCCCGGGTGATCTGAGAGACCGGATTCGAGAGGAGCAGAAGCTCTGGGTCGGGCTGCTGGCGGAGAACGCAGAGCGGGCCCGGGAGGCCGGCGAGCTGGATGCAGCGGATCCGGATCAGCTCGACTCCCCGGCCGGTAGCGCCGCGCTGGCTCCTGCAGCGAGCCCGCCGCGGGTCCTCGCGCTACGTGCCTCGATCGCCTACGCTCCCGCAATGAGCTCGTTCGTCCTCCTGCGTTGGACGGTTCCGGTCTCGGCCCGCGGATCGAGCCGGGCCTCGCTCGTGAGAAGAGTCTCGCCGGCCCTCCGGGCAGCCGGCTGGCTATGCAGCCCCGATACGTCCCACTTCCTGAGAAACCAGGGCAGAGAGGTGTGGGTGACCGTGACCGCACCGATCGACGACGTTACGAACATCCGTGACGAGCTGACGGAGCTCCTCACGTTGCCACCCACGGTCGAGACGATTCAAGACCCGATCCTGGCCAACGGAGCAGCTTGGTACCGCGTCGTCTTGCAGAGTGTCACGCACGTCGCTTTGGACGTGCTCGAGGTGGACGGACGGATCCCGGTCGACGAGTACGAGGCCTTCGAGAGCCCGAGTGAAGGCGCGCCCCGTCTCGTGCGTGGTCCCGCCCCGGAGCTGGCGCCCGCGGGCCGATACCTCTGGAATCTCGCCGGATAGAGGATTTCCGATGGCAGACGCACACGCAGATCGCTACGCGACGTACCTCGACGTGAAGTTCGGACCGCTGGAGCGGATCGATGTCCAATCCCTCGCCGACGCGGCCACTCACCCCTGGTACAACCAGACCCTGTGTCGGGTGAACGACTCGGTCGTGCGCGTAGCGGTCGTGCAGGGGGAGTACCACTGGCACCACCACGAAGTCGAGGACGAGTTCTTCTACGTGGTGGAGGGCAAGTTCATCATCGACCTCGAGGACCGCAGCGTGGACCTCGAGCCGCGCCAGGGGTTCGTGGTTCCCCGCGGGGTACGACACCGTACGCGCGCCCCCGTGCGCTCGATCGTGCTCATGGTCGAGCCGAAGGAGATCGAACCCACCGGCTCGTAGGGGGACGTCTCCGCGACCGGTCGAGAGCAGAAAATCCTTCCGGCTGGGTCCGTGCCTACCATATCTTGTGCGTCGGCAACGAAGGATCCACGAGGGAGGGTGGTATGACCCGTCGCCGGCTCACTCCGATCGCGCTGCTGCTCAGTCTGCCCCTGGTGAGCTGCAACTCCACGCCGACGACGGTCGTCGGAGCCGAAATATCCGCCTACGTCGCAGCGGTCATGATCGAGGGCGTACGCGGGATTCTCCAGACCGGCGAGGCGCCGACTGCGGCCGGGGGCCCCAATGTGACGGCACCCGCGAGCGTGAACGGCATCACGGGCGGCAGCGTGGAGCTTCCGCTCTCGGGTGGTCAGTTCCGCACGGTCGCGGTCCATGTCGAGGGAGTCAGCGGATATTACCTCGTGCAGCTCCCCTTCGACGTCACCACGACCGACGCGATCATCACGGTCGCCGGCAACGTGCCGGCGCCCGACTTCGCCGTGATCTTCTCCTCGGCCGACGCGAACGGGGTCTGGGGGACCGGGTCCGCGACGGCCGTGAGCGTGATCACCGTGGCTGGGGGCGACATCCAGGTGAGCGTGACCTGGAACACCGCCGCGGACGTCGACCTCCACGTGCTCGACCCGTCCGGAGAGGAGATCTATTACGGGAACCGGACGTCGACCTCCGGCGGCGAGCTCGACATCGACGCGAACGCCGCATGCTCCACCTCGAACCTCCGGCAGGAGAACATCGGCTGGAAGCCCAGCTCCGCCCCGTCGGGTCAGTACGTGGTCCGTGTCGACTATTGGAGCGCGTGCGGAGCGGTGCGCACCGACTACATCGTCACGATCTATCTGAGGTCCAACGTGCCGACGGTGCCGGGCACCCCGGGGTCGGGTGTGCTCCTCTTCGAGAACAGCTTCACGGGTGGGGGGACCCAAGGCGGTGCCGGATCCGGCGTGCCCATCACGACCTTCACCTTCTGAGGGATCCGCTCGACCCGCTACCAGCCCGGGGACGGGGTCGCGACGTACCTCGACAGCTTGGCCGCATCCTGGGCCGACCGCTCGCCGTACAGGAACGAGCGATACCGCTCGTCGCCATCGAGGTGCAGCTTCAGCCAGGCGAGCGTGTACCTCCCGATCGTCGCGAGGTCGCGCCCCCGCTGCGTGTCGGCGATGTAATGGTCGCCGCCCTTCACCTCCATGTAGATCTTCGGCGTGGTGCCGGGGATCTGGCTGAAGTGCCGCCAGGCGTGCTCGCCGACCGCGGCGATCTCATCGTCCTGGCCCGCAATGATCAGTGTGGGAACCCGGAGGTCCCTCAGGTCCGCGTCCGGCTCCCAGGGCGTGAAAGGGATCGCGGCCC
>JBFGFY010000191.1:0-6646 GCA_041579355.1 Longimicrobiales bacterium | reverse complement strand
TTCGTGTAGAGCGCGGCGTCGCCCGCGCTCATGCCACGGCTCGCGGGCACCCACGGCTTCGCCTGCGCGGTGCCCCAGTAGATGAGGTCCAGCTCGGGGTCGTAGCTCCCCGTGATCCAGGCGTCCCCGCCACCGCGATACTGGAACGGCACTCCGCCCCAGGTGTCGTCCCCCGGCTCTCCCGGGCGGGCGATCGTGTACGTGCGCCAGAGCTCTCGGCCCGTCTCGGCGTCGTGCGCGGTGAGGAAGCACGACTCCTCGAAGAAGCGACCGCACCCGTTGATGCCGCTGATGACTCTGCCGCGCACCACGAGCGGACCGGCTACGTAGGTGTACCCCTGCTGCCAGTCGGCCACGCGGGTCTCCCACGCCACCTCCCCGGTGCGGGCATCGAGCGCGACCAGCGACGCGTCCTTGGTCGGCACGTACAGCTTGTCGCCGCGGATCGCGATCGAGCGGAGCTGGGAGAAACCGCCGCCTCGGAACCCCTCGGGGAACGTCCGCCTGTACTCCCAGAGCAGCTCGCCGGTCGCCGCGTTGAGCGCCTGGATCTTGTTGTTCGGATGCGTGAGGTACATCACCCCTTCGCGCACGAGCGGGGTCGGCTGACTGACCCCGTCGTCCATCGCCCACACCCACTCGAGCTGGAGGCCTGCCACGTTCCCCCGATCGATTTGCGAGAGTGGGCTGTAGCCTTGCCCGTCGTACGTGCGGCGGTACATGAGCCAGTCGCCGGGCCGCGGGCTGACGAGCTCCGCATCCGAGACCGGGCGCAGGCCCGTCACAGCGCTGTAGGTGTCGGTGCCGCCCGGCGGGAGGCCACCCCGCCCGCCGAAGCCGCCGCCGCGGCCCCCCGCCGGAGCCTGCGCGGTGAGCTCGATCGGCGTGCCCGTGGCACCCTGGAAGGGAGCCGTCGACGCGAACGTCAGCGGCTCGCCCCCCGGCGGGACGCCGTTCCGCGACAAGATGTACGCGACGATGCTCGTATACGTCTCCTCGCCGAGCGTGCCCTCCGCGCGGGGTGGCATCAGCGCGACCATCTCCATGAGTCCCTCGATCGACTGCCCGCCCCAGAACCTGAGGAAGTTGGGGCCGGAGAGAGGCGGCGCCTCGAACGAGCCGCTCATGTCGTCGCGGTGGCACTCGGCGCAGCTCTGCGCGTAGGCCGCCCTCCCCGCGACGGCCTGGTCCGCGGTGTACGTCGCGCGCTCCTGCGCGAGCGCCGAGTCCGCGAGCCCCGGGGCCGCGGCCAGCACCAGGGTCGCCAGGCCCACCGTCCAACGAGCGCTCATGGTCCCTCCGAGGGGAAGAGCCCCCGGAGCCGGGGGCGGCGTAGACGAGCGCTATATAAGGACGGCTTCCCCGGGCCCCACGCAACCGCCGCCCCGTCCGACGGTCCCCGGTCGTCTGGCATCCTTCCTGCATTGCTTGTGGGAGGGGTGGCTGGAGGGGGGACCCGTCAGACCACCGAGTCGCACCAAGAACTCTCAGGGGAGCTCGAGAACATGAGCATGAAGAGAACGACACCCGGGCGCGCCGCCGTAGCCGTGCTGGGCCTCGCGGTGGTTGCCGCGGCCTGCTCCACGGTGAGCCCGGACGAGATGGATGGGAGCCTCGCGTCACTGCGCGCGGAGATGTTCGAGGAGATGCAGACGCGGGACCAGGCAGTCTCGAATCGACTCGGCGACCGCCTCACGGCGGTCGAGCGCCGGCAGAACCAGCTCGAGGCGGAGCTCCGTCGCATGCAGAGCGACTTCGAGGTCGCCATCGAGCGTCTCGAGGACCAGCTGCGCTTCAACGTGCCGGTCTATTTCGCGTTCGACGACGCGACGGTTCGGCCCGACGGACTGGCCGTCCTCGACCGCTTCGGCTCGGTCGCGCAGGAGTACTACCCGGAGGCGCTCATCACCGTGGAGGGCTTCACCGACCCGTCCGGCGCCGCAGCGTACAACATGCAGCTCGGAAAGCGGCGCGCGGACGCGGTGGCAAAGTATCTCGTGGACAACACGGGCGTCACGCAGCAGAGGGTTCGCACGGTGAGCTACGGTGAGAATACGGAGCGGCTCGTGCGGCCCGGTACCGCCGGCCCGGGACAGCCCGGTTGGGAGAACCGCCGCGTGGTGCTCGTGATCGACCACCACGGGACGCCGCCCGCCATGCCGGTGGTCACCGAAGGTTCGGAGGGCGCGGGCAGCTGACGCAGTCCCCCCGAGAGGGGTCCGGTCGGCTCGACGGGGAGTCGGCCGGGCCACGGTGTGCAGGGCCGGCCCCCGGCTGCATCGGGGGTCGGCCCGGACGCGCGCTCGGGCGGCCCCATCAATAGAGGTACCCGAGGCCCACGTAGAGCTTGAGCCCCTCCCCCGCGGACGTCGCGGCGTAGAGGGTGCCGACGAAGTTCTCGCCCATGCCGCCGTGTAGGCCGGCTCCGTACCCGCGGTGCAGGTCGCTGAGGAGCTCCGAGGCGCGCACCCCTCCGACCCACACCCGGCCCTGGTCGAGGAACGCGGACGACGCCACGTGGAGGCTCCGTCCGAACATCTCGAAGTCGAGCAGGCGCATACGGAGCTCGGTGTTCCACGTGAGGAGCCCGCGTCCCGTGTAGCGGTTCCTGGGAAGACCGCGGATCGTCGAGGACCCGCCGAGCCCCTCGCCCGCGATGAACGACGTCTCCACGACCTGGAGCTGGTCGACAGGCGCGGGGCCCGACACCCCCTGCAGCAGGTAGCGGTGCGCGAGCACCAGGCGCTCTCCGAGGGAGAAATAGCGGCGATCCACGAACGTCCAGCGGGTGAAGGAGACGTCGGCACCCAGGCTCTCGTCGACCCTCTGCACGAGCAGCTCCGTCCAAGAGCCGCTCCGGGGTGCCGTCTCTCGGTCTCGGGTGTCCCAGACCACTCCGGCGCGCACGAAGTTCGACCAGTACTCCTCGACCGAGGTGCCCCGCTGCGCGCCGTACAGCGTGGCTCCTTCGTCGTCCGGCACGGGGTCGACCTCGGTGCTCACGAGACCGGCGCCGAACAGCACGCGCAGGGGGCCCCCTGCGGGGCGCTGGAGGTCGAACCGGGCGGTCCGACGAAGCCGCCCGAAGGCGTAGTAGTGCGGGTCGGGGCCTCCGGGGGCCTCGAGGGCCGGTTCGTAGGCCGTGGCGTTCCCCACTCCGTAGTAGGGAGTCGAGAGCCTCCTCTCCAGGCCGAGGTAGCCGTTCACGCGCCACCCGCGTGGGAGGAGAGCCGGAGCGTCGAACAAGAGGACCACGTCCCGCCGGCCCTCGGTGGTCAGGTACAGCCTGGGCTTCAACGCCCACACGTAGGGCGGCCGCGCGCCGTCGCCGTACTGGTACAGCTCCGCGAGCACGCCGAATCCGTATCCCTCGTCGGGGTCGTAGCCGAGCGCCGGGAGGCCAGCCACCTCGAGCCCCGTCGTGCGTCCCTGGCCTGCTGCCTCGGTCGGAGCTCCGAGGAGCACCATCGGGGGGAGTAGTAAGCAGGATATACGCAAGGATTTCGCCGTTTTGTGCGCGCGTCGAAGAGCGGTCACCAATCCTACCTCGACGAGCCAACCCCCGGTACGTCGGGATCCATGTATTGGCCTTTCGGGCAGCTATCGCTTCGGCCATCGTTCGCGGTCGCGCCGCACCCCAGGAGATCGGCTCCTTGCCGCACATCCCGCCCTTCACCCCCGACCGCCGCCTCTTCCCCTTCGAGTCGCGCTGGCTCGAGAGCCGGGTCGGGCGCATCCACTACATCGACGAGGGCGTGGGACCGCCGATCCTCTTCCTGCACGGCAACCCCACGTGGAGCTTCCTCTACCGCGGCATCGTGATCCGGCTCAAGAAGAAGTACCGGTGTGTCGCGATCGACTATCCGGGCTTCGGGCTCTCCGAGCGGCCAGAAGACTACGACTACACACCCGCCGAGCACGCCCGCGTCGTCCGGGAGCTCGTGCGGGCGCTCGACCTCTCCGGGCTCACGATCATGGGTCAGGATTGGGGCGGCCCCATCGGCATGCGGGTGGCGCTCGACGAGCTGCCGCGCCTGCGCGCTCTCGTGATGGGCAACACGTGGTACTGGCCGCTCGACACCTGGCAGGCGAAGGCGTTCGCCTACGTGATGTCGATGGACCCGGTACAGTCGAGGGTGCTCACCCGGAACTGGTTCGTCGAGAAGATCATGCCGATGGGGGTGAAGCACCCCCTCGCCGACGAGGTGATGCAGCACTACCGGGAGGCGCAGCCGACCCCCAAGAGCCGCATCGGCGTGGCCGAGTTCCCGCGCCAGCTCCTGGCGGCGAGCGATTGGCTGGCAGATCTCGAGGAGGGGGTGCGCGAGTCGCTCGGCAACGTACCCATGCTCCTCACCTGGGGGATCCACGACTTCGCGTTCCCGCGCCACTACATCGAGCGCTTCCGGGACGACTTCCGACTGGCGCGCGTGCAACGGCTCGACGCGAAGCACTACATCCAGGAGGACGCGCCGGCCGAGATCTCCTCGGCGATCGACGGCTTTCTCGGCTCCCTCGGCACGCTCCCGGCGGGGAGCACGCCGTGACGTTGCTTGTCATCGGCTTCGGCGGGGCCGCGGGGGCGATCTCGCGCTATCTGGCGAGCGGCTGGGTGCAGTCGCTCAGCGGGACGTTCTTCCCGTGGGGCACGTTCGCGGTGAACGTCTCGGGGTCGTTCGCCCTGGGCTTCCTGCTCGTGTGGCTCCAGTCGGCGGTCTCCTCGGCCCAGATCCGTGAGCTGGTCGCGATCGGCTTCCTCGGCTCCTTCACGACCTTCAGCACCTTCAGCTACGAGGCGCTCGCGCTCCTGCGGGACGGGGAGTGGGGGGAGGCCGGGGGCTACGTCTTAGGGTCCGTCCTGCTGGGGCTGATCGCCGTGGCCCTCGGTGCCGGCCTCGCGGCGGCGTGGACCGAGGCCGGAGCCTGACCATGGCGGAGCGCTTCGAGGGTGAGCGTACGCTCATGCGCGTCTTCCTCGGCGAGAGCGACCGCTGCACGTCGGGTCCCCACCGAGGGAAGCCGGTCTACGAGGCGATGCTCCTCACGCTCCGCGAGCACGGGTGCGCGGGCGCCACCGTGGTGCGCGGGATCGCGGGCTTCGGAGCGAGCGCCCGACTGCATACCGGCAAGGTCCTCCGCCTCTCGAGCGACCTTCCGGTCATCGTAGAGGTCGTCGACACGGAGGAGAGCCTCCGCCGCGTTCTCCCCGAGCTGGAGGAGCTGATGGGCGGGGGGCTCATCACCATGGAGCGAGCCCAGGTGATCCTGTACCGCTCTTCCTGACCCGCGAGGGCGTCTAGCCGCACTCCACGGCCGGCGGAGAGGCGGCGGCCGGCGCGGCGGTCGGGTCCTCCACGAGCCCGACGAAGAGGATCGTGCCCGAAAGCCTCTCGCGAATCGCGAACAGGAAGGGGCGATTCACTATGAGCCCGTTGAAGGACACGATCCCGATACCCACGCCGGTGACCGCCGCCGCCCGGGTTCCCCGCTCGTCCACCTCCACGAACGTCTTCTGTCGCACGAAGCTGATGCACAGGTCCTGCCCCACCGGTGACATGCGCGAGAAGTCCGCGGCGCCGCCGAACGCGACGCCCATCCCCATCGCCTTGAGGGCGTCGTTCAGGTACTGGTCGTACTCGAGCGTGAGCTTCGGGAGCGACAGCAGGTCGAGTCGGCTCGGTGACAGGCCGTCCACGATGGCGCCCCAGGCATCCGGGTCCAGCGAGGACGCCAGCGCCCGGGCGCCGGTGTTCGAGTCCGGGAGAACCACGACCATCGAGAAAGCCCCACCGCCGTACGGGAGCTCGACCGCCTGGTAGCTCGGGCCGAACGACCTGGGCAGCTCCACGCCCTCCATGCTCATCATGTCCACCTGAACCGCGGAGCCATCGGCCCGGGTGAAGGCCTGGGGCCGGGTCTTGGCCGCATCGAAGCGGTGGGTCCACGCGGCGTCGAAGTAGATGGCGTTGACGAGCAGCATGACGAGAGTCGGGTCGAGCCCGTCGACGATGCTGTCGATGAGCCCCCCGGTGCGGTCCGAGACCCAGCCGTTGATCGCCGCGAGCGTCGCCGGATCCGAGAAGTTCCGCGACTCGGTGCGGGCGTCGAACGCGGCTGCGACGACGTCGAAGAACGCCTGATGGAACGGCACGTTCTCGTTCGCCCAGATCGCATTCGCGATGGCGAACTCGACCCTCGGATCGAGGTCCGTCAGGATGTCGATCAGCTCGCGGTACGACGCGTTGACGTCCGCACGCGTGAGACTCCCGAACGCAAGCGTCGAGCGCATCGCGTCGAAGGTCGAGCCCTCGGCGCCGTTGAGCGTCATGCCCAGCGCCATCGACGCGCTGAGAGGAGAGAGCACGACGTTGGGCCGCGCATCGTTCGCGACGACACGCCCGAAGAGCCCGAGGCCGAATTCATTCGACGCCTCGATGACGACCTGCTCGGAGACGGTGAGCTCGCGAGGGAGCTGCGAAATCGGCCCCTCCTGCTCGGGGGAGACGCCGTCGGTGCAGGCCGCGAGCGCAAGGACGGTGACGGCGGCCGCGCGCAGCGCGGCGTGTCGGTCTCTCCTTGGCGAGGCGTGGGCGTAGTCCATGGCGGGTCCGGGAAGATGCAGGTTCCGTACCTGAAACGACGGGGT
>JBFGFY010000190.1:0-6666 GCA_041579355.1 Longimicrobiales bacterium | reverse complement strand
CGGCTCGCGGATCGTGCGGATCAACGGCGAGCCCGTCCGGGACGGGATCGACCTGACCTTCCTGCTCGCCGACGAATCCCTCACCCTCGAGGCCGAGACCCCCGAAGGCGCGACGGTCCTGTACGAGATCGAGCGGGAGGCGGGCGAGCCGCTCGGGATCGTTCCGGCCCCGGACACGATTCGTGAATGCGCCAACAAGTGCGTCTTCTGCTTCATCGACGGCAACCCGAAGGATGCGAGGCAGACCCTTTGGCTGCGCGACGACGACTTCCGCCTGTCGTTCACCTACGGGAGCTATGTGACCCTCACCAACCTGGGTCCCAAGGGGCTCCGTCGTCTCGTCGACCAACGGATCTCGCCTCTCTACGTGAGCGTGCACGCCACCGAGCCGGAGGTCCGTGAGCGTCTGCTCGTGAACGAGCGTGCGGGGCTCATCATGGACCAGCTCGGCGAGCTGCTCGAGGGTGGCCTCGAGATCCATACGCAGGTGGTGCTCTGCCCGGGATGGAACGACGGCTCCCACCTGGACCGGACCATCGACGACCTGTGGGGTCTCGGGCCCGGCATCGCTTCGCTCTCGGTGGTTCCCGTCGGACTCACGCGCTACAACCTGAATCGCCCCGTGCGCCTGCTCACCGCGGCCGAGGCCGGTGCCGCGATCGACCGCGTGGACGACGCACGCCGCCGGGCGCGGACGGAGCGCTCGTTCGGCTGGTGCTACGCGGCCGACGAGCTCTACCTGATCGCCGGGCGGGTGCTCCCGGCCGCGACGTACTACGACGAGGGGGCACTGTACGAGAACGGGGTGGGGGCCGTGCGCCGCTTCGTGGAGGCGTTCGATGAGGGGGTCTCCCAGGTCTCGCGGCTCGAAGGCCGCCGCGTGCGGCTCGTGACCGGGTCGTCGATGGCCCCCTTCCTGCGCGAGCGGGCTCCGCGCCTGGCCGAAGCGACGGGGGGCGCGGTCGAGGTGGTCGAGGTCGTCAACGACTTTTTCGGGTCCAGCGTCACGGTGGCGGGGCTGCTCGCGGGCCGCGACGTGCGGCGCGCGCTGGGAAGGGGCCGGGAGGGGGACGTGGTCGTCCTGCCCGCCGAGGCGCTCAACGCCGACGATCGCTTTATCGACGACACCTCCCTCGCCGAGCTGCTCGCGGGGCTCGGCCCCGTCGATCTTCGCACAGGCTACGAGGTTACCGAGGCGCTGAGGGCGTCGTGAGCGGACGCCTGCCGGTGGTCGCCGTGGTCGGCCGACCGAACGTGGGGAAGTCCACGCTCTTCAACCGCGTGATCGGGCGAAGGCTGGCCATCGTGGACGACCGGCCGGGTGTGACCCGGGACCGCAACTTCGCCAACGCGGACTGGGCCGGACGCGGCTTCTCGATCGTGGACACCGGCGGGGTCATCGAAGGGAGCGACCAGCCCCTCGACCGCGCGGTACGGACGCAGGCGCTGCTGGCGGTCGACCAGGCCGACGTGATCCTCTTCGTCGTCGATGGAAAGGAGGGACTCCATCCGCTCGACGAGATGATCGCCGGTCTCCTCCGGCGCTCCGGAAAGCCGGTCGTTCTGGTCGCGAACAAGATGGACAACATGCCGCGCGACGAGAGCCATCACGAGCTCTGGGCGCTCGGGATGGACGAGCCCGTCCCGGTCAGCGCGCTCTCCGGAAAGGGCTCGGGCGACCTCCTCGACCGCGTGGTCGGCCTGCTCCCGCCCGAGCCGGTCGAAGCCCCCGCCGAAGACGAGATTCGAGTCGCCGTGGTCGGCAAGCCCAACGTGGGAAAGTCGAGCCTCGTGAACCGCCTCGTGGGGGAAGAGCGCGTGGTGGTGTCCGACGAGGCTGGCACGACCCGCGACCCGGTCGACACACGCTTCCGCTTCCACGGCAATACCCTGGTCTTCGTCGACACGGCGGGGCTCCGCCGCCAGAGCCGGGTAAAGGACAACCTCGAGTACTACAGCGCCCTGCGCACGGATCGTGTGGTGCACGCGGCCGACGTGTGCATCGTGCTCGTGGACGCGAGCGAGAAGGAGCTACACGGGCAGGACGTGCGCATCGCGCAGACCGCCTGGGAGGCGGGTAAGGGGGTGATCCTCGCGGTGAACAAGTGGGACCTGGTCGAAAAGGACACCATGACCGCTCCCGATTGGGAGAAGGCGATGCGAGAACGCTTTCCCTTCCTGCAGTGGGTCCCGATCGTATTCACCTCCGCGCTAACGGGCCAGCGGGTGCGGAAGTGCCTGGACCTCGTCGTGGAGGTCGAGGAGCAGCGCCGCAGGCGCATCGAGACCCACGAGGTCAACCAGGTGCTCGAAGAGCTCGTGGGGCGTCAGCCCCCACCGCACTTCCGGGGCCGCCGGGTCAAGATCCGGTACGCTACCCAGGTCGATGTCGCCCCGCCGACGTTCGCGCTCTTCGCCAACTATCCCAAGGCGCTTCCCGAGCACTACATTCGGTTCCTCCACAACGGCTTCCGCGACGCGTGGACGTTCATGGGAACGCCCATCCGTCTCCGGCTTCGGGGCGGCAAGGACCGGTGAACTTCGCTCTCCTCCTGTTGGCTTATCTCCTGGGCTCGATACCGACGAGCTATCTCATAGGTAAGTTCTTTCACGGTATCGACTTGAGAGAGCATGGCTCAGGCAATCTGGGAGCCACGAACACCTTCCGGGTCCTGGGTTTTCGCTCTGCGATCCCGGTGGTGCTCGTCGACGTGGCGAAGGGCCTCGTGCCGGCCTGGCTCTTTCCGGCGCTCGTCGGGGGGGAATTCGCCTGGGCCGTGGCGTTCGGAACCGCCGCGATCGTGGGCCACATGTTCAGCGTCTGGGTGGGCTTCAAGGGGGGCAAGGGGATGGCCACGAGCGCCGGAGTCTTCGTCGGCCTCGCGCCCTGGGCAGTCCTGATCGGATTCGTGCTCTGGTGTGCGCTGACCTTCGGGACGGGCTACGTCTCCGTGGGGTCGATCGCGACCGCGATCTCTCTGCCCGTGTTGGTCGCGCTCACGCCCCATGAAGGGGGGCAGGGCCTGCTTTGGTTCAGTGGGGCGCTCGCGGCGGTGGTGGTGTGGGCGCATCGCGGCAACATTCGGCGCCTCCTCCGGGGCGAGGAGAACCGGTTCGGGCGTCGCGGCACGGGGGACCGGGAGGGCGCGGAGTCGCACACGTGAGCGGCGCCGTGCGCGCTACCGTCGTCGGGTCCGGCGCCTGGGGTACCGCGCTGGCCCTGGTGCTGGAGCAACGCGGTCACGACGTACGCATCTGGTCGTACGAGCAGGATGTCGCTCGGGAGATCAACGAGCGTCAGTCGAATCCTTACCTGACCGGTGTTCGGCTCCCCGCGAAGGTACGCGCCGAGACCGACCTGGGCCGCGCCGTGGACGGGGCTTCGCTCGTCGTGTCTGCAACGCCCTCCCAGTTCGTGCGGTCCGTCATGGCCGGGGCGGCACCGCACCTGGACGACGACGTCCTGCTCCTGAGCGCGACGAAGGGCGTCGAGCTCGGCAGCCTTCTGCGCATGGACGAGGTTCTCCGGGAGGTGCTGCCCGCGGGCGCCATGGACCGGTTCTCGGTGCTTTCGGGCCCGAGCTTCGCCAAGGAGGTCGCCTCCGGCGCACCGACGGCGGTGGTGATCGCGAGCGCTGATCACGCCACGGCCGTCCACGCCCGTGACCTCTTCCAGACCGGATCCTTTCGCGTCTACACGAACACCGACGTGATCGGGGTCGAGTTGGGAGGGGCACTGAAGAACGTGATCGCGCTCGCCGCCGGGGCCACGGCGGGGCTCGGCTACGGCCAGAATACGCTCGCGGCGCTCATCACACGTGGGCTCGCCGAGATCACCCGTCTCGGGCTCGCGGTCGGTGCCGAGCGAGCTACCTTCTACGGGCTCGCGGGCCTAGGAGATCTCGTCCTCACGTGCACGGGCTCGCTCAGCCGCAACCGAACGGTGGGATTCCGACTCGGGCAGGGGGAGCGCCTGAAAGACATCCTCGCAGACATGACTGCCGTGGCGGAAGGCGTGAAGACGACCGAGGCCGCGTATCACCTCGCCCGCACTCACGGCGTGGAGATGCCGATCACGGAGCAGATGTACGCCATCCTGTACGAGGGGCGGCAGCCCGCCGACGCGCTGCGCACGCTCATGGCGCGGGACCCGAAGCCGGAAGAATGGTCATGACGAACGAGCCCATCGCGAGAAAGGTCTACTACTCGATCGGTGAGGTGTGCGATCTGACGGGACTGAAGCCGCATGTCCTCCGGTACTGGGAGACGCAGTTCGAGGTGCTCAACCCTACGAAGAACCGCGCGGGCAACCGTGTCTACCGGGCCAAGGACATCGAGTTGGTGCTGCTCGTGAAGCACCTGCTCTACGAGGAGAAGTACACGATCGAGGGTGCCAACAAGCGCATCGCCGAGATGCGCGGGTCGGGCGAGCTGGAAGAGGAGCGCCAGGAGGTCTTGGGCCCGGAGTTCCTGGCGGCGATGAAGTCCGATCTGGAGGAGATCCTGCAGGTCCTGACGCCCGAGCCTCGTCCGGCCACCGACTGAGGGGGAGGCAGCGACGATAGAATTGCCCAGCGCCGCGAAACTCCCCCGGCCCTACCGCGGTACGCGGTGGCCATGAAGATCCTCTGCACGAACGACGACGGATACCTGGCTACGGGAATTCGCGTATTGGCTTCCGCAGCGAGTGCGCTCGGCAGCGTCACCACCGTGGCGCCGGACCGCGAACAGAGCGCGACGAGCCACTCGCTCACGCTGCACCATCCGCTGCGGGCGCGACGCGCGATCGACGGGGCCTGGATCGTCGACGGCACACCGACCGACTGCGTGCTCCTGGCGCTGCACGAGCTGTTGCCCGAGTCGCCGGACGTCTGCCTTTCCGGGATCAATCACGGACCCAACATGGGCGAGGACGTGCTGTACTCGGGCACCGTGGCTGCTGCCATGGAGGCGACCGTGATGGGCATTCCGGCGGTCGCGCTCTCGTACACGGGCCAGTACCACGAGGAGCTCGAGGGTTGGGAGGAGGTCGTGCGAGGGATCCTGCGTAATATCCTCCACCGGGACGACCTGCCCGCGGATACGCTCTTCAACGTCAACCTGCCGGCTACGTCCCCAACCGACGTGAAAGGGATCCGCGTCACTTCGCTCGGACAGCGCCGCTATGCGGACTCCATCACGCGCGCCAACGATCCGTCGGGACGTGAGTACTTTTGGATCGGAGGGGGAGTCGCGAGCTGGCGCGGAGCCAAGGACTCGGACTTCCAGGCGGTCGAGGAGGGGTACGTTTCCGTGACGCCGCTCCACCTCGACCTGACGAACTATGAGCTCCTCGAGGAGATTCGGGCGTGGGATCTGACGCTCTGACCGACAGCCGCTTCGTCGGCTACCGGCGTAAGCTCATCGAGGACATCCGCGCGCGCGGGATCGACGATCTCGAGACCCTCGAGGTCTTCGATCGGGTACCGCGTCACCTGTTCGTGCCGGAGGGTGTGTGGCCCCGCGCCTACGAGGACGCACCGATCCCCATCGGGTACCAACAGACCGCGTCGCAGCCGTCGCTGCAGGCCTACTACCTGTCGATCCTGAAGCCTCGCCGAGAGGAGAAGGTGCTCGAGATCGGCACGGGCAGTGGATACCTCACCGGCCTGCTCGCCCTACTCGCCGACCGGGTCTACTCGGTCGAGCGGGTCCGGGAGCTGTCGCAGCGTGCCCGCCGCGCGCTCGACACGCTCGGCGTGAAGAACGTGGCCTTGCTGGTGGGTGACGGCACGATCGGCTGGCGCAAGTATCAGCCGTTCGACGTGGTGGTCGTGTCGGCGGCGTCGCCGTCGATCCCGAGCGCCCTGGTCGATCAGCTCGCCGACGAGGGCCGCATGCTCATCCCCGTTGGCTCTCGTGACTCCCAGGAGTTGGTGCTCGTGCAGAAGACTGGCTTCGTCGTGACCGAGGAGGTGGTCCGCGGGGAGTGCACCTTCGTGCCTCTCCTCGGGAGGTTCGCCTGGAAGGACGAGGTGGCCGGGTCATGAGCGGGGCGGGGGAGGTGGGGCCGGCCCCGAACGGCGAAGGACCGCGGCGCGCGGGCCCGCTCCGCCGCCTCTACGACTGGGTTCTCCATTGGGCGGAGACGCCGTACGGCGCGCCTGCGCTCTTCCTCTTGGCGCTGGCCGAGTCGTCGTTCTTCCCGATCCCTCCCGATCCACTCCTCATCGCGCTCTGCCTCGGTGCTCCGGCGCTCTCGCTCCGGTTCGCGGCGAACGCGACCGTCGCGTCGGTGGTGGGTGGGATCATCGGATACGCCATCGGCGCGGGAGCCTGGCAGCTGCTGCAAGACCCCTTCTTCGCCTACGTGCCCGGGGTTTCCCCGGAAGCGTTCGAGCGGGTGCAAGGGCTCTACGACCGGTACGACTTCTGGGCGGTCTTCCTCGCCGGGCTGACCCCGATCCCCTACAAGGTCTTCACGCTCTCCGCGGGTGTCTTTTCGATCAGCTTCCCGGTGTTCGTGCTCGCCTCCGTGCTCAGCCGGGGTCTCCGCTTCTTCGCCCTCGCGGCCTTGATCCACTACTTCGGTGAGCCGATCACCCGCTTCATCGACCGGTACTTCAACCTCCTCGCCTGGGTCTTCGGCGCTCTGCTGATCGGTGGCTTCCTCGTGATCGAGCTGCT
>JBFGFY010000189.1:0-6668 GCA_041579355.1 Longimicrobiales bacterium | reverse complement strand
GCCGGGTTGAACTCGCGGGGCAGGTCTTCCCGGAAGCCCCGCCACTCGTACTTGCCGTTGCCCGGCACCGGGAGGCGGCCGTTCCAGCCCTCTCGATCGGGCGTGAGCCCCGTCACCTGGAGCGCGATGTTCCCGTCGGCGTCCCCGCAGATGAGGTTGTGCGTCGGGACCTTCCAGTGCATCGAGCGCTCGAAGAAGTCTTCGCAGCTCGTCGCCTGCGCGAGCTTGAAGCTGCCGAGATACGCCGCGGTCCCGGGATACTGGACCACGGACTGGACCGCGTAGACCCGTCGGTTCTGCAGGTCCTCGTAGAACACCGGCCCGTGGCGGCTGAACTTGAGCGTGATCGTGCGGGGAGCCTCGCCCTTCACGCGGACCTCTTCCTGGATCACGCGAAGCGGCTCCCAGCCGTCACCCCACCGGACCACGTCCGGCTGCTCGGGGTGCAACTCCTCCACGAAGACGTCGACCATGTCCGTGCCGGCGAAGGTGAAGCCCCAGGCGACGCGCTCGTTGTTGCCGGCCATGACCCCGACGAAGGGGGGCTCGCCCCCGCCGATCACGTTCCAGCCGGGAGCCACGAGGTGGACGAAGTAGCGGAGCGCCGGCATCTCGATCCGCCGGTGCGGATCGTTGGCGAGGATCGGGATGCCGGTCGGCGTCCGGTCTCCGCTCATGACCCAGTTGTTGCTTCCCTCGGTGGTGATGGGGTCGGGCGAGACCATCGCGGTGCGCACCTCGGGGAGGAGGTGGCGGTATCGGTCGATCACCTCGAGCGGGGGAAGCTCACCCGCCTCGAACGGATCGCCGTCGCCCGCGCGCATCGCGTCGAGCATCTGCTGCGTGAAGAGCGACACATCGAGCCCCTCGGGCACGATGAGCTCGGCGAACGGGTCCGGCGCCGCGCGGCGGTTCGCCTCCGCCGCGCCGTACTGCGCGACGTTCATCGCGAGCTGGACCTCGTTGATCGCGTGCCCCCGCACGCTCGGCACGGCGAGCGCGGCCCACCGGAGAACCACCGTCTCCGCGGTCCAGGGGTCGGGCACGACGCCGGTGAGCTGGAACTCGACCGGGAGGTTGCCGCGGTTCTGGGCGATGAAGGCGTTCACCCCGTTCGCGTAGGCCGTGAAGAGTCGCTGCGCGTCCGGGTGGTAGCTCGTCCACTCGGTCTCGTCGAACGGGCCGCGGTACTTCATGAGACGGACGCGCGCGTCGAAAGCGAACGCCTCGGAACCGAAGATCTCCGCGAGCCTCCCCTCTCTCCAGCGCCGCCACATCTCCATCTGCCAGAGGCGGTCCTGTGCCATGACGTAGCCCTGGGCGAAGAAGAGGTCGTGGTCGTTCTGGGCGTAGATGTGGGGGATGCCCCAGTCGTCCCTGAGCACCTCGACTTCGGCCTGGAGGCCGGGCAGGGCGAGCGAGCCCTCGATCTGCGCCAGCGACCTTTGGGCCAGCTCCTCGACGGTTGCCGGAGCGGGCTCTCCGCAGCCGGCTGCCAGCGAGGAGAGCACGGCGAGGGCTAGAACTGCGACGCTGCGGTTCGGACGCGGCATGGGACGGACCTCTCGGGACAGGGACACGCGGAGCCGCCGTGGCTTGGGCTCAGATTGCCGCACGTCGCGGGGTCCCGTCAAATGGAGGGGTGCGGCCTCCGGATCTGGTGGCGAGATATTAAGTCAACTAAGTTGACAAAATGACGGTCCGACCGACGGTCGCGGTCGGGATCCGGCGGAGGCCAAGGACTCGGAGGTGGGGATGGGAACGCGGTCGTTCCTCGGGGAGCTGGAGGAGATGGTCCTGCTCGCGGCGCTCGGTCTCGGCGCCGAGGCCTACGGAGCTTCCGTGCTGCGCGCGCTCGACGACGAGGCGGGCCGCGGAGTGTCCAGGGGCTCGGTGTACGTCGCGATCGACAGGCTCGAGGGGAAGGGGCTGATCGAGACGCACGCCGGAGAGGCGACGCCGGGCAGGCGCGGCCGCCCCCGGCGCATGATCCGAGTGACCGAGATGGGCGTGGAGGCCTTGCGTCGCAGCCACCAGGTCCGCTCGCGCCTGCGCGAGAGCATCGAGGAGGTGCTGTCGTGACGGCGCCTCCGGGGTGGGCCTCGTGGCTGCTCGAGCGCGTGCTGCCGGTCGGTCTCGTGCGGGACTCGGTCCTCGGCGATCTCGAAGAGGAGCTGGCCGAGCGGGTAAGCCGAACTTCCGCGACGTCCGCACGGCGCTGGTACGCTCGGCAGGCGGTGGCCATCGCGCTCCGGTACGGCCTGTCCCGGACTCGCCCAGCAGGCTCTCGTTCTGGCTCCTGGCGGCGCTCGCGGCCTAGCTTGCGGGCGCAACCCATCCTCCGCCGAAGGGAGCGAGCGTGAACTGTCCCAACTGTTCCGCCGCCATGGACCACCACGCCATGGACGGCACCTATGGACAGGACATCGAGCTGGACCTGTGCTTCGCTTGTCACGTGCTCTGGCTCGACCAGCGGGAGAGTATCCAGCTCTCGCCGCGCGGGACGCTCGACCTCTTCAAGGTGATTCAGGAGCATCGCGACGACCCCCGCCACGCCATCAAGAGCCGGCTGGTGTGCCCGCGCTGCCGCCGGCGCCTCTCCCTCAGCCACGACATCGGCAAGGGGGGGCGATTCTCCTACTACGCCTGCCCAGAGCGTCACGGTCGGCTCACGCCTTTTTCGGAGTTCCTCAAGGAGAAGCAGTTCGTGCGGGCGCTGAGCCCCGCCGAGCAAGCGCGCGTGCGCGCCGAGGTGAAGACCGTGCAGTGCTCGAGCTGTGGCGCTCCGGTCGACGTGAACGCGGGCTTCCAATGCGGGCACTGCGGATCTCCGCTGACCGTGCTCGACGCCGACGCGGTCGCCAAGACACTCCGCGATCTCGAGGCGGCCGACGCCGAGCGCTCCGTGGACCCCGCCGCCGCGGAGGCACGCGCCCGGGCGCTCGCGGCGATGGAGGCGATGCGGACGGATCCCGAGGACCCTTGGCGAGGCGGACTCAGCGTCCGCACCCGATCACAGACCGGCGAGTTGTCGATCGACCTGCTCACGCGATCGATTGCGTCCCTATTCGGCGGCTTCTGAGGCGGTCTTGACCACGGGCGAGCGGGCGAGTCAGATGGCGGCGTCGGTTACGGCAGCAGCGGAGGCGGCCGGACTCGACGACGAGGAGGTGGAGCTTCTCGCGCACGCCTACGCCCTGGCCATGACCCCGAGAGTCCAGGCGCTGACCGACGATCATCACCCGGCGTACCTGCACCCCGGCCGGTCGGCGCTGATCCTGCTTCGTGACGTGGGCGCCCTACCCGTCGAGACGCTCGCTGCCGTGGTCGTGCACGAGAGCCTGGACGGCGAGCTGCGCGTCGGGCACGACGTGGTGCGCGCGGAGCTCGGCGACGCGGTGGCCGACGTGGTCGCGTCTCTGCCCCTGCCGAGTGACGAGCGCCTCGCCGAACGCCTCGTGACGCTCGATGAGATCGACGTGCTTGCCGCGCTCGCGGAGCACCTGGACCATCTCCGCCACGCGCACCTGCGTCCGGATCTCGACTGGCAGGCGCTCCACGATGAGGCCGGCGCGGTGTGGGTGCCGGTGGCAGAGCGCTCCCATCCGAGGCTCGCCGACCGGTACGACCACTGGCACCGCTCGTTCGCCCGTCGGCTCGCCTAGCGGTTCGCAGGCACGACGGCGAGCGGGCAGGGCGCACCCTGCAGCACCTGCTCGGTGATCCCTCCTTTCCCGCGAGGCCGCCGCCCTTCGTGCCAACCGGTCGACATGTAGATGGCGTCCGCCTCGATCTCGTGGGCGGTGGACAGGATACCGTCCACGACGTCGCCGACCCGCTTGAGCACGTTCCAGCGGCAGTAGGGGAGCTGCGGCAGGTCTACAGCCGCGGCGTCGTCCTGGGTCACGTGGAGGAGCGTGATCTCGATGGACGGATCGTCCATCAGCGCCGCCGCCTGGACGGCACGTAGCATGGCCGGACGCGGGTCGGTGCCGGGATCGACCGGGAGCAGGATGCGGCGCAGCGTCACCGCACCCGTCTTCGGGTCGACGAAAGTCCGTGCGCCGCCCGGGATGAAGAGCGTGTAGGTTGCCGACTTGCGGGCGAGAACCTCGGCCCGCGGCGGGCGCACGAGCCGCGAAAGCCCGCTGCGTCCTTCGGTCGCGAGCACGATCAGGTCCACCTTGTTGCGCTCGAGGTACTCGAGGGAAGCGGCGACCGGGTCCGGTGTCGTCGCCTCGAGCTTGCTCACGGTCGTGCGCCGGATCCGGTCTTCGAAGTCCGTGGTCGTGCCGGCCGCCCGCCACTCGGCGAGCTTCGCCCGCACGGAAGGGAAGCCCGGCCAGTTGTCGGTCTCGCGCCGGCCGAGCGCGTGCAGGAGCGTGAACCGGGCCGCGCGACGGATCGCGAGCGCCAGGGCGTGGTGGAAGGCCCGCTCACTCGACTCCGAGAGGTCGGTCGGGTGCAGCACGAAGTCGACCTCGGACGCCTTCGGATCGAAGAGGATGGCCATGCGCCGGCCTCCGCTGCCGGTCTACTTCAGCCCGCGCTCCTTCTTGAAGTTGGCCCAGTCGCGCTTGAGCGCCAGGAATTCGTCGACGCTCTGGCAAAGGAGGAAGGGGTTGGTGCGTCTCTCGAGCGCCAGAGTCGAGCTCGGACGCACGCCGTAGTCGTGCCCCGGCCAGATGGTCGCCTCGTCGGGATGCGCCTCTAGGACGCGCTGGAGGCTCGCCCACTCGGTCCGCGCGTCGTCGTCGTTGGAAGTGCCGCCGACCTTGCCGACGAAGATCAGATCACCGGTGAGCAGGATCCTGTACCTCGGCTCGTAGAGCACGAGATGATCGGCTGCGTGTCCCGGCGTGTAGAGGCAGCGCAGCTCGAGGGCTCCCACGTGGAGCGTAGAGCCGTCCGGGAGCTTCACGTCCGGGTCGACGGGGCAGTCCGGGTGCGCGGCGACCTTGGCTCCCGTCGCTTCGACGGCCCGGTCGTTCCCCTCGGTGTGATCGGGATGGCCGTGGGTGTTCACGACGTGGGTGATGCGGACGCCCTGCTCGCGGGCCCGCTCCACGAGCAGCTCCGGCGCGTAGGCCGGGTCGACGAGCACACCCTCCTTCACGTCCCGATCGGCCAGGAGGTAGGCGAAGTTCCTGTCACCCCCGACGCGGATCTGCTCGAAGATCAGCTGCATGGGTCTCACCCCGTGCGGTTCCAGAGCCGGCCGAGCTGGTGCCCCGCCACGAACACCGCGACGTCGACCATCGCGTTGGGCAGCTTCTCGGGACCGCTGGTCTCGAGGAGCTCCTGCCCTACCTCCGAACGCTCGAGGTACTGCTCGAGCACCTCATAGGCGGCCGCAACCGGGAGCCACCATCGCAAGGGCGCGTTGACGAGGCCCAGGGCGAGTCCCGACGCGAAGTGGACGAAAGTCCACGGGTCCACGACCGCCCGGTTCTGCTCGGCCTTTTCCGTGGCGACGAGCTTCATGCGCAGCGGGTCACCGCGGCGTGGGCGGTCGCTCCGACAGACCGACCCACGCGCCTCAGAACGACAGCAGGTACGTCATCTTCACGATGAGCTGCCGGTCCTTGAACTCCTCGATGATCGGATTGACCGTGAGGCGCTCGTCGCGGCGGACCTCGTCGTAAACGACGTAGATGTCGCTACCGGGCCGGAAGATGTAGCGCAGCCGTGCGCTCGTGCTGAATTGCTCCGACAGCGAGTTGTACTGGGTGAGGTTGCGCAGCGAGATCTTCGGCGAGAACGCGTAGTCGATCTGCAGCGATGCGATGTCGGCCGTGAAGTCGCCGTTGGGGAGCGACACCTCGTTCCTGGAGAAGCCCGCCGAAGTCGCGAGCTGACTGGTCACCCGCAGGCCGATGCTGGCGGAATAGTCCGTGCGGTCGCCGCCGTAGAAGGTCTGGGGCTGCCAGCTCGCCCGCCAAAAGAGACGACGCGACGGGTCGCTGTTGAACATCACCGCAAAGTCCCAGAAACGGTAATCGTCGGGATTGATCGGTACCCCACCGACGCGGAACGTGTTGTCGATGCGCTCCACGTATTGGTTGTGCATGAAGTTCAGGTACGCCCCGTTCTCGAAGCGCGTCCCGACCATCGCGTGCCAACGGATGCTCTCGCGGCGCCCGGTCTGGTCGGTGATGTACTCGATGTTGGTCATGGGCTCCATCATGCGGATGCCCCACCGACCGGGTCGCGGGTTGTGCTCGAAGTGGAACTTGTACCGCCGCATGCCCACCCGAGGAACGAACCCGACCTCGGGGTTGAAGTTGTCCCCGAAGTTCTCGTACTCGGAGTAGACCCTCCACGACCGATCGAGCCAGCCCGCGCGCAGATGGCCCGCGTACTCGCCGTCGCCCACGCCGGGCGTCTCCGTGAGCGCCATGAAGCCGTCGATCGTGAGCGCGGACGTGGGGACGAGGTTCATGTCGACGGCGTACGTGCGGTTGTAATAGCCGCCGCTCGTCGCCTGCTTGTTGACGAAGAGTCCGCCGATCTGCGACCGACCGAAGACGTCGCGACTGTAGCGGGCGACGAGGAAGTTCTCGCCCGGGTTGCCGAACGCGTCGTCGGTCTGGATGTCCATGACCGCGATGTTGTTCGCCCCGACCTTCCCGGTCAGTCGCGCGCCGCCCAGGATCGGCACCTGCGCG
>JBFGFY010000188.1:0-6721 GCA_041579355.1 Longimicrobiales bacterium | reverse complement strand
GAGACCATGGTGCGGTCCACCTGCTCCGGGGTCGCGTAGTCGAGGAGGCTGTCCCGCACGTCGAGGTCCGTGTCGACACGGACCCGAAGCGCGAGGTGGGCGAGACCCGTCTCCCCCGAGCGCACCTTGGCGAGCCGGGCCGACGGGCGGGGGAGCGTCGTCTTCGGGATGTCGAGGCGGATCTCGTCCTCGACGCCGGCCCCGGTCTCGTAGGTCACCACGACCGCGGGGCGCGAGGTCGCGAATCCGGTGAAGCGGACATGGGCGCGCGCGCCCGAGCCGTCGGACTTCGGGCGCATCACCGGAATCACACGTCCCGGGAATGCGAGCTCCTGGCCCCGAGCGTTGCGACCGAGCAGATCGAAGAACTCGAGTGTGCCGAAGTAGATCTCCTCGTGTAGCGCGTCGAGCGGCGCGTGGATTTCGTTGTCGACGTCGAGTCGGTAGCTCGGCTCGCTCATCTCGACCTCGACGGTGAGCTCGCCGAAGAAAGGCGCATCGATCGAGCCACCTCTCGGAAGGCCCTCGTGCCGGTCCATCACATAGTCGTAGACGCGGTGCAGGACGTCGGCCTGGAAGTAATCCCAGAACGCCTCGGGGTCGGTGACGATGCGCTCGTCGGCGACGACGCGGCCGCCGCTCCGCGCGTGCAGCCATCCCGTCGTCACGCGCACGTGCTCGTAGTCGCGGAACCTGTCGAAGTAGGGGCGCAGCACCCATTTCGGCTCGAACGCGTCCGTGAGCAGGAGGGTGCGCGCTGAGTCGAGTGCCTGGACCTCGTACGTCGGGCCCTCGCGTATCTCCTCGAAGCGGATCCGCTCGAGGGGCAGGCCCAGGTCTCGCGCGAGCACCTCGTCGATCGGGAAGATCTCGTGCAGCCAGCGAACGGGCGTGTGCATCGCCTGCTGGGGCCACTCCTCCGGCGGATCGTTGCGCCGGAAGCGGATCACGACCTCGGATAGTCCCGTGCCGTGTGCGGCGAGCCGCGGGCGGACGGAGTCGTAGAGCCAGGAGTACCCCTGTTTGAAGGCAGAGAGCACGACCACCCGCGTGTGCTCCCTGTCGGCGCCGGCCTCGAGCAGCAGCCCGCGCGCCTCCTCGGCCACACGCCGCCGCACCTCGGGGGGCTCGCTGAGCCGGACCTCGAGCTCGACGGGGGTGCCCGCCGTGACCATCGGCAGGACGCGCTCGCGGAAGGCGAGCCAGAAGCGGTCGAGCTCCGAGGCGAACGTCGCCGTCTCCTCGAACACGGTCCCGGCACGCTGCACGTCTCGGTCGTCCACCGTGACCTCGACCGCCGTGGCGTCCAGTCCGAGAGCGGCGGCGGCGCGGGCGCGCACATACGGCGCCAGGGCCGTGTCCGCTCCCTCCACCGAGAAGAGCACCCGCGCCGAAGTCACGTCCTCTTCGCCGAGCCCGGCGACGATCCGGTCGAGCTTGTAGAGTCCGATCGCCGCTTGCCCGACCGGCGAGTAGCCTGCGAGCGCGTCCCAGACCTCCTGCTCGACGTCGTCGACGGTCGCGCGGTCCTTGCCGCGCTCGCCGAGGTTCGGGAAGGTCAGCGCCACCTGCTCGAGCGCGCGGGCCGATCCGGGGGAGTCGGCGCCCGTGACCACGAGCGCGGGCTTGTCGCCGAACGCCTTGGGCACGAGCTCGATGAGGCCTTCCCCCGCGGCGAGCGAGCCGAGGTCGACGCGCCCGCTGTCGGCGAGCTGCGTCGTCAGCCGGTTGTCGCGCCCGGCGAGGACCATCGTCGGCTGGGACGCGGGCCTACGGACGGAAGCCGCGAGGTCGACGAGGGGCACCGTGAGCCCGATCGCCTCGAGGCCGAGCCGCCCGGCGAGGTCGGGCAGGCGGTCGACGCCCGAGTCACCCGCGACGAGCAGGGCGTCGATCCGGCTCGGGAAGGGGTCCCCGCCGAGCAGCCCGGCGGACGTGTACAGGTTCGAGAGGTCGAGCCCGTCCTTAGTCCCGCTTCCCGGCCGGCCCGCGACCGGGCCGGGCTCGTCCGGGTCGGCGCGGCCGGCCAGGCGGAGGACCGGCCCACCCGCGATGCGCACCTCGACCGAGGCGAGGCCGGGATGGGCGAGGGGTGGGCCCCGCTCGGGTGATGATATGCTGTCGGCGGCTGCCGTCGCGCTATCCGCGGGCGCCGCCGGCGCCCCTGCCGCGATCGTGTCCGCCGCTGCTGGTGGAGCCACGCTCGCCGTGTCGAGCGCGCGCAGCGCAGCAGCCGCCTCGGCCACGGAGGCGGGCTCCACGACGACGTCGGCGACGAGGCGCTCGATTCCGTCGCTACCCGCGCGGGCACGCGCCTGCGAGAGCCGCACGGTGGCGTCCTCGATCCCGCTCTGACGGAGCACACCCGTCAGCTCCTCACGCACGCGGTCGAGGTGCGGGGCGGAGAGCGTGCGCGTATGCGGGAGAACACCCGCGAAGAGGCGTGCGGCCGCGAGCAGCCCGGCGTCGTCGCCCCCCTGCACGAGCACCCACGTGCGGCCGCCGCTCTCCCGCACCGCCACCACACCCTCCCCCGCGTCGAGCGAGGCCGGATCCACACCCGGCGAGGGGAGCGCGGCCGCGGAGAGCCCGGACCGGCCGACCACGATCGCGATCGCGCTCCCCTCCACGGCACGGGCGACGGGGAGGTCCATCGCCATCGTCTCGAAGCCGAGGCGACCCGCGATCTCGCCGCCGGCGGCTACCTCGGCGGGGGAGGGGGTCGAGCCGAGCACCAGCGACGCGTTCACGCCGTCGGGCACTCCGTCGCCGTTCCTGTCGACGAGAAGTCGGCCGAGCTCGAAGAGCGCCGGGAGGTCGGGTGCCTCCTGCGCCGCCACCCTCACGGCCCCCTGGGGGACGGCGGCCGCGAGCAGGAGGAGCGCGCCGGCGCGGCAGAGCGTTTGGGTCGCGCGTCGTGTCATGGCGCGTGAGGGTGCTCCGCCCCGGGCGACGGCGCAAGCGCTCGTCGCCCGGGGGGCGGCGGGTCCGCGTGTCGGTCGTCTCGCGCGGCGCGTCTTACACGCCCGAGGCCGGCTCCAGCCGCACGATCGGCGTCAGCGTGCCACCCTGACGGTCGTCGATCGCGACGTAGATGTAGCCGTCGGGCCCTTGGCGCACGTCACGGATGCGCCCGAAGCCGAGCATGAGCGGCGGCCGCTCGAGGCGTCCGACGATGTATCCCTCGCCCTCGGCGATGAGCGGCACCCGGGCGATCTGCACGCCCGCGAGACCGCCGACGAAGGCGCTCCCCCGCCACTCGGGGAAGACGTCGCCGTCGTAGATCATGAGCCCGGAGGGCCCGATCGAGGGCGTCCAGTGCTGCACGGGGTCCATCATGCCGTCACGCTGCCGCGTGGCGTGGATCTCCTGGCCGCCGTACTGCACGCCGAAGCCGACCACCGGCCAGCCGTAGTTCCGGCCGGGAAGGATCAGGTTCAGCTCGTCGCCGCCCTGGGCTCCGTGCTCGGAGGCCCACAGGTCACCCGTGCGGGGGTCGAAGGCGAGCCCCTGGAGCGAGCGGTGCCCGTAGCTCCAGATCTCGGGGAGCGCGCCGGCCCGGCCGACGAACGGGTTGTCGGTGGGGACGCGCCCGTCGTCGTGCAAGCGCACGACCGTGCCCTGGTGGTTGGACAGGTCCTGCGCCGGGTGTTGTTCGCGCGGCACCGAGAGCGGATCCACCGCCCGGTCGGAGACGGTGATGAAGAGGTAGCCGTTTCCGTCGAAGGCCAACCGCGATCCGTAGTGACCCTCACCGGTGCGCCACGCCTTCGCCTCGAAGATCTCCTCGAAGCCGACCAGGCGGTTGCCCTCCAGGCGGCCGCGGCCCACCGCAGTCGTGCCCTCGGTCCCCGCGGCGTTCGGCTTGGAGTAGCTCAAATACACGAGCCGGTTCGACGGGAAGTCGGGGTGCGGCACGACGTCGAGCAGGCCGCCCTGGCCGCCGTAGCGGACGCGCGGCGTGCCGGCGATCGGCTCGGCCTGCAGCTGCCCGCCGCGTACGATGCGGAGACGTCCCGGGCGCTCGGTCACCAGCATGTCCCCGTTCGGCAGCCAGGCCATCGCCCAGGGGTCCTGAAGCGCCGGCACCACGGTCGTTACACGGTAGGGGCCGCGCTCGGACTGGAAGACCGGACTCTGCGCCTCGAGCGGGACGGGTGCGTCGACCGCGACCAGGGCGGCGACAGCCAGCAGACAAACGAGATTGCGGTGCATCGGGGGACCTCCGAGGTCGGGGAGGGGCACGACCGTGAAGTACACGGGCCGCCACCCGGGAGTTCTACGCGAAATCCAGCGCCACGTCGAGAGCCGGGGCGGAGTGGGTGATCCAGCCGACGGAAATGAAGTCGACGCCGGTCTCGGCGATCCGCCGGATGTTCCGGCGCGTGACGCCTCCGGACGCCTCGAGAAGGCAGCGCCCGCGGGCGCGCTCCACGCACTTCCGGAGGCGGGCGGGGGGCATGTTGTCGAGCAGCACCACGTCGGCGCCCGCCTCGATCGCCGACTCGAGGTCCCGCATCCTCTCCACCTCGACCTCGATCTTCACTCGAGCGCCGACCCGCGCGCGGGCGCGGCGCACGGCCTCCCCCACGGAGCCGACCGCGCGCAAGTGGTTGTCCTTGATCAGGACCGCGTCGTAAAGGCCCATGCGATGGTTCTCTCCACCCCCAGCGCGTACGGCGGCTTTCTCGAGCGCTCGCCAAAGCGGCGTCGTCTTGCGGGTGTCGAGGATCGTGGCGCCCGTTCCCTCGACGAGGTCGACCAGCTCGCGGGTGGCGGTGGCGATGCCAGAGAGGCGCCCGAGGAGGTTCAGCGCGACCCGCTCCGCCGCGAGAAGCGCGCGCGCCGGGCCCGTGACCGAAGCGAGCTCGATGCCGTCCTCGACCACCCTGCCGTCGGTGACGAGCGCGCCGGTCGCGACCGATGCGTCCACGATCTCGAAGACGCGCAGGGCGGGGCCGATGCCGGCGACGCAGCCACGGGCGCGGGCGACGAGGCTGGCCTTCGCCTGCGTCTCCTCGGGGATCGTCGCGTCGGAGGTGATGTCTCCCGCTGCTCCCAGGTCCTCGGCCAGGGAGGCGGCGAGCAGCCCGTCGATGTCGATGTCGCGCGGAGCGCCGCTCCGGCTCAGACCCGTACCTCGAGCATCCGCTCCACCGCGATGCGCGCCCGCGCCGCCACGTCGGGGTCGACGAGCACCTCGTGCGTCATGTCGCGCAAGCTGTCTCGAATCCCGCCGAGCGTGATCTTCTTCATGTACGGGCAGAGATTACAGGGTCGCACGAATTCGGTCTCGGGCACTTCTGCGGCGACGTTGTCGCTCATGGAGCACTCGGTCACCATGACCACGTTCTTCGGCCGCTCGCGCTTCACCCAGTCGATCATGCCCGAGGTGGACCCGACGAAGTCGGCTTCGGCGAGCACGTCCGGGGGGCACTCCGGGTGTGCGATGATCTGGATGCCGGCGTGCATGGAGCGGTAGGCGCGCAGCTCCTCCCCTGTGAAGCGCTCGTGCACGATGCACGAGCCGGCCCAGAGGATGACCTCCACGTCGGTCTGCGACGCGACCCAGCGACCGAGGTACTGGTCGGGAAGGAAGATCACGCGGTCCGTGCCGAGGGACTCGACGACCTTCACCGCGTTGCTCGACGTACAGCAGACGTCGGACTCGGCCTTCACCTCCGCAGAGGTGTTCACGTAGGTGACGACGGGCACGCCGGGGTAGCGCTCACGGAGGAGCCGGATGTCGGCCGCGGTGATCGCCTCGGCGAGCGAGCACCCCGCCCCCATGTCCGAAATGAGGACGGTCTTCGCCTCATTTACGATCTTCGCCGTCTCGGCCATGAAGTGGACGCCTGCCATCACGATCACGTCGGCATCCGTCTCGGCGGCCATGCGCGCGAGCGCGAGCGAATCGCCGCGGAGGTCCGCAACGCCGTGGTAGATGTCCGGCGTCATGTAGTTGTGCGCCAGCACGACGGCGTTCCGCTCCCGCTTGAGCTCCTCGATCTCCTCGATCAGCGGCGTGATCGCCGCGATCTCGGCGTCGGGGAGGATGCCGCGGAGTCGCTCAGCCGGGCTCTGCTTGGTCGATACGCTCACGACCGCTCCTGCTCTCACTTTCGTCGGGTGCGAACGGTACCACCGGGGCACCGGGAAACCAATACACGAGCGAGGTCCTGAGGATTCATCCGGACGATCGGGGGCGAAGGGACGGGGGCGCCGCCCAGGCGGGCGACACCCCCGAAAAGTCCCGACTCCGGCTCAGCGCGTGAGACGGAGCTCGGCGAAGTCGTCCCAGTCGATCTCGTGGGCTCCGCTCCCAGTGCGCACGAGGATTCCCCTGTTCCCGTCGTCGACGTCGTTCGAGCCCGAGAGCATGAAGGAGCGCCCATCGAGCAGGGTTACGCGCGTGCCGCGTGTCATCCGCTCGATCCGGTCGATTTGGCCGAATTCGATGTCGAAGGTCACGCCGTCGAACTCGCCGTTCAGGATCTCCCAAGTGAACGCCTCGTCGGCGTCCCACACGACCTCCCCCGTGTGCTGCTCACCGGAGCGCGTCACTACGGTGCCCCGCAGCGGAGCCCCGCCGTCGAACGCCGCGAAAACCGCTTCCTCCCCCTGATCGTGGAAACGCACGTGGTCGAACTCGTCCCAGCCGACCTGCACCTGCCCGAGCGCCGGGTCCGATACCGCGATGCCGCCGATGGACTCGTCCACG
>JBFGFY010000187.1:0-6773 GCA_041579355.1 Longimicrobiales bacterium | reverse complement strand
GCTCCCGCTCGATCCTCTCGATGCGCTCGCTCATCGCCGACAGGCGCACCTCGATGCGCTCGATGCCGTCCAGGATCTCCTCGTGCGCCGGTCCCTTCTCGTCGAGACGCATCTGCTGCCAGGTGCGGCGGACGTAGGTCACCATGGCCGCCGCCGCGATGACTCCGACCGTGACGCTGGCGAGCCACATGACGACCAGAGCGATGGAGATCATCATGAACCCTTCATACGGCCGAGCCGTCCCGGTTGGCAAACGAAAGCGCCCCGAGGGACGAATCCCCGGGGCGCCGACCACAGAGCGGGAAACCGGACTCGAACCGGCGACCCCCACCTTGGCAAGGTGGTGCTCTACCAACTGAGCTATTCCCGCGACGTGTCGCGGTACCGAAGCTAGGTAGAGCCCGGGGGGTGGTCAATGCCGATCCGGCCCGCAAATCCAGGTACCTCGACCCCGCGCAAAGCCTTATGTTTCGCGGCCGTTCGGGTGCTCGAGCCGGACCCGACGTCACCTGTTTCCACCCCGTCCCTCGACCTGCCCGCCCTCCGGATACGCATGCGTCGCACCCTCTTCATTGCGCTGCTGCTCACGCTCTCCGGCGGCACGGGGGCGGCGGCGCAGGTGGTCGACGACGCGCTCACTCCCCCCGGTCAGCTGCGCTTTCAGCTGAACCCGGTCTTCACGACATGGAAGTCGCGGTTCGGCCGTACTTCGACCGGGGAGACCGGCCGCGAGGCCCTGGGGGAAGACCTGACCACCGCCGCGGCCGAGACGCTCTACCCGGGCGCGGCGTCGCTTCGCCAGGCGATCGCTGCCCTGACGGGGCAGGCCGCGTACACGCCGGTGCTCGGGGAGACGCTCGCCCGTGTGAGCAAGGACGTCACACGGGTGGAGCTGGGCGCGCACCTGGGGATCTTCGATTGGCTGTCGGTCGGCGCGGTGTTTCCTTGGACCCGCACGCGCTCGAGCGTCGAGGTCTCGTTCCTCGCCGACTCGCTCGCGGGGGACCTGGGCATCACGCCGATGGCGCAGAACCCGGGTGGCGTGACCACGTATCTCCAGGCACTCGCCAGCGCGGAGTCATCGGCGCTGGCCTATGCCTCCCAGACCTGTGCCTCCTCGCCGGGGAGCCCATCGTGCGCCTCCGCACAGGCGCTCGCCGCGCGGGCGACGGCATTCCGGGGCTCGGCGGAGACGGCCTACGGCAGCTCACCGTTCTTCCCGCTGGCCGGCAGCACGACGGCGACCTCCTTGGCGCAGGCCACCACGAGCTTGAGCGCCGATCTCGTCGCGGAGGGGCTGCCCGGCATCGCCGCTCCCATGGTCTTCGCCACGCAACGCGTGACGGAGCAGGAGTTCCTGACGTTGCCCGGTGCGCCGTACTCGGGGGTGCTCGGCACCCCGCTCGGAGGTATCCGAGGGCTCTGGCAGGCGGGGGACGTCGAAGTCACCGCAACGGTGCGCCTCCTGGAGGGGGGGCGGCCCAGCGCCGAGCAGCCCACGCCCCAGCTCCGGTACGGCCTCCTGGCGACCCTGCTCGCGCGGCTCCCCACGGGCTCGGTCGACGACCCCGACGTGTTTCTGGACGTGGGCACGGGCGATCGTCAGCCGGACTTCGAGGGACGCCTCCGGGGCTCGCTCGTGTGGGGGCGCCTCGGCGTCCTGGGCGGCGCACGGTACGGCATTCAACGGCCGCGCACGCTCATCCGCCGCGTCGCGTTACCGGAAACGGTCCTCGCGCCCCTCACCACCCGGCACCTCGTCGAGTGGACACCGGGTGCGTACTGGGGCCTCGAGGTCGCGCCGGCGTTCCGTGTCTCGGAGGAGCTGAGCCTCGGCGCCGAGTATCGCGTGCTGAGGAAGTACCGCGACGAGTACGAGCTCGCCGGCGCTTCGGTCGGCGCTGCGGTCGATCCCTACGTGCTCGAGGAGGAGAGCGGGGTCACCGTGCACGAGGTCGGGGGCACGCTGCGCTACGACACGCTCGTCCGTTGGCGCGCGGGTGAGGACGTCCGTCCGCTCCAGCTGCATGCGCGGGTGCTGCGCGCGGTCGCCGGAGGTGGCGGTCAGACGCCGGTCACGACACGGGTCGAGTTCGGCGTCCGCTTCTACCGGGGGATTTGGGGCTCCCGCTAGCGGCTCCGAGCAGCTCCCGGGCGTGCGCCCGTGACTTGGCCGACTCCGGATCCCCGCCGAGCATACGCGCGATCTCCTCCACCCGCGGTTCCCCGTCGAGCGTGCGCACGCCCGCGGTCGTGACTCCGTCGCCGCTTCCCTTTTCGACGAGGAAGTGACTCCTCGCGCGGGAAGCGACCTGCGCGAGGTGCGTCACCACGAAGACCTGATGGCGGCCCGAAACCTCGACGAGCTTCTCCGCCACCGCGCCGGCCACCACGCCCCCGATGCCGGCGTCGATCTCGTCGAAGACGAGCACCGGCACCCGGTCCACGTCGGCGAGGATCGACTTGAGCGCGAGCATCACCCGCGAGAGCTCCCCGCCGCTCGCGATGCGGGAGAGGGGCATGGCTTCGAAGCCGCGATTGGGGGCGACGAGGAACTCCACGCCCTCCGCGCCGCCGGCTCCGACGGTGTCGTGCGGAACCAGACGCACCTCGAAGGACGCGCCGGGCAGCCCGAGGTCGGGAAGCACGCCCGCGACCGCGGCGCCGAGCCGCTCGGCTGCCGCGCGGCGTAGCTCGGTGAGCTCCGAGGCGGCCGCACCCCGCCGCGCTTCGATCTCCGCGATCTGCCGCTTGAGCCGTCCCAGGTCGTGGTCGGCTTCCTCCAGCTCGGCGAGCTCTGAGCGCACCCGCTGCGCGGTCGCGAGCACGTCGGCCAGCTCGGGCCCGTACTTCCGCTTGAGACGGAAGAGCTTGTCCAGTCTCTCCCTGACGTCCTCGAGCCGCATGGGGTCGTGCTCGACGGCGCTCGCGTAGTCGCCGGCCCGCCTCCCCACCTCGGTGACCGCGTGCAGCGCCTCCTCGAGCAGCCGCACGTCTTCGGCGAGGTCCGGATCGAAGGCGGCCAGGCGCTGGAGCGTCCGGTGCACCTCGGCGAGACGGTCCACGACCGAGTCGTCGGCGGCGTAGAGCCGCTCGTGCACCAAGCCGGCGCCCTGCATCAGCTCCTCGGAGTGCTCGTGCCGCTTTCCCTCGGCCTCCAGCGCCTCGTCCTCTCCCGGTAGGATGTGCAGCGCGTCGATCTCGGCGAGCTGGAAGCGGAGGAAGTCCGCCCGGCTCTCGACGTCTCGCGCGCGGGCCTCGCGCTCCTCGAGCGCCAGGGCGAGCTCGTGCCGCTCGGCGTGCAGGGTGGCCACCCGGGCCGCCGCCTCTTGGGCACCGCCGAACGCGTCCAGGATCGAGCGCTGGTCGCTCGAGCGGAGGAGCGTCTGGTGCTCGTGCTGGCCGTGCAGGTCGACGAGCGCGCCGCCGAGCGTGCCGACCGCACTGGCCGTCGCTGCGGAGCCGCACACCCACGCCCGGTTGCGACCCTCCGCGGCGACCTCGCGGCGCAGGATGAGGAGCCCCTCCTCGAGCCGGAAGCCCTGCTCCTCCACCAGGCGCCGCACCTCCGGAAGCCCCTCGACGTCGAAGACCGCTTCGACGGTCGCGCGCTCGGCGCCCGCGCGGACCACGGCCGAAGACGCGCGCTCGCCCAGGAGGAGCGAGAGCGCCCCCACGATGATCGACTTCCCGGCGCCCGTCTCGCCCGACAGGACGTTCAGGCCCGGCCCGAGCTCGAGGGAGAGGTCCTCGACGACCGCGTAGTCGCGAATGCGCAGTTCGACCAGCATGGGGCCAAGCTAGGGGGAGCCCGCAGGGAGCTACAATGGCCCCCTGGGCCCGTGCTTCAGGCGCGCTCCGGCGGACGAGCGGCCCAGTTGAGCTTGCGCCGCATCGTGCGGAAGAAGGTCTGGCCGGGGAGCCGCACCAGCGCCACCGGGTCCTTCTCGCGCGCGACCACCACGGTCTCGGAGGCTCCGAGGCGGCGCTCCACCTGACCGTCGACCGTGACCTGATGCACGGCGTCCGGGTCGAGCGCGGTGACGCTCAGGACATCTCCGGCTGGGATGACGAGAGGCCGAACCGCGAGCGAGTGCGGGCAGATCGGCGTCACGACGATGCACTCGACGTCCGGCACGATGATCGGCCCACCCGCAGACATCGAATAGGCAGTCGAGCCCGTGGGCGTGGCGAGGATCACGCCGTCGGCGGCGAAGCTGCCGATCTCTTCGCGCCGGTCGCCCACGCCGACGTGCAGGGTCAGCGGAACGACTCGCGCAGCACCCGAGGTGTGTACGACGATGTCGTTGAGCGCAAAGAACTTGTCACCCCGTACCTCACCCGATCGTGCGATCTGTCCTCGGAGCGTGAAGCGGTGGTCGAGCACCCCCCGGCCCTCGAACACCTGTGTGAGGCCTGCCTCGAGGTCGGCGTCCGGAAAGGACGTCAGGAAGCCGAGCCGGCCCAGGTTCACCCCGAGAACCGGGGTGTTGGTCCCGACCACCGCCCGCGCCGCCCGCAGCAGGGTGCCGTCCCCCCCGAGCGCGATGACGAGGTCGAACGCCGAGCCCACGGTGTCCAGGCTCGTGCCCCCACCCGTGTCGTCCCGCTCCTCCTCGACCGTGACCTCGACGGAGCGGCCATCGAGCCAGGAGGTGAGTCGATCGAGGACGCGCACGACCTCGACGCTCTTGTCCCGGACGATGATGCCGACGCTGCGGATCGGGCCCTCGAGCTTGCCCGGGGCGGTCGGGCTCACGCAGGCTCCAGCTCCGCGGCCCTGCGAGCGAGCTTTCGGATCCGCTCGGCGACGCCGGCGGCGTCGAGACCGACCTCGGCAAGCAGCTCCTCGCGGGAACCGTGCTCGATGAATCCGTCCGGCAGACCCAGCGCTGCCACACGCGGCGGCCTGTCCAGGTCCAGCGCGTCGATCTCACGCGCCATGTACGCGCCGAAGCCGTTCGCGACCTGGCCCTCCTCGACCGTGAGCACGGCCGGGTGGCTCCGCACCATCTCTTCGAGCGTGTCGCGGTCGTACGGCTTCAGGAAGCGGCAGTTCACGACCGTGCAGCGGATGCCGTCGGCGGCCAGGCTCTCCGCAGCCTCGATCGAGGCGAGCACCATCGTCCCGGTGGCCAGGACGACACAGTCCCCGCCGTTCCGGAGGATCTCCCAGGTATAGGGCTCGACGTCCGCGATCTCGGCGAGCGGCGGGACCTCGGCGGGCACGGCCGCTCGGGGCCAACGCACGCTCCACGGGCCGTCGCACTTCTGCGTGGCGAGACGGAGGAGCGCGAGCATCTCGGCCCCGTCCTTCGGAGCCGTGACCGTCATGCCGGGGACGGCGAGCATGTAGGGGATGTCCAGGGCGCCGTGGTGGGTCGGACCGTCCTCGCCCGCGACCCCCGCGCGGTCCATCCCGAACACGACCGGCAGCCCCTGCAGGGCCACGTCGTGTACGATGTTGTCGTAGGCGCGCTGGAGGAACGTCGAGTAGATCGCGACGACCGGCTTCACGCCCTGGGTGGCCAGCCCGGCCGCGAAGGTGACGGCGTGACCCTCGGCGATGCCGACGTCGAAGTACCGGTCGGGATGCGCCTTGGCGAACATGTCCGTCGAGGTGCCGTCCGGCATGGCGGCCGTGATCGCGACCACGCGCGGATCCGCGTCGGCGAGCTCGATGAGCCCCTTGCCGAACACCTTCTGGTAGCGCGGCAGTCCACCCGAGGACTTCGTGCCCTTGCCGGTGACCTTGTCGAATGGCCCCGAGGCGTGCCACGTCCACGGATCATCCTCGGCGGGCGAGAATCCCCTGCCCTTCTGGGTGATCGCGTGCACGAGGATGGGGCCCTTCATCTCCTGCACGCGCTTGAATGTCTCGACGAGCCCGTTCACGTCGTGGCCGTCGACCGGGCCTACGTAGCGGAACCCCAGCTCCTGGAAGATCATGCCAGGCGTGAGGAGGTGCTTCACGCTGTCCTCGAGCTTGCCCGCCACCTCCTCCATGACGTCGCCCACCGCGGTCGGAGTCCGGTGGAGGATCTCGCGCACGAGGCCGCGCACTTTGTTGTACGCGGGGTTCGTGATGACGCCCGTGAGGTACTTGTTCATCGCCCCCACGGCCGGAGCGATCGACATGTCGTTGTCGTTGAGGACGACGATGAAGTCGCGGCCCGTGTGGCCGGCGTTGTTGAGCGCCTCGTAGGCCAGCCCGCAACCCATGGCACCGTCGCCGATGATCGCGACCACCTTGAACGACTGCCCGGTCAGGTCCCGACCGACGGCCATGCCCCACGCAGCGGAGATCGAGGTGGCGGCGTGCCCGGCGCCGAAGGCGTCGTACTCGGACTCGTCGCGACGCAGGAAGGGGGCGAGGCCGTCCTTCGTGCGGATCGTGGGGAGCTGCTCGTTGCGGCCGGTGAGGATCTTGTGGATGTACGCCTGATGGCCGGTGTCCCAGACGAGCTGATCGCGGGGTGTGTCGAAGGCGTAGTGGAGGGCGACGGTGAGCTCGGCGACCCCGAGGCTAGCGCCGAAATGCCCTCCCTTCGCCGAAACCACGTCGATGTGGCGCTCGCGGACCGCGTCCACGACACGCTTCAGGCTCTCGGGCTTGAGGCGGCGTAGGTCTTCCGGATATTGGATACCGTCGAGCAGGGACACCGGGCGGGGCTCCTCGTCTCTCTAGGTCTCTTTCGCCTCGTGGGCGGACGAGAAAGATACCCGCACGGACCGTGCCGCACAGGCCGGGGGCCCATTCGGGCCGCACGGGG
>JBFGFY010000186.1:0-6816 GCA_041579355.1 Longimicrobiales bacterium | reverse complement strand
CCGCCCCCCACCCCCGACGGTGACCGTATGGGTCTCGAGGGATACCGTGCCGTCCACCCGTCCCTGGATCACGAGGTCTTCCTTCCCCGACACCTCACCCTTGATCACGATGGACGGACCGATCGTCGCGTGATTCGTGCGCGCGGACGGCGTCCGCGCGCTCTCGACCGCCCCACCGGTGACCTGCGTCACCCTCGTCACCTGCTCCTCGTCCCTCTTCCACACGGCATCCTCCCCGTACCTCGTGTTCCCTCGCTGGGCCCCTCCGTAAAGGCCCGCCGTCTCCGGGAAACATCTGTGCAACAAGCTTGCCAGCCTTCAGGACGCGGCCCGCGAGGTGGACAACCGGGGCGCGGCGTCAGAACGTAGGCGCATGACGCGCTCCGTCCTCGCCACGCTCACGCTCCTCGTCGCCGCACCGGCGGGCGCGCAGCTGACGAACGACCCCTTCCCTCCCATCCCCGCGAGCGAAGGCGTGATCGAGGTGGGGCTGAGGGAGTTCGCCCAACTCCCACTCGTGGACGGACAGCCCGCCCGCCCGATGCTCCTCGTGGACGAACCGGGCACCGGCCGGATGTTCGTGAACGACATGTGGGGGCTGATCTACTCCATCGGCTACGACGGAAGGGTCATCCGCTACCTCGACCTCCGTGAGCCGCGGTGGGGCTCCTCCGTCGCGCAGCCGGCCCTCGCCCCGATCATGGAGCTCGGCGTGCAGAGCTTCGCGTTGCACCCGCAGTTCGGTGAGGCCGGCACGGCGGGCTACGGGAAGCTCTACACCTGGATCGACACCGACCAGAAGGACCCGCCACCCGACTTCGCGCCGGGTGGCGGCGAGGACACGCACGATCTCGTTCTCCTCGAATGGACCGCGCGCGACGCCAGCGCAACGAGCTACGACGGCGGCCCGCCGCGGGAGCTGCTACGGATCGAGCAGCCCTTCGACAACCACAACGGCGGGCGGATCGGCTTCAACCCCCTGTCGCGGCCCGGCGACCTCGATTTCGGCATGCTCTATCTGGGGGTCGGCGACGGCGGCGCCGCGGGCGACGTGCTCGACGCCGCGCAGAACCTCGGGTCAGCCCTGGGGAAGATCCTACGCATCCACCCACTCGGCTCGAACAGTCCCAACGGGCGCTACGGCATTCCCGCCGACAACCCGTACGCGCAGGACGGCATCGACCGGACGCTCGCAGAGATCTGGGCTTCGGGCCTGCGGAATCCCCAGGGCTTCGACTGGGACCGGGTCACGGGAAGCCTGCTCGTGGCCGACATCGGGCAGAGCGTGGTCGAGGAGCTGAGCATCGTCACCAAAGGCGCCGACCTGGGGTGGAACACCTGGGAGGGAAGCTACCGGTACGCGAGCCAGACGCGCGTAGACGTCGCGGACCCGCGGGCCGAGCCGTGGATCACGTACCCGGTCGCCGAGTTCGACCAGCAGGACGCGCTGCTCCAGCAGCTCTCCGCCGCAGCCGGGGTCGTGGCCTACCGGGAGCGCGCCATCCCGCAGCTCACGGACCGCGTCCTCTGGGGCGACAAGACGAGCGGTGAGGTCTTCCACGTCCCTGCCGACGGTCTACGGAGCGGCGGCCAGGCACCGGTGCGGCGGGTTCTGTTCCGCGGCGTGCTCGGCCCGAGAACTCTCCTCGAGATCATTCGCGAAGCCACCGCTCAGCAGGGCCGTGAGCCGGCGACGCGAGCCGACCTCGCCTTCGGGCGCGGCCCGAACGGGCGCGTCTTCCTCCTCAACAAGTGGGACGGCGTCGTCCGCGAGATCGTGCCCTAGCGGCTCCCTCTAGTTGCGGACCTCCGCCGCCATCTCGTCGTAGAGGCCGGCTACGCTGCGCTGCATGAAGAGGCCGGTGGAGATCGTCGTCCAGCTCAAGTCCGGCGTGACGAACTCGGCCGCCACGTCCCGTCGCAAGCCCCCGCGCCGGATCAGGTCCGCCATCCGGATGCGCACTGCTTCCATCTGGTTGCGGAAGGCCGTCACGTCGCCGCGATTCATGATCGCGCCGTGTCCCGGGATCGCAGTATCGAAGGGGAGCGCGAGGATGTTGTTGAGCGTCGCCACCCACCCTTTGCTGTTCCCGCCGTTCCCGTAGTCGATGAACGGCGCCACGCCGTGGAGCAGGTCGCCGCCATGCACGGTGCGCAGATCCGGAAAATAGATCACCGCGTCGCCGTTCGTGTGCCCGGTCCCCATGTGGTACGCACGGACCTCTACACCCCCGAGGAAGACCGAGGTCTCGTCGGAGAACACCACGCGCGGGAGGCCGTCCTGGCTGCCGCGGACCATGTTCTCGCGCGCGTTGCGGTGTGCGATGATCTCGGCGAGCGGGAGATACTGCGCGTTGCCGCCCGAGTGGTCGCCGTGGTGGTGCGTGTTGAGAACGTATCGGACGGGGAGCTCCGTGACGGTGCGCACGAGGCGCTGGATGTCGGCGAAGTTCTGCGGGAACTTGTCGTCCACCAGGATGACGCCCTCGGGAGTGAGGCGGACGCCCACGTTCCCTCCCGGCCCGTAGATCACGTAGAGGCCGTCCTTCACCGGCTCGATCGTGAGCTCCTGCGCGTCGAGCCATGCGAGAGGAGCCACGGCCAAGGCCAGGCTCAGGAGTCCTACGTTCAGAGTCCGCGACATGGAAGCCTCCTAAGGCGGCGGTTCATCGATTCGAGGTGATGATGATCGGGTCGAGCAGCGCACGCTCGGGGGTCAACGACCGTCGTCCCGGGGGAAATTGGTTGGCGGCCATGAGGTGCGCGAGGATGTCCGCGTACGCTTGGGCGGGCAGGCTGTTCGGCGCGTTCGTAGGCATTCGCGTTCGGATGGACGTGAAGAGCTCACCGAGCGACTTCCCTTCCCAGAGGAAGAGGAAGCCCGTACCGACCAGACCTGGGGAGTTGCTGTTGCCCCGCAGGTCGAGTGCGTGGCAGGACGAGCAAGCCCTGGCGTATTGGTCCGCGCCGGCCGCCGCCTGCTCGACCGTGTAGACCCCGTCCAAGACGGAGGTGGCCGAAATCTCCACCGCCATGGCGGGCGCCGGCACGACCTCAGGACTCTCCACGGCGGCACCCGACGCGCACGCGGTAAGCGTCCAGCCGAGGGCCGCCAAGCCGCGCGCGCGACCGAGAATCATTGCTCGGGGAGCGCGAAGACGTAGACGCCGTTTCCGTGGCTCGGACGGCGGAGCTCGGGGGCGAGGTCCCGCGGGAGCATCGTCGACCAGCTGCCACCGCCCACGCCGGTCGGAATGGCGACGTATTGCCGGCCGTCCACCATGTAGGAAACCGGGAACCCCTGGGGTGACGTGGGGAGGCGGGTGCGCCAGAGGACCTCTCCGGTCTCTGCGTCGTAGGCGTAGACGTTGCGGTCCCAGTCCCCCGCGAACACGAGTCCTCCCGCGGTCGTCAGCGCCGCCGTGTTGACGGGCGCGCGCGTTCGGTGCCGCCACCGGATCCGGCCGGTCTCGACGTCGATCACGAGCAGCTCGCCCAGCGCGTCGCCGGCCTCCGGATGGGGCGTGTTGATTCGCCGAACCGGGCCGGTGCCTCCACCGCCGGGCACCCGGTCGGTCGGACCGAACGTCGCGAGCTCGCAGTTGAACGTGATCGGGATGTAGAGCGCGCTGGTCTGCGGGCTGTACGCCATCGCGCGCCAGCTCTTGAAGCCGGACGTGCTCGGGCACATGTCGATCTCGACGCCGATCTCCGGGATCATCTCCGGTCGGTAGGAGACCGCTCCGGTCGAGGAGTCGACGGAAAGGATGTTCTGGTAGCCGATGTCCAAGGCGCTCAGGAACGCGCCCGTGGTCCGGTCGAGCCGCCAGAGGATCCCGAGCTTGCCCATCTTGAAGAGCGACCTGATGCCGCCAACGTCGACGAGCACGCTCTCGAATACCTCGTCCATGTCGTGCGTCTCTCCGGGAAGGTGCTGGTAGTACCAGACCAGCTCCCCCGTCTCCGGGTCGAGGGCGAGCGTCGAGTTCGTGTAGAGCGCGTCGCCGGCCGTGCCCCGCACCGCCCGCGCCCAGGGCTTGGCCTGCGCGGTCGCCCAATAGACGAGTCCGGTCCCGGCGTCGTAGCTCCCTGCGACCCAGGCGTCCCCACCCGCGCGGAACATGAGAGGAAGGTCACCCCACGTCTCTCCGCCCGGCGCCCCCGGCCGTGCGATCGTGGACGTCCTCCAGAGCTCCTCCCCCGTGTCGGGATCGTGCCCCGTGATGAAGCAGACGTCGTCCTTGTAGCGGTCACATCCCGTGATGCCCGTAACCAGCGTGCCGCGGGCCACGATCGGGCCGGCCGTATACGTGTAGCCCAGGGTCGGATCGGCGACTCGCGTCTTCCACACCTGCCGCCCGGTGCGCGCGTCGATCGCGACGAGGCTCGCGTCGCCGGTCGCCGCAAAGACACGATCCCCGTAGATGGCGATGTTCTTTTGGACACCGCGTCCGACGCCCGCGAAGGCACCAGGCGGCAGGCCCGAATCGTCCTCCGACGGCGTGCCGTCCGTGCGGGGCGTCACACCTGGCCGGTATTCCCAGAGGAGGTCACCGCGAGCGGCGTCGAGCGCCTGGACGACCCCGCGTGGGTTCGGCAGGTACATCACGCCGGCGTGCACCAGCGGGGCGGCCTCCCCGGCGCCGGTGTCGTCCATCGCCCACGACCAGACGAGCTGCAGCCCCCCCACATTCGTCGTGTTGATCTGTGTGAGCGGGCTGTGGCCCCACGCTCCGTCGTTGCCTCGCCAGTTCAGCCACTCGCCCGGCGGCGGGCTCCGAAGCATCTCCTCCGTGACGGGACGGAAGTCGTCGACTTGCGCCGCCGCCGCGGCCGCGCCGGCGGCGAGCAGCGCCCCCACGCCGGCGAGCGCACGTCCCTGATGCAGCATCCGCACCGTGCCGGACGGCCGCGCTCTAGTTGGAGCGGTTCTGGTTAGCCACGCTCTCCTGGTACCTCGCGCCGCGCAGCGCATTCTCGACCGCGTAGTTGCCCTCGTGGCAGTCGTACGGGAGGATCTGCTGGTCGAAGCGCTTCCAGGGGATCTGCCCACCCCACGGCTCGCTGAACGTCCTCGGATCGATCACCTCGAACTCGTAGAGGATCTCGTCCTCGGCCACCCGAGTGAGCCGCTCGACCACCTTGTACTCGTCCGAGTAGGGGATCTTGTCGAAGGACTCGTTGAATCCCTGGTCGGGGTGCACGTTCGTGGTTTCGATCACGAGGGTGTTGCCCTCCCAGCGGCCCCACGATTCACCGAACCAGGGACGGATGTGGTCGGGAAGCCTCTTCGGCTCGCCGAGCTGAATGATCCGCACGTCGTGGATCATTTCCGCCTGGATGAGGACGTAGTCGGCCGTCTGCACCACGAGCATGTTGTTGTTGTAACCACCCGTGGGGGACATCGGCGGCCCCATCGTCCCCGTGTGACTCGACGCGTAGTAGACGATGCAGCGATCGACGAGCGGTCTCAGCTCGGGATGGTCGTACTCGGTCCACTGCCCGCGCCACGCGTCGTACTCGCGTTTCCGCCGCTCCCCCTCCGGCGAGAGCGACGGCAGGCGACCGTTCGACGGGAAGGTGATGAGCGACGTGCGCGGCTCACCGTGCACACGTGCGATGCCGTCCCCCCGGTCGAAGAACACCTCGTTGTACGCACCCAGGTTGCCCGGCTCGGGCGGCGGGCGGTTCGGATCGCTCGGCTGGTACCCGGCCTGAACCCGTGCCTGCTCCCGCCCCTCGATCGCCGCCACCTCCGCCGGCTCGTAGATCGGCCCCAGACCCGGTCGTCGTTGCAGCGGCGTGAGCGTGGCGTTCGTCCAAGCGCCCTGGATGTCGGGGTGGCCGTGCTCGGTCCTCGGCGGGGTCCACCGCTGGGCCGAGGCCTCAGGCGGCGCGGCCACGGCGGCCAGAGCCAAGAGGGCGAGAAGGGTCGTCACGGATCGCTGGCTCATCTCCCGTACTCCTGCCGAGGGGTGACTGCGCGACGCGCCGAGACACGATAGCAGGCTCGGGGCCGGCGCGCTCGTCTTGCTGCGACCCTGGACGACCCGCAGTGTCGGGGCTCGTGGACACGGCAACCAGCGAGGTGCCCATGCGCAGACGCCTAAGACTCGACCGACTCCTGATGCTCACGCCCCTCACGGCGCTCGTCACGGCCCTTCCGGCCCTCGCCCAGCAGCCACCGGCCCTCACACCCGACCAGCAGGCGCGGCTCCAGATCCGCCCCGTCGCCGAAGGTCTATACCTACTCCCCGGCTTCGACGGCTCCCAGTCGGGTGGCAACGTGGCGGTCCGGGTCACCGGAGAAGGAGTGATCATCGTCGACGACAAGTTCCCGTACAGCTTCGGCTTCATCAACGAGCAGGTGCGCCAGATCACCAGCCAGCCGATCCGGTACGTCCTGAACACCCACCACCACGGGGACCACGCCGGGAGCAACGCCGACTTCCTGCGCTCCGCGGAGGTCGTGGCGCACCGCAACGCACGCCGGAACATGATTCGCAACGATCAGCCCGGCGCGCCGCGCCTCGTCTTCGGCGCCGACGCGGTCGTCTTCCTCGGGGGAGCCGAGGCGCGCATGTACCACTTCGGCCGCGGTCACACGGACGGGGACGCGATCGTGCACTTCCCCGACCTAGGGATCGTGCACACCGGGGACCTGTTCATCTTCGGGCAGCGCCTCGACGGCAGCACGCTCGCTCCGTTCTGGGACGTCGCGAACGGAGGGAGCGTGCTCGAGTGGCCCGCGACGCTCACGAGACTCCTCGCGCTCGACTTCCACACGGTGATCCCGGGGCACGGCCCCCTCCTCGG
>JBFGFY010000185.1:0-6842 GCA_041579355.1 Longimicrobiales bacterium | reverse complement strand
CGTGAGCGGAAGCCCGACCGGGCCGAGCTGGAGGAGATCCTCGGACGTCTGCGCCGGATGGATGAGCGGTCCGCCGTGGGGTCGTGGACCGAACGGACGCTGGAGGCGATCGAGCGACGCCCAGGCGTGCGAGCCGCCGATCTCGCCGGCGGGCTCGGCTTCGAGACCGCGCGCTTCAAGACCAGCGTGCGGAAGCTCAAGTCGCTCGGGCTCACGGAGAGCCTGGAGATCGGGTACCGTCTATCGCCGCGGGGCAGGGCCGTGCTGGCAGGCGCAAAGAGGGGCTCGTCGTAGGCTTGGGCGTGCAAGTGTTGCGGCCGTGGCGCGCACGCCGCCATATAGGGGCTTGCTCGCTCGGGCGTTCGTGATCGGCTCGACCAAGGGGGTGACCGTGAGGCTCCTCTCGCTTGCCACGCTGGGCGGTCTCCTGATGAGCGCCTGCGCGACCAGCGCCGGCGAACGGCCCCGCGCCTCGGGTCCGCTGGCGCACGCGTCGCGCTCCGCTATCCCGGCCCGGTCGAGCAGCAGGTGACCGTGTACCTGGATGCCCCCGGGTCACCCACGTTCTACCTCGATGTGCAGGGTGACCTGTCGCTGGCGCGGTTGCAGGACGTGCTCGCTCGATGCAGTGACGCCGTATAGGCACAGTCCGTCGAACACGGCGGATACCCGAACAAGGAGCCGATGGATGGAAGGGCAAAACCACCGCTACGAGTTCACCCCGGCCCAGAACAAGACGATCGAGAGGACGGCGACCTGGGCGACACTCGTGGCCTGGATCCTCATGGGGAGCGCAGGCTTCATGGCGCTCGGCGCGGTCCTCACGGGGGAGGCGAGCGCGATCGGAGCGCTGATCGCGGCGGCGATCTACTTCATCATCGGCTTGAACTTCCGCGATGCCGCGGCGTCGATGCGCGCGGTGGCCGACACCGCCGGCAACGACATCGAGCATCTCATGATCGCGCTCGACAAGCTCGGCTCGGCGCTCAAGGTCATGGGGATCCTCTTCCTCGTCGGCGTCGTGCTCTTCGTGATGGCGATCGTATCGATCTGGATGTGGATGGGCTCCTTGGAGGCCTGAGACGACGGAGGACACACATGATACGGAAGACGATTCTCGGACTCGCGGGCGCCTTCGCGCTCTTGCTCGTCCCGGCTGCCACGTCGGCGCAACAGAGGGTCAATCCGACCGATCCACAGCCCTCGTGCCACCTGTGTGAGGGTGTGCACATTCCGCTCTCGGAGGTCGAAGCCTACCGACAGAAGGCCGTCGCCGAGGGGCTCACCGACCAGCAGATCCGCGCCCACGACATCGGCAAGGCGAACGTGGGGATCGGGCTCGTCCACCGCGGGCCGCTAAACGCGCCGCGTCCGAGCTCGGTCGCCGAGCACGACCTGGTCAGCGAGGTCTATCACGTGATCTCGGGATCCGCCACGCTGGTGCTCGGTCCGGACATCGTGGACCGCGAGCGGCGGCCTTCCACCATGCAGACCGTGCGCGAGTTCAACGGGCCCGGGCACAACGGCGCATCGATCCGCAACGGAACGGCCTACGAGATCCGGGCCGGGGACGTCGTGATCATCCCTGCGGGCACCGGGCATTGGTTCACACGCATCGACGACCACATCACCTACCTCATGGTCCGCTTAGACCCCGACAAGGTCACGCCCACGAAGAGCACGGAGCAGTCGCGGGCGTACCTGGCGCGACCCGCGCGCTGAGGCTTCGGCGGCGTCGCAGCCGAGTCCCCGGCCCCCACCCGGCCCTCGAGCTGCGCCATTTGTTTCCCAGGCGACCTGGCGCGCGGGGCCTTGAGCCCGGAGACTGGACTCGACGAGCCCAGCCAAGGAGGTGGAGCATGAACGTCCACTCGTCCCGCATCGCCGTGCTCGCGGTCGCGAGCGCGATCGCGCTGGCCGGCTGTGAGCCCCAGGAGTCGGCGACCGCCAGCGCGGCCCGGAACGCCAGCCTGCAGGAGGGGCTGGTGCACGACGGCCAGGAGCTCTACGGCCACTACGAGCGCCCGGCTCCGTGGCCGAACGGCCTCCCCGACGACATGCACTCACACGCCGGATGGACGTGGGGGTCCCAGGCGGCGGTCTTCGCCGAGAACCCCGACAAGATCTGGATCGCGACGCGGGGCGAGCTGCCGCTGCCCCCCGGCAACGCGCCGTGGACGCCGTACGCGCTCATCGAGCCGTTCCGTGGGAACGCGCCGCCCACCGACGACAACGGGAACCGCGGCTACGAGCGGCGCTACCTGCACGTGATGATCGCCGTGAACTCCGCGGGCGACCTGGTCGAGTACTGGCCGCAGCACGACCGGCTCTTCGACGTCCGCGGGGGGCGCGGACCGCACAAGATCAAGATCAGCCCGTACGATCCCGAGAAGCACATCTGGGTGATCGACGACAACCTGCACCTGATCCACAAGTTCACGTACGACGGTCAGCTCGTGCTCACGCACGGTCAGCGCGGCGTGTCCGGACGCGGGCCGAACAACTTCGCGCGGCCGACGGACATCGCGTGGCTCCCCGACGGGACGTACTTCATCAGCGACGGCTACGTCGGCACCCGCGTAGCGAAGTACAGCCCGAACGACGAGTTCATCATGGATTGGGGCCGTGAGCCCGCGGATCCGGCCAACCCCGGCCCGTACGAGTTCGACACCGTGCACGCGATCGCGATCAGCGCGAACCGCCTCGTGTACGTGTCCGACCGTGCGCACGCCCGCATCCAGGTCTTCGACGAGAATGGCGAGTTCCAGTTCATGTTCCCGACGGGGCCCAGAGGCGAGTCGCTGCCATACGCGATCGAGATCATGACCGACCCCTCGGGGCAGGAGTACCTCTGGATCGCCGACGGCGGCACGGGCCGCATGCTCAAGTACGACCTGAACGGCAACTACCTCTACGGGTGGGGCACGCCGGGGAACGAGTACGGGCACTTCAACGGCCCGCACTCGATCACGACGGATCAGAACGGCAACCTCTACATCGCCGAGGTGTTCGCTGGGCGTGTGCAGAAGTTCGTGCCGCGGCGGGGCGCCGATCCCGCGAAGCTGGTCGGACAGCAGCTCCGGACGTGGCAGTGACACCGCAGGTGTGAGCCGGCTGCGCTTCCTGCGCGGCTGACGGGGGCCGGGAGCAACGAGACTCCCGGCCCTCGGTCTTCCGGAGCGGCGACCTTACGCCCTACGCCCCGGGGGGCACCATGCTCAGGGTGCCGTCGCCGGCGCCGCTGCCGTCCGAGCACGTCCCCTCGTAGCCACCCGCAGAGGTCCGGCCCAGGACGCAGTCGACGCGCACTCCGGGCTCCCACCAGAACGTGAGCTCGTTGCCTGCGAGGCGGACGTCGTTGAAGGCGATCTCACCCTCCACCTGCGCGCTGCTCATGACGATCGTGATCGTGGCGCCGCTGCCGCCCACTTCGAAGGACACGGGGATGGGTTGCCCGCCGGGTGCCGACATCGCCCCGGACCACGTGCCACGCGGTAGCTCCTGGCCCGCGGCCGGCGCGGCGGCGGCAAGGGCCGCGGCGAGGGAGACGAGGAGGACGCGTCGGAGGGAAGGGACCGGCATGGGGGCTCCTGCGGGCGGCGGGCGGTGAGTCGGGCGCCGCCGAACCTACCCCTCCTCCTCCGCGTCCGCCACGCGTCGCTCATGGAGCACGATCTCGACCGAGTCGTCCGTCTCGCGGACGGCGACGGTGCGCTCCGCGCCCTCCTTCACGAGGACGTGCCGGACGGCCGCGTCGCGTGCGGCTTCCTCCGCAGGGGACCACCCGTCGGCAAGGCTCTCGGCCACCAGGCGCTCGAGAGCCCGAGGCAGGTCCGGTGGATCCGGCCAGGTCACGGACTGGGCCGAGGTATCCACGACGCACGCGACATCGGGCAGGAAGGGGAGGGGCGCCGGATAGCCGGGTGGGCGGCGCGGCGCGGCCGGGTAGCGCTGCACCGGCACGACGTGGCGTGAGCCCCCGCCCACGAAGTCGATGCGGAAGCCGCGTGGGTCGCTCTCGTCGCGCACGAGGTGGGCCGGCCCGAGGGGCGTGAGGATCTCCTCGAAGTCCGACGCGCCGGACCGGAAGCGCTCGGCCGCCTCCTGCATCCTCTTGAAGAGCTCCTCGTCCATGGCCGAATGGTAGCACCTCGGCCCCCCGGCGTGCCCATCACTTCCGGAGCCCGCCGGTATGCCCTATCCATGTCCGCGCGAGCGATGTGACAGCAGTCGGACTCTACGAGGAACGAGAGCATGCAATTCCGTGTGGCGATCCTGGGGTGCGGGACGGTGGGCGGGGGGGTCGCGCGCATCCTCCTGGAGCAGAAGGACGCCCTCCGTGCGCGCGCCGGTCGGCCCGTCGAGCTGGCTCGAATCGTCGATCTCTTCCCGGGTGAGTCGTCGGTGCGGCACGGCCTCCCGCGGGAGCTCTACGCCGGTGCGGGGCCGGAGCTCACACCCGGTGACGCGAGCGTCGAGATCGAGCGCGTGCTGTCCGACGAGAGTATCGACCTGGTCGTGGAGACGATCGGCGGGAGTGGGGACCGCATCTTGGAGCTGACCCGCTCGGTGCTCGCGTCGGGCAAGCACCTGGTGACGGCCAACAAGGCGCTCCTCGCCAAGCACGGCGACACCTTGACGGCCGCCGCCCGCGAGCACGGCCGCGGGCTCGGCTACGAGGCAGCCGTCTGCGGCGCGATCCCGATCATCAAGGGACTCACCGACTGCCTCACCGGTGACGAGATCCTCTCGATCTCCGGCATCATGAACGGCACGAGCAACTACATCCTCTCCGAGATGGCCTCGGGGGGTCGAAGCTTCGAGGACGCGCTCGCCGACGCGCAGGCGAGGGGGTACGCGGAGGCCGATCCGACGCTCGACATCGACGGCGGGGACGCTGGGCACAAGCTCACGATCGTGCTGCGTCTCGCGTTCGGGCTGGACGTCGCGTTCGAGGATCTGCCTCGACAGGGCATCGACTCCATCACCGCGGGTGACGTCCGGTTCGCGCACGAGATGGAAGGGGTGATCAAGCTGATCTGCCACGCACAACGTGAGGGTGACACGGTCTACGCGGCGGTGCGCCCCATGATCGTCAAGCGCACCAACCTCCTGTCGAAGATCGACGGCGCGACGAACGCCGTGCGCGTGGTCGGGCGTTATGCCGGGGAGGTCGTGGAGATCGGCCAGGGAGCCGGAGGTCCGGAGACCGGCAGCGCCATCGTGTCGGACATCATCTTCCTGGCACGGTACGGCGACGTGGAGCCCGCGACCCCGCCGAAGAATCGGGTACGCCTCAGGCCGCTCGGCGAGATCGCGATGCCGTACAACGTCGTGTTCGAGACCGCGGACGTGCCGGGCATCACCGGGATCGTCGCGACGGCGATCGGCAGGCAGGACATCAACATCGACACGGTCAGCCACAACCGGCACGAGAGGGAGCACGCGGAGTTCGCGATCGCCACGGTGGCGTGCACCCGCGCCCAGGTCGAGCGTGCGATCCGCGACATCCAAGAGAACCACCCGGGGAGCTTGCTGAGCGAGCCCCGCATCCTTCCTATCCTCGTCTGACGGGGAAGAGACCATGACCTACTATCCGACGATCGTCACGATACTGGGGATCCTGGCGTTTCTGGCCGTCGCCCTCGGCATCGAGACGCTGGTGGTGCTCTCGGTGACGCGATGGCGGAGCCGCGTGCTGGACGCCCTGCACGGTTTGGAGCGGCACGTCGTCGGCTGGGCGTGGGGCGTGGCCCTGATCGCCACGGCCGGGAGTCTCTACTTCTCCGAAGTCGCGCACTTCATCCCGTGCTCGCTCTGCTGGTATCAGCGGATCGCGATGTACCCGCTCGTCTTCGTGCTGGGTGTGGGCATGATCCGCGGCGAGGCGAGCGTGTGGCGCTACGGACTGCCGCTCGCGGTCGTCGGTCTCGGCATCGCGTTGTATCACATCGCGATCCAGTGGATGCCGAGTCTCGACGTGGGTGTCTGCGCGGCCGGCGTCCCGTGCTCGGGCCGCTACCTGGCGGTCTTCGGCTTCATTTCGATCCCGACGCTCGCCGCGACGGCGTTCTTCCTGATCGGCTCGCTGCTCCTACTCCTGCGTGCGCTCGAGCGCGCAGTCGGGGACGAGCCGGCCGCAGCGTAACGAACGCGGCGGGCGCCCGTCCGGTCAGACGGACACGGCGCGCCGTGCGAGCACCGCTTCGGCGAGGCGCTCGAGCACGGGCACGGTGCGCTCCCAGCCCATACATGCGTCCGTGATGCTCAGGCCGCGCACGAGCCGGTCCCGGGGCTCCCCCTCCCGGTGCGCCTGGCAACCGTCGACGAGGAAGCTCTCGAGCATCACGCCGAAGATCGCGCTGCTCCCGCCCCGGATCTGATCCGCGAGGTCCGCCGCGACGGCGGGCTGCCTGGTGTGGTCCTTGCCGCTGTTGGCGTGGCTGCAGTCGACCATGAGCCGGGGGGCGAGGCCGCGGGCTTCTAGGGAGCGCACGACCTCCCCGATCTGACCTGCGGCGTAGTTCGGCCCGTCGCGGCCACCGCGCAGGATCACGTGGCAGTCGTCGTTGCCCTTGGTCGCCACGATCGCGGCGACACCCTGCTTCGTGACGGAGAGGAAGTGGTGCGGGTGCTTGGCCGACCAGATGCCGTCGATCGCGATGCTCACGCTGCCGTCCGTGCCGTTCTTGAACCCAACAGGCATGGAGAGCCCGGAGGCGAGCTCTCGGTGGACCTGGCTCTCCGAGGTGCGCGCCCCGATCGCGCCCCAGGCAACCAGGTCGGCGTGGAACTGCGGGCTGATCGGGTCGAGGAACTCCGTTCCGGCCGGGAGGCCGAGG
>JBFGFY010000184.1:0-6866 GCA_041579355.1 Longimicrobiales bacterium | reverse complement strand
ACGGTCGCGTAGACCGTCTGGTACCTCTCCCGGTCGAGCGGCTCGTCCTCACGCGTCATGTAGGGCGGGAGCGGCACGTGCCCGTGTCGCTCGAGCGCTACCTCGACCGCGAGCGGGGTCACAAGGCGCACCACGCGGCCGCTCCCCGGCGCCGAGTCGACGATCTCGACGGTGAGGTCGTCGGCCACGACGACCGTGCGCCCTGGCTTGAGCTTGGACCCGGGGCGGACGAGCGCCTCCCACAGGTAGGGGTCACCCCCCGCGGCCGGTCGCAGCAGGAAGACCTCGGACGGCGCGCCGGTCGGCTTGCGGCCGAGGAGCCGCGCGGGGATCACCTTGCTCTCGTTGACGACGAGCAGGTCGCCCTCGCGGAAGAGCGCGACCAGGTCCCGAAACCGAGCGTGCCGCACGGCGCCTCCCTCGAGCACCAGGAGCCGGCTCGCATCGCGGCGGTCGGCGGGATACTGCGCGATTCGTCCGGGCGGAAGCTCGTAGTCGTAGTCGTCGAGCGCGGTGCCGTCCGGCCGCCTCATCCCTCCTCGACGAAGAGCGTGCCCTGCGGCGGCTGTCCCTTCTCGGGCAGCGTGTACCCGAAGCGGCGGTAGGCCCGTGCGGTGGCGACCCGCCCCTGCGGCGTGCGCTTGAGGAACCCTTCCATGATGAGAAAGGGCTCGTACACCTCTTCGAGCGTGGTGGCGTCCTCGCCCATGGCCACCGCAAGCGACTGCAGACCCACGGGACCACCCTCGAACTTCTCGATGAGCGTCTTGAGCACGTGCGCGTCCATCTCATCGAGGCCGTACTCGTCCACGTCGAGAAGCCGCAGGGCCTCGCGGGCCACGTCCACGTCGATGTAGCCGTCGGCCTTCACCTGTGCGAAGTCCCGCACTCGCCGAAGCAGACGGTTGGCGACACGCGGTGTCCCACGCGACCGCTTGGCGAGCTCGATCGCCCCCTCGTCGGTCGCAGCGATCCCGAGGATCTTCGCGCTCCGGCGCACGATCTCGGCCAGCTCCTCGGGCGGATAGAAGTTGAGGCGCTGCACGATCCCGAAGCGCGCGCGCATGGGCGCCGTGAGGAGGCCGAAGCGGGTCGTCGCACCCACGAGAGTGAAGCGCTCGATCTTCATCGTCATCGTCTGAGCCTTAGGCCCGTCGGACAGCCGGATCTCGACCTTCCAGTCCTCCATCGCCGGGTAGAGGAACTCCTCGATGACCGGGCGCATGCGGTGGATCTCGTCGATGAAGAGCACGTCGCCCTCGCGCTGGCTCGTGAGCATCCCGACCAGATCGGCCGGCTTCTCGAGCACGGGGCCGGACGTGACCTTGATGTTCATGCCCATCTCCCGAGCCAGCAGCGTCGCGAGCGTCGTCTTGCCCAGGCCGGGTGGCCCGTGGAAGAGCACATGGTCGAGCGGCTCGCGGCGCTGCTTCGCGGCGTCGATCGCGATCTGCAGCGCGTCGCACACCTTCTTCTGCCCCACGAACTCAGAGAGGCGATGCGGACGGAGCGTCGGCTCGGCCTGTGCGTCCTCGGAGAGCGGCTCCGGGGTCGTGATGTGCGTGCGCTCCGTCATGCGCGGAATGTAGCCAATAGCTAGTCCGCGAGCGCGCGCCGGATGAGCTCTTCGGTGCTCTCGGCCGGACCCGCTTCCAGGGCGCCACGCACGGCGGCGTCCGCCTCGCCGAAGGTGTAGCCGAGCGAGATCAGCGCCTGCACCGCCTCTTGGGTGGCCGAGGCCTCGGGGGCTGCGGCCGGAGAGGCGATCGCGAGATCGGCGACCCGGTCGGAGAGCTCGACCGCCATCTTCTCGGCCGTCTTCTTGCCGACGCCCTTCACTTGGCGGAGCGCCGTAGTGTCCTTCTCGACGAGCGCGCGAGCGAGCCTCTCGGCGGGATACGTCGAGAGCATCGCGAGCGCCAGCTTGGCCCCCACCCCGGACGCCGTCAGGAGCCGCTGGAACAGCGCTCGCTCGGGAGCGGCGAGGAACCCGTACAGGGTGATCGAGCTGTCGGTCACGACCTGCTCGGTGCGGAGCTCGATCGCCTCCCCCGCCGATGGAAGCCTCTGGAGCACGGTCAGGGGCACGAGCACCTCGTACACTACGCCTCCCTTCGTCTCCACCTCCACGCGGTTTCCGTCGCGCGAAAGGAGCGTGCCCTGCAGCCGAGAGATCATCGGGGGAGCCCTCCGATCAGGCAGTGACAGAGCGCTGCCGCGACGGCGTCCGCCGCGTCCGCCGGAGCCGGGGCTTCCTTCAGCCGGAGCTGCTGCTGCACCATGAAGCCGACCTGGTCTTTGGTGGCGTTTCCATTTCCTACGACCGCCTTCTTGATCTCCCGGGGCGCGTACTCGGCGATCCGCACCTCCGCGTGCGCAGCGGCCAGCAGGATGGCGCCGCGCGCGTGGCCGAGCTTGAGCGCGCTCTTCGCGTTCTTCCCCTGGAAGACATCCTCGACGGAGACGACGTAGGGCCTGTGCCTCTCGATCAAAGCGGCGATCTCGTCGTAGATCTCCCGGATGCGCTCCATGAGCGGTGTGTCCGGCGAGGTCTTGATGACGCCGCACTCTCGCAGCGTCACCCTGCCTCCGTCGCGCTGCGTGACGACTCCGAAACCGGTGACGGCCGTGCCGGGATCGATGCCCAGGATCACGACCTCGCGAGCCTCTCCCTGCGTGGGTGTCACGGTCCGCGAGACGTCGCCCGTGCGGCCCCCTACCTCACCTCGGCGAGGACGGCCTCGTCGATATCTGCGTTCGAGTGGACCTTCTGCACGTCGTCGAGCTCCTCGAGCGCCTCGAGCAGCTTCACGAGCTTCTCGGCGTCTCTGCCGGACACGGACACCTCGTTCTTGGCGACGCGCGTGAGCTCCGCCGACGACGCCTCGATGCCGGCCTCGCGCAAAGCATCCTGAACCGCGTTGAAGTGCACCACGTCCGTCGTGACGACGAGCTCCTCGGCGTCCCCGGTCACGTCCTCCGCACCCGCGTCCACCGCGGCCTCGATGACGGCGTCTTCCGTGTAGCGGGTCGCGTCGACGACGATCTGGCCCTTTCTGTCGAACTGCCACGCGACCGACCCGTCGGTGCCGAGGCTCCCGTCGTAGCGCGATAGCGTGTGGCGCACGTCTGCCACCGTACGGTTCGTGTTGTCGGAGAGGCAATCGATGAAGAGCGCGACGCCGCCGGGAGCATACCCCTCGTAGGTCACCGCCTCGTAGCTCGCGCCCTCGAGCTCACCGGTCCCTTTCTTGATGGCGCGCTCGATGTTCTCGGCCGGCATCGAGGCGGCCTTGGCGGTGTCGACGGCCAATCTCAGCCGCGCGTTGAACTCGGGGCTCCCCCCGCCCTCCCGCGCCGCGACCGTGATCTCGCGGATCAGCTTGGTGAAGAGCGCACCGCGGCGAGCGTCGGCTACGCCCTTCTTGCGCTTGATCTTGGACCACTTGTTATGGCCGGCCACAGGCTCCTGACCTCCTTCCCGGGTCCAGGTCCCGGGAACCGCTTCCGTCGACGGCGGAAAAGTAGGGAAGGTTGGAGGGGGTGATCAATCGGCCGCCGTGAGACGACGGGGTCGTCGGGCCCGGTTCAGGACGTCAGAACCCTCCGCCGCGACCCCCGCCACCTCCGCCACCGCCGCCGAAGAAGCCCGGGATGCCGGTGAAGCGGTTGTTCACGACGTTGTTGAAGATCGAGCCGAACTGGAGCTGCAGGCCGATGCTGAAGGACGACTCCCTGTCGGTCGCGCGGCGGCGCAGGTTGAGAAGGGCCTCCTCGTCGGTGGCGCCGCCCGCTGACAGATAGATCTGATCCTTCACCCAGGCCACGTCGCCGCGCGCGAAGATGCTGATCCCGCGCGTGATCCGGTAGTTGACGTCGCCGCGAAGCGACCGGTTGTAGAGGTCGAAGTCGTGCAGGTAGTGCGAGGCGCGGATCGTGAAGCCCGCGTCGCCCCACGTCTGGCGCGACGAGAAGCTGATGTCGATCGAGTGCTCCCAGAGCGTCTCGTACGTCTCTCCGAGGACCGTGCGCTCGAAGTAGTCCTGGAAGGTCGGGCCGATCGTGTAGAAGGCCGTCAGGGACCGGCGTGTCGCCTCCTCGTAGGGGAAGAAGCTGTACTCGATCGCCGGCTGCACCTGGACCATCATCTCGCGGTTGAACTGGTGCGAGCGGTTGAGCCGGCCGGTGATTCCAACGGACCAGTTGTCGGCGACCGCGTAGGCGACGAGCTGGCTGAAGTTCCAGTCCGTCTCGATGCGATTGAAGACCCCCGTGCTCAGCTGACGCCTCTCACGCAGATGATTCGAGAAGATGTTGAAGCTCATCTTCAGCCCGGGGGTCACCCGCGAGGCGCTGAAGCCGCCGTTGAAGCGCGTCGTCGTACGCGTGTCCTCGCTCGAGCGGTTGCCGTTCCCGCTGATCCGGAAGACCCACAGGTTCCACGGGTCGTCCACCTCTTCCTGTGACACGACCCGCCGTCGCGCCAGGTCGCCGAGCTCGGGGTCGGCGCCCTGCAGACGAACGAGACCCCGGAAGCCGTGCGTGCTGGCCCAGTTCGCGATCCCGAGGCCGAGCGTGTGGGTGATGCCGTCGAGCGACTCGCGTTGGGTGTCCGTCACCAGCGAGCGGTAGAGGTGCCGGTCTTCGTACCCCTCCTGCGTGTCGACGCCGAGGAAGTCGATCTGGTACTCCCTGCCCCCCGCCCCGGTGGGGAGGCTCCCCATGATGATGTGCAGGTCCGCGACGTTGTGGTCGTTGACCCAATTCACCCAGTTGATCTCGGTGCGGTAGTACTGCGAATTGCAGTTCGGGCCGCTGCAGTCGAAGAAGATGCGTGGCCTGGTCTGCTGTGCCTGGCCGCGCGCGGGCTGCGGCACCGACAGCCCTGCGAGGACGAGGGCGGCTGTCGTGATGTATGGGAAACGCAAGAGCAGATTCCGTAGCGCGAGTTTCGAGGCGGATTTCTGAGTGTCAGACACGGCCGGATCTGCGTCCGTTGAAGGCCCCGCCATCCTTGCTCCGCTAGTATAACACCGGCGCCCTGCGGGCTCCCGTCGCCTGCTCGATCACGTAGGCATGCGCCAACAGCTCAGCCTCGGTCCACATGTCGCCGATGAGCGCGAGCACGAAGGGCATCCCGTCCGCGTAGTAGGCATACGGCACCGTGACCACGGGCACTCCCAGGTCATTCACGACGTTCGACGGAATCTCGGGCCAGTTGTTGGGCTCGAAGTCCGGCCGCTCAGGGTCCTCCACGAGGTTCGGCCCCGGGCTCGCCGCCTGCGGAAAGAGCAGCCCATCGAGGCCGTGCGTCTCCAGCGTGCTGCGGAAGAGCGCGCGCAGGCGCTGACGCCACGCCTGATACGCGTCGCCCTCCTCCGACGCGCTCGGGCGGACCGGGTCACGGCGGCGCGAGCGCTCGTCCTCGTCGTCCGGGTCCGACCTCCGCTGGAGCGTGCGCCCCGAGAGTCGTTCCCACTCCTCGAGCGAGTGGAAGGCGGCGCCGTCGCCGAGCCCCTGGAAGTAGAGCAGGATGTCGTGGGCCCCTACGCCCGGTACCGACGGGCGGGCATCATAGAGCTCCACGAAGCCGGTGCCCTCGAAGGGATCCTCCACGACTTCGGCACCGAGAGCCACCACTTTGCCGACCGCGTCGCGGTAGAGGCGCTCGGTCGCCGTGTCGAGAGGGAAGCGGTCGTCGCGCCACCCGGGCCCTGCGAGCCCGAACCGCTTGCCCGCCAAGGACGTCTCCCCTAGATGAGCAGCATAGCCGCGTTCCGGTATGCGATCGACAGCCGCGTACGTGGCCAGGTCCTCCTCGGTGGGTCCGGCCAGGACGTCGAGGGCGATCGCCGCGTCTCGCACGCTGCGCGCGATCGGGCCGACGACGTCCACATAGGTGCCGTTGATCGGCACCACCCCCTCGAGCGGCACGAGCCCGTACGTGGGCTTCACGCCCACCAGGCCCTGGGCTGCGGCCGGGTTCTGGATCGAGCCGCCCGTCTCCGTGCCGAGCCCGAGCACCGCGAAGCTGGCGTTGATCGCGGTGGCGGTGCCGCCGCTCGAGCCTCCCGGCGTCCGGCCCGGGTTCGACGGGTTCAGGGTGCGTCCCGCCACGCTGCTCCGTGTACGGGTACCGTCCCTCGCGAAGTCGGGGAGGTTCGTCTTGCCGAGGATGATCGCGCCAGCCTCGCGAAGGCGTGTGACCACGGCCGCATCGTCGTCGGGGATCATGTCGATCCCGCCCGTCGCGCTGCTGAAGCCGTCGAAGCCCGCCGTCGTCACCAGCCCGCCGTAGTCGATGTTGTCCTTGATCACCACCGGAACGCCGTGCAGCGGTCCCCGCGGGCCGCGCTCGGCGTACTCGGCGTCGAGCGCCTCGGCGATGTCGAGGACCGACGGGTTCATGGAGATGAAGGCGTTGTAGCGCTCCTCGTGCCGCGCGATGTGGCGCAGGAACGCCCGCGTGAGGTCGACCGCCGTGTACTGTCCCGTGGCGTACGCCCGCTGCACGTCGTGGACGGTGAGCTCCACGACGTCGATCTCCTGCCCCACAGCAGGCACGGCGAAGGCCGAGCACACGAGGGCCCCCGACACCCAACCGGCCAGCTGGATGTGGCGCCGGGCTTTGCCGGGTCGCATGCGGAGGTCGGTTCCCTGGCTCAGCCGAGCCTCGAGAGGTCGGGACGGCTGAGGTGCCAGTCGCTCACCGCCTGGAAGGCGTGGGCGACGCTCAAGAGCTTGTCGTCCGCGTAGAGATCACCGATGAGCACCGTGGTCAGGGGCATGGTCGTAGGCGCGTCGGCCTCCGGATTCCGTACCCCGAAGCCGTAAGGAATCACCACCGCCGGGTGCCCGGTGTCGTT
>JBFGFY010000183.1:0-6868 GCA_041579355.1 Longimicrobiales bacterium | reverse complement strand
GAGCCGCGCGATGATGTCGGAGCGGCGGAACGTCGCGCGGAGGATGTCCGCGACCTTGATGAGCGCGCGGTCGCCGACGTGGTGCCCGAGTGAGTCGTTGATGGTCTTGAAGCGGTCGACGTCGAGGTACACCATGGTCACCCCGCGCCCCGAGCGGCGGGCCAGCTTCAGGTACTGCTCCCCGAGATCGCTGAATCCCCTCCGGTTGTAGAGGCCGGTGAGGTCGTCGATCAGCGAAAGGCTCCGGAGCGCCGAGAAGAGTCGGTGCCGCTCGATCGCATGACGCACGGCTCGAACGAGCATTGGCGTCGTGATCTCGGACTTGACCAGGTAGTCCTGCGCGCCGCCCTGCACCGTGGCGATCGCGGCCTCCTCGTCGGGCTCCTCCGTGAGCACGATGATCGGCACGTCCGGCGCGAAGGCGTAGGCACGGTCGAACGTCACCATCCCACGGCTGTCCGAGAGGTCGAGCGAGAGCAGGATCGCGTCGAAGCCCCCCTGGCTGAGGCGCGCGAGCGCCTGGCTGAGCTCGCCGACCGATACCAAGTCCAGGTCGGCCGAGCGTGCACGGGCCACGCCTTGCCTCAGCTCGTCGATGTAGTCCTCGTCGGACTCCACGAGCAGGACTTTGATGGGCCGGTGCTGCAAGCGGTCTCAACCTCGGTAGCGGGAGTCGGATCCGGGGTCCGGGTGAGCGCTCCGGCCCGTCATCGGCCCCACGCCTACGTCACCGGGAGTGGTCATATCGTTGGAAAGTAATGCAGAACGCCACGCGCTGACCACCGGAAAGTCCGATAGGATCAGGCCCTACGGCGCGCGTCCTAGCCCAGATCCAGCGGTAGCACGAGGCGCGCGCGAACGCCGCGCCCCTCGGCTCGGTTCTCGAGCTCGAGGGAGCCACCGTGCCCCTCCGCGATCTGGCGGGAGAGCACGAGGCCGATCCCCGAGCCTCCCGGCTTCGTGGTATAGAACGGCACGAACAGGTTGTCGCTGTCCGAGAGCCCGGGGCCTTCGTCCTCCACCAAGATGTGGAGCCGGCCGGCGCGGTGCAGCCAGCGGATCCGGACCCCGATGCCGTCGGCTTCGAGGGTGGCGTCGACCGCGTTGCGCACGAGGTTGATGAGGGCCTGCTCGAGCTGGTCGGGATCGGCGCGGATCGTCAGGTCCTGGCCGTCGACCACCTGAACCGGGAGCCTCGTCTCGAGGTCGGCGACACCCCGTACCAGCGCCGGAACGCTCACGTCGTGCAGCTCGGGCTGCGGTAGGCGGGCGAGCTTCGCGTACGTGGCCATGAAACGCCCGAGCGACTCCGCGCGACTGGAGATCACCCCGAGGCCGCGGTGCACGTCCTCCCGAATGTCGTCAGCCAATCGGGCTCGCCCGAGCATGCTCTCGAGACTCCCGGAGATGGACTTGATCGGCGCGAGCGAGTTGTTGATCTCGTGCGAGAGGACGCGGATGATCCGCTTCCAGGCCTGGCGCTCCTCCTCGCGCAGGGCCCGGCTCAGATCCGACAACGCGATGAGCTGCAGGGGATAGCCCTCCTGGCGCACCACCGAGCGGCGCAGCTCCCAACGGCCCGTGCCGCCCGGAAAGGCCACCTCGAGCGTGCGCGGCGCGACGCCCTTGAGCGCGTCCGCCAGGCGCAGCTCGGTGGCGGTGCGTCCGATGAGCCGATCGGCGGGCTGGCCCAGGAGCCGCTCCCCGGCCCGGTTCACGATCCGCAGAGTGGTCTCGGGGTCGAACGCGAAGACCGCGACGTCGATCTCCTCGAGCACCTTCCGCAACGTCTCGGTCGCCTCGACCGCGCCGAGCCGCTGGTTGCGCAGCGTTTCCTCGAGGGCGTTCACCTCCATGTAGGCGAGCGAGAGCGTGTCCGACCCGTCTCCCACGCGCGCCCGGATCGAGAAGTCGCCCTCCTTGAGCGCCGCGAGCATGTTGGCGAGCGTGCCGAGGGGTCGGACCACGTGCTCCCTCAGCACCAGGGTGAGTCCGACCCACGCGCCGAGCAGCCCCAGGGTGGCCGTCCACTGGAGACGTGCCGAGAAGTCGCCGGCCCAGAGCAGACCGACGCCGGTGGCCACGCCGGGGAGCCCGACGAGGAGGCCGAGGATGAGCACCCGCCGGTCGTAGCCGAGGCGCTTCCACAAGGAGCTCACGGCCGGACCTCGCTCACCCCTCGGGGTCGATGTCGAGGCTCTTGAGCCGCCGGTAGAGCGCGCTCCGGCTCAAACCGAGCGCGTCCGCGGCCCGGCTCACGTTGCCCTGGTGCCGCTCGAGGGCCTTCTCGATCATGAGGCGCTCGGCCTGCTGCAGCGTGAGATCCTCGCTCAGCTCGGAGCCGGCGTCGCGGCTCCTGAGACCGAGGTCCGCCACGTCGATCTCCCGCCCACGCGCCATGAGCACCGCCCGCTCCACCGTGTGCCGCAGCTCGCGCACGTTGCCCGGCCAGCGATGCGCGTGCAGCGCCTCCTTCGCGGCCGGGGTGAAGTCGGACACGTCGCGCCCGTAGCGCAGCGCCTGCTGCCTGAGGAACGTGTCGGCGAGCACGGGGATGTCCTCGGGCCGGTCGCGCAGCGGCGGCAGGCGGATCTCGACGGTGTTGAGCCGGTAGAGCAGGTCCTCCCGGAAGTCGCCCTCCGCGAGCATCTCGCCGAGGTTCGCGTTCGTCGCCGAGATCACCCGCACGTCGACCTTGCGGACCTTCGACGATCCGACGCGCTGGATCTCCTGCGTCTCGAGCACACGCAGGAGCTTGGCCTGCTGCTGGAGAGGCACGTTCGCGATCTCGTCGAGGAAGAGCGTGCCGCCGTCGGCGAGCTCGAAGCAGCCGACCCGGTCGGTCTTCGCGTCCGTGAAGGCACCTTTCACGTGGCCGAAGAGCTCGCTCTCGAACACGCCCTCGCTGAAGCCCCCGGCGTTCACCGCCACGAGCGCATGCTCCGCGCGTTCCGAGACGGCGTGTAGCCAACGCGCGACGATCTCCTTGCCCGTGCCGTGCTCGCCGATGATGAGCACGTTGGCCTCCGACGGGCCGACTCGCTCGATGAGGGAGAGGACCGGGCGCATGGCCTCCGACTGCGCGATGAGCTGCGGCGCCCCCTCCCCCTTGAGGCGCAGGTTCTCACCCTCGAGGAGCTGGCTCCGGCGCAGCGCGCGCCGCAGCTCCACCTGGGAGCGGATCGTGGCGAGCAGCCGCTCGTTGTCCCACGGCTTCTCGATGTAGTCACGCGCGCCGCGGCGCATCGCCTCCACCGCCCCGTCGACGCTGCTCCAGGCGGTCATGACCACGACCGGCAGCGTGTTGTCGAGGTCGCGCAGCGCGCGCAGGAGGTCCAAACCCTCCTGGCCCGACGTCGTGTCGCGTGTGTAGTTGAGGTCGACGAGGGCCAGGTCGAAGTCGTCACGGCGAGCGGCTGCGAGGACTTCGGACGGGGAGCCGGCGGTGGTCGCCTCGAAGCCCTCGGCCTTGAGCAGCAGGCGCAGCGCCTCGAGCACGTCGGGCTGGTCGTCGGCGACCAGAATGCGTCCGGTTGCGCCCTCCATCGTCCGTCGAAGCCGCCGGCTACTCGTCCACGATCCAGCCGTCCCGGAGCTGGATGATCCGGTCGCCGTACGCTGCGTACCCCTCGTTGTGGGTGACCTGCACGATCGTCGTACCCTCGTCGTTCAGGTGCTTGAGCAGGTCCATGATCATGCGGCCCTGGCTCGAGTGGAGGCTCCCGGTCGGCTCGTCGGCGAGGATCACGGATGGCTCGGCGATCACCGCGCGTGCGACCGCCACGAGCTGCTGCTGTCCCCCCGAGAGCTGGCTCGGATACAGGTCCTTCTTCCCGACGATTTGGAAGCGGTCGAGCGCGTCGGCGACGATCGCCTGCCGCTCCTTCCGCGGAACGTTCCGGTAGGAGAGCGGGATCTCGAGGTTCTCGTAGACCGTGAGGTCGTCGATCAGGTGGTACTGCTGGAACACGAAGCCCACGTAGCGCTTGTTCAGCTCGATTCGAGCGCGGGGCTTGAGCGCGTGCACGGGCTCGCCGTGCAGGAAATACTGACCGCGCCACTCCCCGTCGAGCATGCCGAGAATGGCGAGCAGGGTCGACTTACCCGCGCCCGAGGGGCCCATGATGGTGACGAACTCGCCCTTGCCGATCTCACCCGAGATGCGGCGGAGGACGAAGGTCTCGCCGGCCCCCGTGCGATACGACTTCTCGATGTCTACGAGCTTGATCATGAGTGGCTGGAAGCTACCACTACGGGCGGGTGGGTGCGCCCCCCCGCGGCCCGGTTATTCCGCGCGCAGGACGGACACCGGCTCCGCGTCGCACAGGCGGCGCGTGGGGAGCCAGCTGGCGAGGAGGGCCACGGCCGTGAGCGTCAGCGCCGTGGCGAAGAACGTCGCGGGGTCGGTCGCCGTCACCTCGAAGAGCAGCGCCCCGAGCACGCGGGTGAGCGCGAGCGCCGCCCCGGCTCCCAGAGCGATGCCCGCGAGCGTCAGGGCGAGGCCGTTGCCGACGACCAGCCGGCCGAGCTCCCCGCGCCTCGCTCCGAGCACCAGACGGATGCCCATCTCGCGCCTGCGCAGGCTGACGCCGTACGAAATGACGCCGTAGAGTCCTCCTGCGGCCAGCAACACGGCGAGCATCGAGAAGACCGCGAGTAGACGGGCGACGAAGCGGTCACGGGCGCTCGCGGCGTGGACGTAGGCGGCGAGCGGCTGGATCCCCGAGGCGGCCAGGCGTGGATCGATGCCCGACACCGCCGCCCGCGCCGAACCGGCGAGCGCGGCCGGATCACCCGCGGTGCGAACGAGCAGCGTCATGGCCGTACGGGGGGCCTGCTCAAACGGCACGTACGCCGCTGGGCGCGTTCCGTCTCGGAGGTCGAAGTGGCGGGTATCCTCCACCACGCCAACGACCGTGCGCCAGTCTGGCTCACCCGTCGTGCCGAACGCGATGCGTGACCCGATCACCGGCCGCTCCGGGTAGCCCAGCCAACGTCGCGCGAGCATCTCGTTGACGATCACGACGCGCGGAGCCTCGGCGCCGTCCACGGCCGTGAACTCGCGCCCGCCGACGAGTCTCTGCCGTAGAATCTCGAAGTAGCCGGGGGTTACGCGGCGCACCCACGACACGGGCACGCGCGTCGGCTCCGGCGTGGGGGCGCCCTCCACGCGGAAAGAGGTGTCCCCGTCGCGGTTCGCGAGCGGCGGAGAGTCCGTGGCGGCCACCGACGTGACGCCGGGGAGGGCCGCGAGCCGCGTGAGCAGCTCGTCGTAGTACGCCCGCCTGTCCTCCACGAGCGCGAACCGCTCGGCGGGGAGCGCGACGTCGACCGCCAACACCCCGTCCGCCGCGAAGCCGAGGTCGGCGCGGCTCAGTCGCTCGAAGCTCTTGAGCGTGAGCCCCGCGCCGACGAGCAGGACCATCGCGAGCGCGACCTGCCCCACGACGAGCGAGGAGCGCAGGGTGGCACCCCGGAGCGAGCCGCCCGCGGAGCCCCGCACGGAGCTGTAGATCTCCGCCCGGCTGGCGCGCCACGCGGGGAACGTGCCGAAGAGGACCCCGGTGGCGAGGGTGACCCCGGCCGCGAACGCCAGCACGCTCCCGTCCAGGGTCACGCGCTCGAGCCCCGGGAGCCCGCCCGGCACGATCGACACCAGCGCGTCCGTCCCCCAGGCTGCGAGCGCGACCCCCAGAAGGCCTCCGAGACCGGCCAGCACGATGCTCTCCACGAGGAGCTGCCGGACGATGGTGCCGCCCGCGGCTCCCATGGCGACGCGCACCGCGAACTCACCTTCGCGGGAGGCACCCCTCGCGAGGAGCAGGTTCGCCACGTTCGAGCAGGCGATCAGGAGCACGAGGCCGACCGCACCGAGCAGGACCCAGAGCGAGCGCGCGGCTCCGCGCACGAGATCCTCCTGGAGCCCGAAGAGGGCTGCGCCCACCTGCGCGTTCGTGTCGGGATACGCCTCCGCCAGGCGCACCGCGAGTCCCGAGGCGCGGGCGCGTGCCATGTCCAGGGTGACGCCCGGCGCCAGCCGCGCCACCGTGCGGAGCGTGTAGCACCCGCGCCCGCACTGCCCCGTGTCGATGCGGAGGGCCCGCCAGAGCACGGCGTCGCTCACGAACGGAGGCGCAAAGCCCTCCGGCATGACCCCGATCACGGTGTAGGGACGCTCGTCGAGCACCACCGCGCGCCCGAGCACCTCGGGGTCGGACGCGAAGCGCTCGCGCCAGAAGCGGTGACTCAGCACGACGACGTCCGGCCCTCCCGGCGCGTCCTCCTCCGGCAGGAACGCTCGGCCCAGCACCGGCTCGGCGCGCAGCACCCCTTCGAGCATACCGGCCGAAACCACACCGGCCACCAGCACCTCCGGGTCTCCGAGCCCGGTCAGCGTGGGGCCCCAGCCCCCCCAGCCGCCCAGTTCCTCGAAGAGGCCCGGCTCGGCGCGGAAGTCCTCGAAGTCGGCCGGCGTGAACCACTCGCGGAGAGGCCCGTCCCGCTCCGTCAGGTCGAGCCATACGGAGACCAGGCGGTCCGGCTCGTCGTAGGGGAGCGGCCGGAGAATGACCGCGTTCACCACGCTGAAGATGGACGTGGTCGCGCCGATGCCGAGCGCCAGCGTGAGCACGGCGACGACGGAGAACGCCGGCGCGCGCACCATCTGGCGCAGCGCGTACGTCATGTCATGTCGGATACGGTCCACGGTACGCCGACGTCAGCCGCTAATGGAGATCGAATCCCGCTTGTTCGAGCTCCTGCGCCTTACGCGCGTCGTCCTCGCTGACCACCTGGCCGTCGAAGAGGTGCACCGCACGGTCGGCGACGTGCGCGTAGCGCGGGTCGTGCGTCACCATGCAGATCGTCG
>JBFGFY010000182.1:0-6881 GCA_041579355.1 Longimicrobiales bacterium | reverse complement strand
CCAGGTCTGCAACCGCTCCTCCTCGGCAGGCGTCGCCAACCGTTGCAAGGAGCGAACGATCAACTCGTCTATGCGGTGTCGAGAGTCAGCCACTCAAGCCTCGTTCAGATTCGTGTCGTCAGGCCTAGACGGCGTGCGATCCGCCGTCATGCGTTTTGGAGAACACGACCGGCCGGCTGAACTACTACGCGGTGGGGTGGGAGCTCTGCGCGCCCCCAGCGGTCGACACGGTGCGGATGGAGGACGGACGCCTCAGCCCGTCGCCCGCTTCGTGGGCGAGGGGTAGCGGGCCCGTCGGCCTGCTCAGCGCTTCGTCGTGACGACGATCACGCCGTTCGCGGCGTTCGGATAGAGGAAGGAGGCAACCGGTCCACGTAGGACTTCGACGCGCTCGACCTCGTTCGCAGGTATTTGATTCAGAACGTCCAAGACCTCGGAGGTGGCCAACAAGTTCCCGTCCAAATACACGACGGGCTCGAGGCTCTGGACCACGCTACTCACACCGCGCAGTCGCACTGCGGTGGAGTAACCGCGTACCACATCGGTGCGGCGCCAGCGAAGGGAAGGAACCTCGTTGGCCACCAAGTCCGCCGCCGTCTCCGCTTGGGCTCGCGCCGGATCTCGACTGACACCCGCCTCCACGAGGACCTCGGACAACGTCGCCCCGACCGTCGGCAGCCAGAACTGGACGAACATGACTCTGTCGGGAGACACGTTGAGGCTTTGTGTGACGCTCGGATGTCCTGTCGCCGTGACCCGAACTGTCACCGGACCGATGGGTACTCCGGTGATCTCGAACCCGCCCCGCGCGTCGGTGTGAACCTCGCGTGCGAGGCCGAGGAGGGTGACCGAGGCACCGGACACGGGACGCGTGGTTCCGTCCTCGCCCACGATTCCCTGGATCACGCCCGCGCCTCCGGACTGAGCCACGGCCGGCGAGAACGACGTGAGCAGGAACACGGTGCTAAGTATGGCTGCGTGTCGAATCGTGCACCCCAAGGATCCGCTCATCAGTCGACCTCCGCGCAGCGCCTCGACTTGGCCAACACGACACCCTTCCGGCCGCCGGCGCAAGGGTCGCCCTTGCGGGCGCGCCGAGTGCTTCCCTAGACCCGCGCCGCGATCGGCACGCCCGACCCGCTCTCCACGTACTGGTCGATCGACGCGCGCAGGGTCCGGAGGATCCACGCCCTCTTCTCGTCGTCGGTCTCCAGCAGCGTGGCGCGGAACCCGTGGTGCGAGCACTGGAAGCCGGTGAGCGGCACGACGACGATGCCGGTCGCCCCCATGAGGTAGTAGACGAAGCGCTTGTCGGGCTCGACGCCCACGACCATGCGCTCCACGGTCGACGAAACCTCCGAGTTCCCGATGGGCAGAGTCTGGTCGTCCCGGAGCACACCCGGCTTGAACATCACCGTGTAATAGAAAGCGCCGCTGGGCTTGTTGAAGACGATGTGCTCACACCCCTCGAAGGCGGCCGCGACTTCGTCCGCGCGGTCGGAGAACATCTGCTCACGGCGGCCGAGGTGCTCGGGATAGCCCCGGTCGCTCATGACGAGCGGGATCGACATCTGCGGCAGGGTCGTCGACGAGACCTCGAGGCGCTTCGCCGCGACGAGGCTGTCGACGTAGCGCGCGAACGTTCGATCCTTGTTCTTGTTGAGGACCTCGAGCCAGCCGCAGCGAGCGCCTGGCCAGGGGTACTCCTTGCTGATTCCCCGCATCGCGATGCCCGGCACGTCACCGATCCACTCGCTCATGTTCAAGCGGCCGGATGCGTTGTAGACGATGTTCGCGTAGATCTCGTCGGCGATGATGAAGATCCCGTTCTCGCCCGCGATCTGCGCGATCTCCTCGAGTACCTCTCGTGGATAGACCGCGCCGGTCGGGTTGTCGGGGGTCAAGAGCAGGATGCCGGCGATGGAGTCGTTGTACTTGACCTTGTTGCGGATGTCCTCGATGTCTGGCATCCACCCGTTGTACGGGTCGAGCTCGTACGTGACGTGGTTGTATCCGGAGTGCGCCGCCTCGGCCGAGGAGTGCGTGCTGTACGCCGGCGACGGCCCGAGCACCCGCGCTTCTCGGCTCAGGAAACCGTAGACCTTCGCCACCGCGTCTCCGAGCCCGTTGAAGAAGACGATGTCGTCGGGCGTCACCTGGACGCCCCGCCTGCGGTTGACCACCTCGGCGAGGAACTCGCGCACGTGCTGCACCCCGCGCGTCTCGCAGTAGGCCCACGACTCGGGGCGATCGAGAAGACCGCGCACGATCTCCCGAATCCAAGCGGGCGGCGCCTCGCCCTTGGCCACGGGATCCCCGATGTTCTCCCACGTGATGTCCTGGCCGAGGGCCCGAATCTCGTTCGCGGCCCCGACGATCTCGCGAATCTCGTACTTCAGGTTCGCGGCCCCGGCGTGCAGGATGTTCCGGCGCATGACCTCTCTCGGTGGGTTCCGGGCCAGCGGCTCGGCGGCACTAACTTGCCCCCCGACCCCGCCTCTTTCAATTGAATCGTGTGAAAACGACGTCAGATGTTCCAGCAAGATCCTCGCCCGACGGGGATTCCGGAAGGGTCGGAGCCGTGCTCTGGAGCCCCTCCGCCGGGCGCGTGGCGGCGTCCAATCTGGCCCGCTTCGCCGCGTCCGGGGCGCCCTCCCGCCTGCCGCAGCACCTGCCGGAGCCCCGACAGGGTGCGGCCATCGGGCCGACCGAAGGCCCTGGACAGGAGGCCGCAGGCCTGGTCGCGGCGCTCCACCCCTGGTCCGTCCGCGACCCCGAGGCCTTCTGGCGGAGCATCTGGGACTTCCACGGCGTCGTCTCGTCGGAGGCCCGCGCAGTGGCCGTGGACGACCCGGGGCAGATGCCGGGCGCCCGTTGGTTCGAGGGCGCGCGCCTGAACTTCGCCGAGAACCTCCTCGCCGACCGGGGGGGCACGCGGCGCGCGGAGGCGCTCGTGGCGTGCGACGAGCGGGGCCGCACCGCCTCGCTCGGCTGGGACGAGCTGCGCACGGAGGTCGCCCGTTTCGCGGCGGCGCTCGCGCGGGTGGGCGTGGAGCCCGGAGACCGTGTCGCCGGCTTCCTCCCGAATATCCCCGAGGCGGTCGTCGCGATGCTTGCAACGTCGAGCTTGGGCGCCGTCTGGTCCTCGTGCTCACCCGACTTCGGCACCGACGGGGTGCTCGACCGCTTCGGGCAGATCGAGCCCAAGGTGCTGGTGGCGGCCCGGGGGGCGCTCTGGGGCGGGCGTTGGATCGACTCGGTGGAGCGCACCGCCACGATCGCCTCGCGGCTCCCTTCCGCCGAGGTCGTCGTCTTCGCGGACTACGGCCACGAAGCCGGCTCCGGCGATCTCTCCGCCGTACCGCGCGCGGTGACGTGGCACGACTTCGTCGGGGACGCGCCGGCCGCGCCGGCTCCGGCGTTCCGCCCTCTGCCGTTCGACCACCCGCTCTACATCCTCTATTCCTCCGGCACCACGGGCGTCCCCAAGTGCATCGTGCACGGTCAGGGGGGGACGCTCCTCCAGCACCTCAAGGAGCTGTCGCTGCACGCCGACCTGAAGGCGGGTGACGCACTCTGCTACTACACGACCTGCGGCTGGATGATGTGGAACTGGATGGTGTCGGCGCTCGCGCTCGGGGTGACGGTCATCCTCTACGACGGCTCGCCGCTCCACCTGCGGGACTCTCGAATGTGGGACCTCGTCGACGCCGAGCGTCTCACCCACTTCGGCACGAGCGCCAAGTACCTCGCCTTGGCGGAGAAGAAGAAGCTGCGCCCCGCCGAGACGCACGACCTCGGCTCGCTCCGCGCGATCCTCTCCACCGGGTCTCCCTTGCTCCCCGCTTCCTTCGATTGGGTGTACGGCTCGGTGAAGCGCGACGTGCATCTCGCGTCGATCTCGGGAGGCACGGACATCGTCTCGTGCTTCGTGCTCGGCGATCCCACGGCTCCGGTCCGCCGAGGTGAGATCCAGGCCCCCGGCCTCGGCATGGCCGTCGAGGTCTGGGGCGAAGACGGCCGGCCCGCTCCGCCCGGAGCGAAGGGGGAGCTCGTGTGCACACGGGCCTTCCCGTCGATGCCCGTCGGGTTCTGGAACGACCCCGACGGCTCGAAGTACCGAGCCGCCTACTTCGAGCACTTCGAGCGACCGGTCTGGCGGCACGGGGACTGGATCGAGCAGACCCCCAGCGGAGGCTACGTGATCCACGGCCGCTCGGACGCGACGCTCAACCCCGGAGGCGTCCGCATCGACACGGCCGAGATCTACAGACAGGTCGAGCGTCTAGAGGAGGTCCTGGAGAGCCTCGCCGTCGGCCAGTCCTGGGACGGCAGCGAGCGCATCGTGCTCTTCGTCGTGCTGAGGGAGGGCGTCTCGCTCGACAACGCCCTGCGCCGACGCATCCGGGCGCGCATCCGCGAGGGAGCCACCGCCCGTCACGTGCCGGCGGTGATCGAATCCGTGACCGCGCTCCCCCGGACCGTCAGCGGGAAGGTGAGCGAGATCGCCGTCCGGCGGATCCTGCACGGCCTCCCCGTCGAGAACGCGGACGCGCTCGCCAACCCCGAGGCGCTCGAGTACTTCCGCGCGTTAGCGGACCGGCTGTAGGCCCTCCGGGTCCGGCCGGAAGATCAGGTAGCGAATGTCGGTGTCGAGGCTGCTCCACCAGTGGTTCGTGTCGCCGGGAATGATGATCACGTCCCCCGGGACGACACGGCGGCTCACGCCACCCTCGATCCGGCTGCCGGCGAAGTTCGGGCGGCCCGTGTTGGGGCTGTTGCCGGTGCTGCGCTCGCCGATCAGTCGTCCGTCCGTCACCAGCGTGCCCGTTCCCGACAGCATGTAGTAGACCTCCGTCACGCTCGTCCCGTGCCGGATCGCGGCGCCGGGTTGGCTCTGCGGCCGGAAGACCCCGTAGACGCCCACCTTGTAGCCGCCCACGTCGGCGATGCGGATCGGCCGGTCGCTGATCGCGTCCTTCGGAAGCGCGTCGATGAAGGCATCGATCTGCGCGGCGGTCACGTCGACGGTCACGGGGGGGATCTGCGCCGAGGTCGCCGTGGCCGTGGCGGCCACCAGCAGTGCGGTGAGCATGGCTCTCATGACGATTTCTCCTGAGTCGTGCCTCAGTCCTTCGAAAATGCGGCGTCGAACGCGGACTCCGACGACGGGAAGTCGAGCCGGCGCACGAACGCACATGCCTCGCGTGCCCCGTGCTCGCGGTCCATCCCGGAGTCCTCCCACTCGACCGACAGCGGGCCCGCGTACCCGACCCGGTTCAGGGCTCGGATCACCTCTTCGAAGGGCACACGCCCGCGCCCGAGCGAGCGGAAATCCCAGTGGCGGTCCACATGACCGAACGGGAGGTGCCCGCCGAAGACGCCCGAGCGGGCCGGGCGGTCGGCCCACCAGACGTCCTTCATGTGCGCGTGGTGGATGCGCGCGCCGAAGCGGTGGATGAAGTCCACGCAGTCCACGCCCTGGTAGGCGAGATGGCTCGGGTCGTAGTTGAAGCCGAACGCCTCCCTGCCGCCGACCGCATCCACGGCGCGCTCGGCGGTGACGATGTCGAAGGCGATCTCGGTCGGATGCACCTCGAGCGCAAAGCGCACGCCGACTTCGTCGAAGACGTCGAGGATCGGGTTCCAGCGACGCGCGAAGTCGTCGAAGCCCGCCGCGATCTGCTTCTCGGAGACCGGGGGAAACGAGTAGAGCAGATGCCAGATGGAGCTTCCGGTGAAGCCATTCACGACCTCGACCTCGAGGTTCGCCGCGGCCCGGGCCGTGCGCTCCATCTCCTCCGCCGCGCGCCGGCGCACGCCCTCCGGATCGCCGTCCCCCCAGACGTGCGCCGGCAGGATCCCCTCGTGGCGCGCGTCGATGAGGTCGCAGACCGCCTGGCCCACCAAGTGGTTGCTGATCGCCCAGACGCCGAGCCCGTACGACGCGAGCAGCTCCCGGCGGCCGGCGCAGTAATCGGGGTCCTCGGCCGCGCGGGCCACGTCGAAGTGGTCGCCCCAGCAGGCGAGCTCGAGGCCGTCGTACCCCCACGCCGCCGCCTTCTCGGCGAGCTCGGTGAGGGGCAGGTCCGCCCACTGTCCGGTGAAGAGCGTGACGGGACGGCTCATGAGGCCTCCCCCGGAGGCGTGTACGACGCGTCGACCCAGGCGCGCTCGGCATGGCTGGCGAGCGCTCTTTCGATGAAGTGAACACCGCGCGCGCCGTCCTGCACCGTCGGGTAGTCGGCCGCGAAAGGCGCGCGGTCACCGCGGAGCGTGAGCGCGAAGTTCCGGTAGAGGTTGGCGAACGCCTCGATGAACCCCTCCGGATGGCCCGCGGGCAGCCGCGTGTGCGCGGTCGCACGCTGGGAGAGCCCCCCGCCCCCGCGATACACGGTGCTCGCCGTCCCGTCGGGTGCCAGGAGGCGCAGCTCCTCCGGCTCCTCCTGTCGCCAGTCGAGCCCACCCTCCTCCCCGTAGACCCGCAGCCTGAGGTGGTTGCGCTCGCCGGTCGCGATTTGCGAGACGGAGAGAAGCCCGCGCACGCCGCCCTCGAGCTCCAACAGGAGGCCCGCGTCGTCCTCGAGCTTCCGGCCTTCCACGACGGTCCCGAGATCGGCATGCAGGCGGGTCACCTCGAGGCCGGTCACGTAGCGTACGAGGTTGTGCGCGTGGGAGCCGATGTCGCCGAGCGCCGAGGAGGGACCGGCCCGCTCGGGATCGGTCCTCCAGGCGGCCTGCTTCTGCCCTTCGGCCTCGAGCAGCGTGGAGAGCCATCCCTGCGTGTACTCGACGACGACCTTGCGGAGCTCGCCCAGCGCGCCTGCGGCGATCCGCTCCTTGGCCTCCTTCACCATCGGATAGCCGGTGTAGTTGTACGT
>JBFGFY010000181.1:0-6947 GCA_041579355.1 Longimicrobiales bacterium | reverse complement strand
CGGATCCGCCGACAGCCGCACGCGTACTCGTAGATGTCCGTGAGTAGGACCATGTCCTCGTCGTCGCGATCCTGGTGTCGCTCGCCGTCGACGAGTTGGCCGCAGGGGGCCTCACGGCTCTCGAACGTACTATCGATGATCGTCATCGCTGTCACGCTCCTTCGCCGGCCGGGAGGGTCGGCGGACAGAATGACCTTGCGGACGACGGACCCATCGCAGTCCGGTCGTCGGTTAACACATACGGCGTGCGGCCAAGTTGCGCCAGGAGGTCCCGTCGTGTCGCGCCAACGTGCCCTCGCGGCTCCGCTATCGCGACTCGGGCAGCGCGAAGACGAAGAGGTTCGTTCCGCGGCTCGGCCGCAGCTCTCGCGTGAGGTTGATCGAGCCGGCGCCGGTGTTCACCGCGACGTATTGCCGGCCGTCCACTGAGAAGGTGATCGGGTAGCCGCTCACCGATGAGCCGAGGTTGATCTCCCAGAGCACCTCGCCCGTCTCGTGGTCGAAGGCGCGAAAGCGTCCGTTCGCGTCGCCTCCGAAGACGAGCCCGCCGCCCGTGGCGAGCAGCGACATCGTGTGTGCGCGCTGCTCGTGCATCCACAGCGTGGCGCCGGACTCGGCCGAGATCGCACGCACCGTCCCGAGGTTCTGCGTACCCGGCGCGATCTGGTGACGCGAAGCCAGCGAGTAGATCGGTATGCCCGCCTGCCCACCCGCGGTGAGCGCCCGGGCGCGGTCGCTGTTCACGTCGGGTGTGGCGAGCATCTGCGCGCACGTATTTCGGAGCGGGTAGTACATCGCGTTCGTGAGCGGGCTGTACGCGCCCGCCTCCCAGTCCTTGCCTCCTGCCCAGGTGGGGCAGACGAAGACTTCCTGCTCGGGCTCCGTGAAGACGACCTCACGGTTCACCGTCACGCGCCCTGTCCGCCCGTCGATCTCCTGGATCACGTTCTGGAAGATGGTGGGCGTCGCCCACAAGAACTCACCGGTGGCGAGGTCGAGCGTGTACACGATCCCCGTCTTGCCCGGGATGCCCGTGACGACCTTCCGGACCTCACCAGGACGCAGGTTGGGGTTCGCCCAGCGCACCTGCGCGGGGTGGAGGCGGATGGGGGTCTCTACCAAGAGTCGCTCGAAGGGATGGTCGAGGTCCCAGTGGTCGTTGAGGTGCTGGTAGTGCCAGCGGATCTCACCCGTCTCGACGTCGAGCGCGAGCGTCGAGTTGTGGTAGAGGTGCGTATGGTCGACGCCTCCCAGGAAGAACTTGGGGGCCGGCGACGTGACCGAAGTCCCAAGGATGAGAAGGCGTAGCTCGGGGTCGTAGCTCGGCACCATCCACGAGCCGACGTGCTGGCGCCGCTCGTACGGGACGCCTCCCCACGTCTCGTCGCCCGGCTCCCCAGGGCGCGGGATGAGCCGCCGTCGCCAGAGCTCCGCGCCGGTGCGTGCATCGTGCGCCATGACCACACACGCCTCAGGGCCACCCCACGGCCGGCAGCTCCGCCCCGAGATCACCCTGCCGTCCGCGATGATGGGACCCGAGCTGTGCGTGGCGGAGTTGACGCGATAGTCGAAGATGCGCGTTTCCCAAACCTGCTCACCGGTCCGTGCGTCGAGCGCGAAGACGTGGTTGTCGTCGCTCGTGTTGATGATGAAGCGGTCGTAGATCGCGACGTTGCGGTTGTTGCGCGCGTTTCCGCCCACCATCTCGTAGAGATCGGAGGGGATCGTGCGAGTGTATTCCCAAATGAGGTCGCCGGTCACCGCGTCCATCGCCTGGATCACGTCCTCGGCCTGCGGCACGTAGAGCACGCCGCCATAGGCGAGCGGGGTGATCTCGCCGGTGCCGGACTCGAGGTCGCGCGTCCAGACCATCTGCAGCTGCGCCACGTTCTCGCGGTTCACCTGGTCGAGCGGACTGTACCCCCACGAGTCGAGCGTCCGGCGCCACATGAGCCAGTCGCCGGGCGCGGGATCTTGGAGCATCGCGTCGGTGACCGGGACGAACGGCCTCGACGTCTGGGCCACCGTCGTGTCGGCGGCGAGCAACGCCGCGACCGAGAATACGGCGCCGAGCGCCACGATGTGGGTTCGCATGCTCACCGCTCCGGTAGCGCGAGCGCGATCAGCTCGGGCAGGTCGCGCCCGCCCCCGATCGCGACCGCGATGTACTGCCGCCCTTCGTGCATGTACGTGATCGGGTTGCCCCACGGGATCGACGGCAGGTGCACCGACCCGAGGTACTCGCCCGTGTCCTTGTCGTACGCGGTGAGCGTTCGGCCGACCGCATCCATGTCCTCGACGTCCCGACCACCCGAGTTCACGAGGAGGAGCGTCTTCGTCACGAGGGGCCCGCCACCGGCCATGCCCGCCCCCCCACCGAGCGGCGGCAGGTTCAGGTGCTTGAGGCGCGGATGGTTGCGCGGACCGTCCCCATGCGGGGTCATCCAGAGCGTCTCGCCCGTGTTCAGGTCGTACGCGGTGATGCGCTTGTAGGGAGGCTTCACGATCGGCAGGTCGTCGGGTCCCGGGATGGGCTCTGCCCACGGGTCGGTGAAGTAACCCACGGTTGCCGGCGCCTCGTACGGCACCAGCTCCACGGTGCGGAGCCGCGTCTGGGAGGGGACGAAGATGCGCCCGGTCTCGGGGTCCACCGCCGCACCCGGCCAGTTGATGCCGCCGCCCGTGCCCGGGGCCTGGATGACCGGCTGCCTCGTGCCCCGCACGGATGGGGGCGTGAAGATCGGGCCGAAGCGGGCGCGCTCGGCCACGATCGCCATCGCCTCGGCGCGGATCTCGGGAGTGAAGTCGATGATGTCGTCTTCGGTCACACCCTGCAGATCGAACGGCGCGGGCTTCGTCGGGAACGGCTGCGTGGGTGAGTACCACTCGCCCGGCACGTCCCCCTGCGGCACGGGGCGCTCCTCGATCGGCCACACCGGCTCTCCCGTGCTCCGGTCGAGCACGTAGAGGAACGCCTGCTTGCTCGGCTGCGCGATGACCTTCATGTCGCGCCCGTCGACCCTGACGTCGAGTAGGTTGCCCGCGGTCGGGAAGTCGTAGTCCCAAAGCCCATGGTGCACTGCCTGGAAGTGCCAAACACGCCTTCCCGTCTCGACGTCGACAGCGACGATGCTCTCGGCGAAGAGATTGTCGCCCGGGCGGTGGCCCCCGTAGTAGTCGTTGGTCGGCGTGCCGGTAGGCAGGTAAACGAGACCGAGCTCGTCGTCGACCGCCATGGTGCCCCACACGTTCGTGTGGCCGCTGTAGCTCCACGACCCGTTCATCCAGGTCTCCGCCCCGAACTCGCCGTCCTGCGGGATCGTGTGGAAGCGCCACCTGAGCGCACCGGTGCGCGCGTCGAAGCCGCGCACGTGGCCCGGTGTCGCTTCGCGACGACGCAGGTACGTGTCCTGCACGATGCTCCCCACCACGATCACGTCGCGTGCGACCGCGACGGGCGAGGAGTGCGTGTAGCGGGCCGCCTCGATGTCGCGCCCGAGCGAGACGCTCATGTCGACGAAGCCGCCGTGGCCGAACTCCGGATAGAGCGACCCCGTCCGGGCGTTCAGCGCGACGAGGCGCATGTCGTGCGTAGCGATGAAGATGCGCGCGTCGTCGCTGCGCGAGTCCTTCCAGTACGCTACTCCACGATGCTGCCACCCCATGCTGGCCGGCCGACCCATGCGCTCGTAGGCGCGCGGATCGTAGGACCAGGCGAGCTCTCCGCTCCGCGCATCGAGCGCCACGACCTGACCCAGCTCGGTGCTCAGGTACACGAGCCCGTCCACCATGAGAGGCGTCGTCTTGAGCTCCATCGTCAGGAGCGCCGAGTCACGCGCGGTCACGTCGGTCGAGATCGAGGTCCACCGCCACGCGATCTCGAGCTCGGTGAAGTTCTCCCGCGTGATCTGGTCGAGTGGGGAGTACTTGGTGTTCGAGTGGTCCGCGCCCGTGGCGTGCCACTCACCCGCGGGGCGCACCGACTGGGCCACGGCGTGCGGAGGCGCCGCGGCAGCCCACGACACGACGAGGGCGAGGGGGGCGAAGAGGGACCGCAGCCGCGGTCGTGTCCGCATCGGGGCCTCCGGGCGCGAGGACTCGGCGAAGCTAGCCCGGGGCGGCGCGCTCGCAAGCGCGCCGCGCTCACATGCGGCCCTGTCGGAATCCTTCGACGCGGGCGGCGATCGCCTCCACGAGCCCGGCCGGGCCCAATGGCCGCGCGACCGCGAGAGCTTGCTCGCCGGTCGCGACGGCCTGGCGGAAGTCGCCCGCCGACGCGTGCGCGACGGCGAGGGTCAGCAGCGCGATGGGGTCGCTCCCGCGCGTGAGCTCCACCGCGCGACGCGCGAGCCGCACGGCCTCGGCGGGCTGGCGCACGGCAGCGTTCGGGTAGGCCGCGAGCAGCTCGGCCAGCGCGAGGAGCGGCCCCGGCGCGTCCGGGGCGAGCGCGGCCGCGGCCCGGAAGCTCTCCACCGCGCCCACACCGTCGCCCGAGCGCGCCAGCGCGGTGCCGAGGCCGAGGTGCGCATCGAAGTCCCCGGGGCCGTGCGCGAGGCTCCGGCGGTAGCTCGCGACCGCGCCGGACAGGTCGTCCCGCGCGAGCAGCATCTCCGCGAGACGCTTGTGCGAGAGCGCGAACGTCGAGTCCGCCGCGATGGCACGCCGGAAGGAGGTCTCCGCCTCCCCGCGGCGCCCCATGTCCTCGAGCGCGACCCCCAGATTGTGGTGCGCCCGGGGCTCGGCAGGCGCCTCGCGCGCCGCCCGCCCGTACAGCTCGAGGGCCTCGCCCAGCCTTCCCTGTTGGTGCAGCACGATCCCCAGGTTGATGAGCGCGTCGACGAAGCGCGGCCGCAGCGCGAGCGCCTGGCGAAACGCCTGCTCGGCCTCGGCGCCCCGCCCCAGGGAAGCCTCGACGATGCCCACGTTGTAGAGCGTGGTCGCGTCGGGTCCGCTCTCCTCGAGCGCGAGCCGGTACCCCTCGAGCTTCGTCTCGGCCGCTTTGAGCGCGGCGACCCGCTCGAGCTCTGCGGCACCAACTCTGGACCGCGGAAGCGTCTGTACGACGAGGTCGGCCATCTCGTCGACGGAGCGGGGCCCGTGGGTCACGCGGATCGGGGGCTCGTGCGGGTTGTGCGGGTTCTCGGCCGTGTTGTCGTAGGTGTAGCGCATGTGCAGCCGTGTCCCCGCCGGCAGCGCGAGAGGCTCGGCGAAGCGGTACTCGTCCTGCCAGTTGAAGTCCCAATCGGGGATCTCGAGCAGCCAGACCCTCTCCCCCGCCGGTGTCACGGCCCATGCCTGGATCGTGTCCCCCAGATAGTGTGCGTGCGGGTAGAGGCTCAGCACGTCGACCTCGACGGGCAGCGTCAGAGAGTCACGCACTTCATAGGCCGCGGCCCCGGCGGGGATGCGGATCGCCTGTCGCCCGAGCTGGACTAGGACGGGCGGTCTCGGCGGAGGGCCCGAGGCGAAGTGAATGCCCACCCGCGCTCGCACCTCGACGGGCTCGTCGATCGGCCGCAGGTGCAGCCGAGCGACCACGTCGCTTCCCGGCTCGAGCCGCCAGGACACCCCCTCCGGCCCTGCTGCGGCGGTACGTCCCGGCGTCCAGCCGATGAAAACCCCCTCGGGGTGGTCCGCGCCGCCCGCCACGCCCATGCCGTCGAAGCCCGGCGCAGGGTCCTCGGCGTCGAGAGCCCGTGAGCCACCGGTCCGGTCGACCGCGAGGGTCGCGTGATGCACCACGCGCGGGCTCCCCGGCAGGAACTCCACAGCCCGGACCCAGCGCGCGCTGTCGAGCGTCGCCGGGATCACGAAGTTTCTGAAGATCTCCGCCGTGTCCGCCGGAACCAGGAACGACGTGGGCATCTCGAGCACCACGTCGGGGATGCCGAGCTGCCACCCGTCCGACCACACGGGGGGAGCCGGGGCAGCACCCCCGTCGCCGAGCGGGGCGCCCTCGCGGGCCCACGCGCCCAGGAGCGCGATCTCGGGGTCGCTCAGTCGGCGCTCGTCGACGAACACACCCACGGGCCGGGTGGGCTGCCAGGGCGGCATGGCCCGTGCGGCGGTCACACGCGCGATCCGGTCCGCGTGCTCCCGCGCCTGCTCGTAGGTGAGGAGCGGGAACGGACCGGCCCCGCCCGGACGGTGACAGGTGACGCAGTTCGTGTGCAGCACGCGCGCCACGCCCCCACCCCACGTCGGCACCGCCACGTCCGTGCGGGCGGTTTCTCCACCGCCGCACCCGACGAGCCAGGCGGCTCCGGCGAGGCCGACCGCAGCCCGGAAGGGGGCCCGGAAGGGGCCGGCGGCGGGGAGGAGTGGCGACATGGAGCGCATGGCGCACCCTAACGCCGCCCGAAATCGCCGTACAGGCCGCACCGGGCCTGGACGGACCCCGGCCCTCGGGGACCCACGGGTGACGCAGGCCCGCCCGGGCCGTATTCTGACCGGACAGTCGGGATGCGCCCTCCATCGAGGCGAGCCATGACCATGAACGGTGATCCATCCGAGCCCGGCGGGGAGGAGGGGGAGGGATCGTGGCTGGGCGAGCTCTCGATCGTGACGCTCCTCGTGAGCATCGCGACCATCGCCGCGATCGTCGTCTACGGGATGCTCCTCATCATCGACCTCTTCAACTGACGAGCTCGGTACCCATGCGCCTTCTCCGCACGTTCCTCCCGACCGGCGCCGCTCCCCTGGGCGCCGTCATCCTGCTCGCAGTCGCCCCCTGGCCAGCGGCGTCCCAGGTGGCCCCGGCCTATGACCTCGTGCTGCGGAACGGACGGGTGGTCGACGGAACGGGGAGCCCCTGGTTCCGAGCCGACGTCGCGATCCGCGGCGACCGGATCGCCGCGGTGGGGCCCTCGCTCCCGGGCACGGGCAGACGCGAGATCGATGTCGGCGGGCGGGTGATCGCGCCCGGCTTCGTCGACGTGCACAGCCAT
>JBFGFY010000180.1:0-6955 GCA_041579355.1 Longimicrobiales bacterium | reverse complement strand
GCCGACCGAGTCGCGTGGGACGCCTTCGTCGGCGGCCTGCACGCGAGCGGCCTCGAGGTGCTCGCCGCGGTCGACCGCAGGAGCGTGGACGGGCTCCTCGTCGCGGGAGACGGACTCGACCTCGCGTGCGAGAACTGCCACCTGCGCTACTGGTACCCGAGCCTGGCCGAAAAGGACACGCTCCGCTGACGCCTTGCGTCGCGGAGCGTGTCCGAAAACCGTGGGAGCGTAGGGCTAGGGCCGGATCGGGCTCCCGTCCGGGCGCGTGAGCTGCGCGCAGCACATCCCGTGGGTCCCCGGCGCCCGCGAGGGCTGACCGACGACCTTGATCGCGTCACCGGCGCGGATCGTTTCGGGCGTCCAGCCGCTCCTGCGCATGCTCACCGCCGCGCCCATCTCGATCTCCCATTCCACGGTCTGCCCGGCGTCGTTGGGCCCGTCGACGAACAGGAAGGAGTGCGGGTTGCGGAAGACGAAGCGGGCGACCGTGCCCACGACCTCGACTTCCTTGGTGTCGTCGTAGAACGGCGCGCTGCTGTGGTGCGCGTCCGCAGGCTGGCGCGCGAGCACGAGGCCGACCACCGCAACGGCGACCAGCGACGAGATCCAAAGGAGCTTCTTCATTTTGACCTACCCTCCGAAGACGTAACCTCTTCTATCGATACTTGGGAACCATGAACCGGATCGCGCGCCGCGCATCCTCCGCGTTGCACTGGTACGGGATCAGCTTGTAGCCCGCCGGCGCGCGCAGCCAGCGCGTCGTGTACGACGCCGGCTGGCGGAGGAAGAGCGGGTCCTCCAGCGTGAGCGTCAGGCGCAGCTCGTCGTTCTCGAGCCAGTAGACCTCGGTCACCCGCTTGAGCTGCGAGGACGGGATGCCGTTGTAGTCGTCGAAACCGGTGATGTCGAACAGGAACTGCGTCGTCTCGACGACCAGCGAGTCCCCTTCGTAGCGACCCACCGAGAACCCCTGGAGGCTGTACTGGTTCGGGGGCGGCTCGCGGCCGTCGAGCCACACCGTGCGCAACTGGTCGTCCTTCTCGTAGCGCAGCAGCACTCTGTCGGGCCACTGCACGACCTCCATGAAGTACGGGTCGTACTGCAGCGCCGGCGACGAGGAGGGCACGCAGTCGTACTTGGGCGCGATCGCCTCGTCGAAGACCTGCTGAAAGGCGAGGCCACGCTCGTTGAGCACAGGGAAGTTGGCCGGAGTCCATGGCTGGTTGGGGCCGTTGATGGGCCGCGCTCGGGGGCCCCCGTTCCATACTCCCGCCAGATCCGGGACGACGATGGGAAGGTCGTCGTCCTGGGCGGTGAGCTCGGCCGGGGGGGCGACGAGCGCCGCCGCGAGGAGCACACCTGCCAGCGCGGTAGCGGTCGAGGCGTCGGCCGATCGCCGGTCACGTAGGCTGTTCATCGGCGGCTCCCCTGCGTCGCCAGGCGCTCCTCGTAGCGGGCTCCGCTCAGCACCGCCGAAAGCGCGTAGTTCCCTTCGTGACACGAATACTCGTAGAGGAGGTCGTCGAAGCGTTCCATCGGAATCTGCCCGCCCCACGCTTGCGTGTAGTTGTCCGGGTCGTCGACGGTAAACTCGTAGAGGATCGTGTCGTCATCCACCCGGGTGAATCGCTCGGTCACCTTGGTCCGCTCCGTCGGCACCACGCCCTGGAACGGGTGGTCTGGATTCAGGTTCGTCGTCTCGACGACGAGCGTGAGCCCATCCCAGCGCCCCCATGAGTCGCCGAAGTACGGCTTCACGTGCGACGGAATCGGCTTGCGCTCGCCCAGGCGGATCACCCGCACGTCGTGCACCATCTCCGCGACGATCATCACGGCGTCCCGGGTCTGCACGATCGTGTAGTTGTTGTTGTACGCCGAGTTGGGGATCATGGGTGGCCCCGCGCTCGTGCCGAAGGAGACGATGCAGCGCTCGCCCAGCGGCCGCAGCTCGGGGTGATCGTACTGTTCGAAACGGCTCCGGAAGTCGCGTTGCTCCTGAATGCGCTGCTCCGCGAACGCGGTCAGGGGCGGACGGCGGCCATCGGCCGGGCGGGTGATCAGCGACGTGCGGTACTCCCCGTTCACCAACGCGATGCGGTTGCCCCGGTCCCAGTACACCTCGTTGTACTCGTTGCCGCTCAGGCGCGCCTCGTTGCTGCTGCCCGACGAGGCCTGGCGTCCGCATGCCACGGTGCCTGGGTTCGGTGGACACTCGTCGTCGGGCGACTCGATGCGCCGAGCCTCCGCGGCCGAGTACGTCGGGCCCAGCCCCTCCGGGCGCTGGAAGGGCGTGAGCGTGACGTTCGTCCAGTTGCCCTGGAGGTCCGGGTGCCCGTGCTCGGTGCGCGGCGCCTGCCAGCCACTCCGGCTCGTCTGCGCGGACGCGCTCGAGACCAGGGCGGGCACAGCCGCTGACACGAGGAGCGCCAGAAGCGCCCAAGACGTGCGGTCGTGACGGGTCATTTCGACCTCCCTGCATGGTAGCCCGGTCGTATCCCCGCCATGATAAGCGGGAGCGGGGACCGGCGCATCAGGCGCCCGGGGCCAGGGATCCGTCAGCGGCGCCGAGCCAGCAGGTAGGCGAGCCTGGACCCCAGCTCGAACTGCGTTAGGTCCCGCAGCTCGGGCGAGACCGACTCGAGCGCGTGGCGGAGGAGGAGCGTCCCGAAGGCATACCGCTTGCGCTGGTCTGCGTCGAAGCCGGCTTCACCGGGCACGAAGCGGCGACGCGGGCGCACGCCGTCGAGACGGGCGTCCAGCGTGAGGTCGGTGAAACGGCTCCGGCACTCGTCCACCACGGCCACCATCGTGTCCCCCTCGATACTGAACCGCCACGGCTCCCCGTCCCGCTCGTAATACAGGTCGAGGTGCGGGATCCACTCGAGGACGTCGGCCGCGCCTGGCCCACTGATGGCGGTGCCCGGCGGCGGCAGGCCCGCCCAATCGGCGGGAGGCGTGAAGTCCACGGGCGGCTCGCAGTGGACCGCGAGCAAGGGCTCGCTGTACGGTATCTCCACGACCTCGCCGTCTTGGACCGAGAGGCGCAGGACGTCGTCGGCGAAGTCGAAGGCCGACACCAGCGTAGGCCACGGGATCCGCCGTAGCCCGACCGAGTCCCGCATCTCCACCCGGAGGCCGGCGGCCTTGAGGGTGATGGTGACCTCGGCGGCATTCTCGGGGTCCGCGGCCGCGAGGATCTCGGGGGCCCCGAATCCGATCTTGAGGCGCGCCTCGTTGGCGGGTAGGCCGATGGTGGATGCAGCGATCTCCTCTTTCACGATCCCATGGGGAGGATCGGAGATCACCAGCATGGTCTTCGTCGGCACGTACGCTCCCGGTCGGGCGAATGGACCCTCGAGTCCGCGCAAACGTACGTTCTGCGCTCCCCAACGCCAGAATCATCGTCGGGCGTCATCGGTCCTAGCCGCCGACGATCCTCGCAAAGAGGTAGGACACGAGCGGCAGCACGACGAGGAGGAGGACCGCGAACCCCACCAGCAGCAGGGTCCGGCGGCGGTCCACCCGTGACCCCTAGCCGCTCTGCCCGGCGAGCTCTCGGACGGCGCTCACCAGGAGGCGGACCTTGGCGCCATCCGGAGACACCCGCCCGTCGTCGGAGAGGGCCGCCGCGAGCGCGCGCAGGCGGTCGGCCCGCTCTGGGCCCCGCGTGCGCTCCGCCGCGCCGAGGCTCTCGCGCGCCGCCGCCACGCGCGCCGCGGGCAGCGCGCCGGACCGCTCGAGCTGGTCCACGTAGGCTCGCGCGAGGGCGAAGCTCGCCGGCCACACGAAGCGGGGCTGGCTCTGAGCGTTGAAGTGGTCCAGCGTGACCGTCTTCGCCGCGTCGATTTCGTTTTGCGACAGCAACGGGCTCGGAGCCAGCTCTAGGATGTCGAGGCCGCGCGTGATCTCGGAGCTCACGATGTAGCCGTTGTACCAGTAGCTGGACCACGGTCCGCTCATGCGGCGGCTCTGGCTCGCGGCACCTCGATCGTGGTACGCGATCTCGACCGGGTGGTCGGGATCCGTCCAGTCGAAGACCGAGATGCCACCCGAGTACCACGACTGCACCTTCACGTCGCGGCCGGGGATGGGGATGAGGGAGCCGTTGTGGGCGACGCACACCTCGTTGTCGGGTTGGGCGGCCGGGAGCTTGTAGTAGCTCCGGAAGCGCATCCGCCGGTTCTCGATCGTGAAGATCGCGTTCGCTCCCCACTCCTTCGGGTCAGTCTCACGACAGGCGGCCATTCCGCCCCCGCCCCACTCGTCCGTGAAGAGCACCTTGCTTCCGTCGTTGTTGAACGTCGCCGAGTGCCAATAGGCGAAGTTCTCGTCGCTCACGGCGTCGATGCGCCGGGGGTTCACCGGGTCGCTGATGTCGATCAGGAAGCCGTAGCCCTCACACGCGCCGCCGGCCAACCCGAGGGCTGGGTAGACGGTGATGTCGTGACACTGCGTGGGACCGTAGCTGGGCTGCGCCGCCATGCGCTCGACCTGGTCCGCCACGACGGCTGCGAGGTACTCCCGGAGGGCGGCGGAGTCGGCCGCCGTGGGAGCGCCCGACCCTCCCCGACGCGCGACGAGGGTATCGAGGAGCTGCGCGGAGATCTCTGGCGCGAGGACCTGCGGCTGGTTCGGGATGTCGAGGACGAAGAGTCCCCGGCGGCGCGCTTCCTCGATCTGGGCCAGCTCGGTCGGGGCCAGCCCGTGCTCGGGCGGGGCCTCCAGCCCGGCGAAGATGCGCGGCGAGCTCACGATCTCCGCGTCCGCAGGCGACGCGAGCGGGACGCGGATCACCTCGATCCGGAACAGCGCCGTGTTGGGATCGTCCTGGGGGAGCGCGCTGACGCACCCCGGCAGCTCGGCGGGCGGACGGACGGGTGCCGAGCCCGACACATAGATATAGACGTGAGCCTCGTCGCTCGGGTGCGCGAGCAGCGTATGCGTGTGCGAGCCGCGGCACGTCTGCACGTTCGCGATGTAACGGGGATTTCGGATGTCACTGATGTCGAAGATGCGAATCCCCCGGAGGCGCTCCGGACTCACGACGGTGCGGGGCGGCTCCGTGCCGCAGTCGAGGCGCCCCTCGAAGCCCTCGCCCGACACGAACAACAGATCGCCGTAGACCGACACGTCGCTCTGCGACGCCGGGCACAGATAGCCCCGCACCAGCTGCGGCCGACGCGGGTTGGAGATGTCCCAGATCTGGATCCCGTTGAAGCTCCCCTGAACGGCGTACGAGCCCTTGAAGGCGAGGTCCGAGTTGATGCTCCCGACGAAGCCCGCGGGCGGCGGAGTGGTCGAGACGAGACGGAGGTTCCAAATCGCCTGCTCCGCGTCGAAGAGACCGGCGCGGAGCGTCGGGCGCGGATCCGGGCTGGGCGCGGCGCCGGCGGCGAGACGCGCGAGCCCCGGCGAGCCTGGAGGGGCGGGCGTCTCTCCGGACGGCCCGGAGGCACATCCCCAGAGGAGCGCGACGGCCGCGAGGGCCCGGAAACGGAAGGCGGCACGCGGCGGCGTGCCTAGAAGTCGCGAGGAGAGGTCGGTCATGAAGACTCCGATCGAGCGGGGAGGCGTACGGCGCTCAGCGGGCGGGTCGGGGGGCCGGAAGGCTCTCGAGCATGGCCTGCATACGTGCGATCTCGGTCCTTTGGTCCACCTGGATCCCCGAGGCCAGCCGGAACACGGAGACCTCGAGCGCCGCGCCGGGCGTTGCGAAGAGTCGGTCGACCATCGTCACCGCACCCGTGTGGTGTTGGATCATCAGCTCCAGGAAAAGCCGATCGAACGCCCGGCCCCGCGTCGACTCGAGACGGCTCAGCTGCTCGGGCGACAGCATGCCCGGTGCGCCGGAGGCGTGGTGGGTGGCGCCCGGCGCCGGCGCGGAGAGCTCGCGCTCCTCGAGCCACTGGCGCATGAGATCGATCTCGGCGGTCTGACCTGTGGTCACCCGGGCCGCCAGGGTCCGGATCTCGTCGTCCGACGTACGCGACGGCACGAGGCTCGCCATCGCGAGCGCCTGCGCGTGGTGTGCGATCATCAGCGTCACGAAGTCCACGTCGGCCTGCGTGTAGCGGGCGAGCGCGCTGTCGGTGCGGGCACGGTACAGCGCCTCCAACTCGGCCGTGGCCGGCGTCACCTGTGCAACCGGCGCCGACCCACCCGAAGCCCCACACGCCGCGATCGAAGCCGAGCCGAGCGCCACTGCGAGAACGCGAGGTCCGAGCCCGCTCAACCTGCCGCCGCGAGGTAGGCGCCGATGATCGGACCTCGCCCGATCCAGTTCCAGACTATGTCCTGCGTCATTCGCCCCAGCGCCTCCGGATCTCCCGGCTTCCGGTAGCACGCGATTGCGCCCAGGTTGCGGGCCCGATCGAGATCCTCCGCCGCCATGGCGGCAGACAACACCACGACCGGAATCGTCAACGGGGTCGGCTGCCTCTGGATCCAACGGAGCACCTCGAAGCCGTCTAGCACCGGCATGTAGAGGTCCAAAACGATCAGGTTCGGAACCGGGTTCGCCTCACGGTCGTGGAAGGGCGGCAGGCCCGAAAGATAGGCGATGCCCTCCCGTCCATCGGTTGCCACCCGGACCTCGAGACCGGGGTGAGCCTGCCGCGCGGCCACCCCGACGAGCAAAGCCTGGTCGCGGGCATCCTCGATGACGAGCAACGTCGGCGAACGGGGCGGCACTTCACTCCCTCCGGGCACACACGGCCTCTGAGTGGGCCTGGGGGGGCTTCCTTCAAAGTTGCGCTCGGCGCGCCGGGGGTGCCAGGCCCACGCGCGCAGCTGGGCCGCAACGTTTCGTTACGCCTCCCAGCGCACCGTCTCCACTTGTCACTTGGCGTGCAACGCGGCCTCGATGCGCTCGAGGCGCGCCTCGATGACGCGGAGCTGATGGAGGATCATGACGTGGGTCTTCTTCGCGTCGATGCCGACGGGGCTCTCGTCGCTC
>JBFGFY010000179.1:0-6996 GCA_041579355.1 Longimicrobiales bacterium | reverse complement strand
GCGGATTGCACCCCGCGGTCGAAGCCGGCCACGGCCTCTCCGGCGCCGGTCGTGATCCGCGCCGTGCCGCGCACCGTGCACGACCAGCTCCGGACCGTGGAGTTCCCCGAAACGGTGAAGTCGATCGGGGACTGTGCCGACAACGGACCGGCCGACGGCAGGAGCAGACCCGCCAGGGCCGCCGCTGCCGCCCACGCCGTGCCGATCTTCCCGAACGCGATCGTGTTGCTCATATGCCTCACAGGCCGAAGCCGAATTCGTTGTGGCGTGTCATGATGGGGTTCCGCGCCTCCATGACGAAGCGCGAGGTGATGTCCGCGAGGGTGTTCGTGCGGGTCTGGCGCATGGTCATGCGGAACTCGGTGTTGATGATGTCGATCACGCGGGCGACCCCGTCCTCCCCGAAGGCTCCGAGCCCCCACACGTAGGGCCGCCCGATGCCGACGGCGTCCGCGCCGAGCGCGATCGCCTTGAAGACGTCGGCACCCCGGCGGATGCCGCTGTCGATCATCACGGGGACACGCCCGCGCACCGCCTCCACCACCTCGGGCAGCGAGTCGATCGTGGCCCACATGCTGTTCTCCGCACGGCCGCCGTGGTTGGACACGAAGATGGCGTCGGCGCCGTGCTCGATCGCGAGCTCGGCCTCCTCCGCCGTCACGATTCCCTTGAGCACGAGCGACATGTCGCTCGCGTCCTTGAGTCGCTTCACGTAGTCCCATGTATACGGTGGCCGCTCGCCCGGAGGTCCGTCGAGCCCGCGCGCCATCGGGCGCTGGTAGTCCGCTGCGTGCTGGTGGCAGTTCAGGCAGAGTGGGTTGTCCGTGCCCTGGCCCGCGAGCGAGCGTCGAGACAGCTCGCGGTTGCTGCCGCCGAGCAAATCGATGGTCCAGACGAGGGTCGGGCATCCGGCCGCCGCCACGCGGTCGATCAAGCGCTTATTCCGGCCCCAGTCCGGGCTCGTGTAGATCTGGAACCAGTGCGGCTGCCCACGCGCCTCGGCGATCTCCTCGTAAGACATCGTGCTCACGTTCGACTGGAGCTGGAGGGCGCCACGCGTGCGAGCGGCCCGTGCGGCGCCGACCTCGGCGTCGCTGTGATACGCTCCCAGCGAGCCGACCGGGCACAGGAACACGGGCGTGTCGAAGCGCTGGCCGAGAATCTCGGTCCGGATGTCGGGCGCGCGCTCCGGCTCGGAGGGGATGCGCCTCGGGCGCAGCATCAAGCGCTGGAAGCCCTCGCGGTTCGCCACGCGCGTCTCGTAGTCGTCCACGCCCATGTGCAGGTAGTCCCAGTGCTGCGCGAGGTTGTACTCGTGGAGCGTGCGCTCGAAGTCCCAGACGTTGATCGCCTCTTCGGGCGTCTCGACGATCATCCCCGTGAGTTGCCGCTCCTGCGAGTCCTGCGGGGGGATCTCCTGCGGTGCCTCCTGGGGCCGCACGTCACGTACGGAGGTGAGGTCGACGGCCACCGGCGGATAGACCGGCGCGCCGCAGTTGGTGCACGGCACGCTGGGTCGATTCGGCGGTGGCGCGGCCGCGAGGGGTTCGAGCCAGCTCGACGGAATGGCGGAGTAGGCCAGAGCGGCCAGCGGGCTCGCCGCCAGGAACTTGAAGAACTGCCGCCGGCTCGCTTCCCGGTCGAACATGGGTGGTCCCGAATCCCGTTGCGTCATTTGGATCTCCTCGAGGTGCGCAGCCGCCGAAGCCGGCTCTCCGGCAGCAAGTGAAGGGGAAGGACGCACGGGCGCAACACGGCGAAACCACGCGCCTGCGGGCGCGATGGGTCGGCCTGAGTGCCCTGTCGACGTATCTTCGGTTCGACCGCGCCCCGTCCCCCCCAAGAGCGAGCGCCGCATGACCCTCCGGAGCCGCGCGACCCTCTGCCTCCTGATTCCGATCACCGCCGCGTGCGGAGCGGCCAGACCCTTCACGGTTCAGACCGCGGGGCTCGAGCGCTTGCAGCAGGAGGAGCCGTACCTGTACGCGACTCCGGCCGACGCGATGACCTCGCTGGGTCGGGCGTCCCTGCGCGGACGCGTGGAGGGCTTCGTGGCCACGTACGAGGAGGAGCTCGCCCGCGCCCGGGCCGCACAGGGCGGGCTGCTCAACACCACGCTGTCGATCCTGGGTGTCGTGCTGCCGGTGTCGGGCGTGGCGTCGTCGATCGCGCTCTCCGACCCGGACCACGTCCAGACCGTGAGCATCGTGACCGGCGCGGCGACGACCGGCGTCATGGTTCTGAGCCTGATCCTGAAGCCGCAGGCGAAGGCAGCGGCGGCGGCGCAGTGTGCTTCCTATCTGGAGACGGCGCTCGAGGCCGTCCGCGCCCGTTGGAGCCCGCCGCAGCTGGCGTCGCTCACGGGGACCGAGCAGGAGTGGAACACGTACCTCACGCTGCGGGGCTCCCTGGATCCGGGCCGGCGGGCAGCGTGCCCATCGTAGCCTGTGCGTATCGAGACCGAGCGGCTCCTCATCCGCTCCTTCGCGCATGGCGACATCCCCAGGTACGCCGCGATCGTCGCTGACCCGCGGGTCACAAAGCACCTGCGGCGCTGGGAGCCGCACTCCTACGAAGAAGCTCGCTGGTACGTCGAGGACTGCATCGCGCGTGAGGCTGCGACTGGAGTCGCGCGCTACGCGGTGCTCTCGGGCGACGAGCTGATCGGATTCTGCGGCTTCAAGGTGGTGGGCGACGAGGTCGACTTGGGCTGGCGCTACGCGCACGCCCACTGGGGCCGGGGCTACGCCAGCGAGGCCGCGCCGGCCGTTCTCCACTACGGGTCCACGGCGCTCGGCCTCCGCGGCATCACGGCGCACGCGTTCGAGGCCAACGTCGCTTCCGTGCGGGTGATCGAGAAGCTCGGCTTCGAGCTCGTCGATCGCGTCGAGGATCCCCGGGGTACGATCCTCAGATACGCGCAGCCCGACTCCGCGTGATGCGCTAGTTTTGAGCGGCCACCGGCCATCCAACCGCCCCGGAGGTGTCTTCGATGTCCCGTCGTCTGGGCCTTCTGGCCCTCTCTGTCTCGTCTGTTTCGCTCGCCGCCTGCGGCGGCGGGGACGACACCGGATCCGGTAGTCCCGAGATGCGGGCGCTCGTCGACCAGTACGCGACGGTGCGCCTCACCTCCGACCTGTCGCACCTCAACGAGGCGGACCGGACCGTGGTCCGTCTGTTGATCGAGGCGGCGCAGGCGATGGACGACGCGTTCTGGAGGCAGGCATACGGAGACGCGACGGCTGCGCTCGCCCTCGCCGGCGGCGATCCCGCCATGCGACGCTTCATCGAGATCAACTACGGTCCGTGGGACCGGCTGCGGGAGAACCGGCCGTTCGTGCCCGGGGTCGGCCCGAAGCCGGCGGGCGCCAACTTCTACCCGGCGGCCATGACCGACGAGGAGTTCCAGTCCGACGCGGAGCGTGATCCTGCGCTCCGCAGCCTGTACACGCTGGTGCGCCGGAACGCGTCGGGGGTTCTCAGTGCCGTCCCTTACCACGTCGCCTTCCGCGAGCAGCACGAGGCGGCCGCCGCGAAGCTGCGAGAGGCCGCCGACGTGACCGACGACGCGGCGCTCGCTCGCTATTTGCGCCTGCGCGCCACGGCTCTCGAGACCGACGAGTACCAGGAGAGCGAGCTCGCCTGGCTCGACATGAAGGACAACACCATCGACGTCATCGTCGGGCCGGTCGAGACGTACGAGGACCTCCTGTACGGCTACAAGGCAGCGCACGAAGGCTACGTCCTCGTGAAGGACATGGAGTGGAGCGCGCGGCTCGCGCGCTTCGCGGCGCTCCTACCGGATCTGCAGCGAGGCCTCCCCGTGCCGGACCGCTACAAGCGGGAGTCCCCCGGGACCGACTCCGATCTCAATGCCTACGACGCGGTCTACTACTCGGGCGCGGCGAACGCGGGCAGCAAGACGATCGCCAAGAACCTCCCGAACGACGAAGAGGTGCAGCTGCAGAAGGGGACGCGTCGCATGCAGCTCAAGAACGCGATGCGCGCCAAGTTCGACGAGATCCTCGTCCCCATCTCGGACGCGTTGATCGCGGAGAACCAGCGTCGCCACATCACGTTCGACGCATTCTTCGGCAACACGATGTTCCACGAGGTCGCGCACGGCCTCGGTGTGAAGAACACGATCGACGGCCGGTCGACGGTCCGCGAGGCGCTCCTCGAGCATTACTCGCCGACCGAGGAGGGGAAGGCCGACGTAGTCGGTCTCCACATGGTCAAGCGCCTCTTCGAGCGCGGCGAGCTCACGGACGGCACGCTGGAGGACCACTTCGTCACGTTCCTGGCGGGCATCTTCCGCTCGGTGCGCTTCGGGGCGGCGAGCGCACACGGGCGGGCGAACATGGTCCGCTTCAACTTCTTCCGTGAGGCGGGCGCCTTCACGCGGGATCCGGGGACCGGAACGTACCGCGTGAACTTCGACGCGATGTCTCGGGCGATCGACGACCTGAGCGCGTTGATCCTGACGCTCCAGGGGGACGGCGACTACCGGGGCGTGGACGACCTCATGCGCGAGATGGGCAACGTGCCGCCGGAGCTTCAGGCCGACCTCGACCGGCTCGACACTCTCGGCATCCCGAGGGACATCGTCTTCGAGCAGGGCGTGGAGGTGCTACGCGGTCGCTAGCGCGGCGTGGGTCCGTCAGAGGATCCGGAAGATGTCGTAGGCCACCTTGCCCTGGACCTGCTTGTTCTTGCCCACGGCGACGATGTGGTTGAGCCAACCGTACTTCTCGGAGGCGGTGTAGAAGACCGGACGCACGCGCCAGTAGAGGCCGGCGTCGTTACGCGCGACGACACCCGTGTACGTCATGTAGATGATCGCGCCGTCGTCGGTCTCGAGGGTGATGCGCACGTCGAGGCTGCTGCGGCCGGCCACCTGTGTGATCCAGTCCGCGCCTCCCGGATGCACGGTGCCTCGGATTCCCGGACCCGCGAAGGTGCCACCCGTGATCGGTGCGATGCGCACGTGGCCCGCATCGAGCTGAGTGTCGACGTCGAGCAGCAGCTCGAAAGCGAACTCGGACTCGAGGGGGCTCGCCGGTGCCTGTGCGGACGCCGGCAGGCCGAGGAAGGCCGTCGCAAGGAACGCGGCACACAGGGCGGCCGGGACTGGTCGGGTGCTGCGCATCGAAGGATCCTCCTCGGGTTGGTCGTCGCGGCCTGGGGCTGGAGCCCCGGGCGCGCCGACATCGTAGAGGGGCTGCCGCATGGATGAAAGACCGGAGCTGGACCGGCGCGCCTTCCTGAGGCTGGTCGGAGGCCGAAGCGCCACCGCGCTGGGCGGCTTTGCGGCGGGTCTCCTGGTCGACACCGGCTGGGCCCGGGCAGTACGCGGGGCTCGGCTCGAGCGCGAGGAGTACCCCCGCTTCGTCGTGGGCCGCTACCGGGTCCACCACAACGTCGTGGGCTACCTGCTCCTCCTGGCCGGCCTCGTCCGCTACCCGCTCGTCTTCATCCCCATGGGGCTGGGGATGATCGTCGGACACCGCCGGCGTGACCGGCTGTGGTGGTTCGTCGAGCGAGTGGAGTGAGCCGGGCTCCTACCTACGGGTGGCGTCGGCCGCGGTACGCTCCTGCACGCGGGCACCACTGAGCACGTTCGCCAGCGCGTAGTTGCCTTCGTGGCACGAGTACTCGTAGACGAGCGCGTCCAGCCGGTTGTAGGGCACCTCACCACTGAACGGGCGCGTGAACGTGCCCGGATCGTCCACGGTGAACTCGTAGTTGATCGTGTTCGGGCCGACGCGCGTGAGCCGCTCCGTGATCTTGGCACGCGGTGAGGCGCTGAAGGACGCGCCGCCGCCGACCAGGTTCTGCTCGGGGTGGATGTTCGTCGTCTCGATGACGAGGGTCTCGCCCTCCCAGCGTCCCCACGAGATGCCCATCCAGGGACGTATGTGTTCCGGCACGACCTCCGGCTCGCCGAGTCGGATGATGCGGGCGTCGTGCACCATCTCGGTCATGATCATCACGTAGTCGGCCGTCTGCACGATCGTGTAGTTGTTGTTGTAGAAGTAGTTCGGCATCATGGGCGGCCCCGCGTTCGAGCCGAACGACATGATGCAACGTTCCGCCAGCGGCCGGTTCTCGGGGTTGTCGTACTCTCCGAACTGCGCACGGGCTGCCGCCCTCTCGCGCATCCGCTGCTGCGCTTCCGGGGTGAGCGGGGGCCTGCGGCCGTCCGGGGGGTCCACGATCAGCGAGCTGCGGTGCTCGCCGTTGTAGACCGCGACGAGGTCGCCGCCGTCGATGAAGAACTGATTGTACCCCCCGACCGCGCCCGCCCCCGCGTCCCAACGCGCATCACCCGTGAACTGCCCCCCGGACGGAGGAGGTGCCCGGTCCGGGTCGCTCGGCGCCAGATCCGCTTCGATGAACGCGGCGCGCTCGCCCTCGAGCTCGCGCACCTGCGCGGGCGTGAGCACCGGACCGACGCCGGTCGGTCGCGTGACCGGCGTGAGCGTAGCGTTGCTCCAGTTCCCTTGCAGGTCGGGCTGTCCGTGCTCGGTCCGCGGCGCGACGTAGCGGGAGCCGGCCTGCTGTGCTTCGAGGGCCGGGGCGAGCAACACCGCGGCTGCGAGGGCGACCAGCACGGGCATCGCGTGTCTCGGACGGATCTTCCCGGTGCGCTCCATGGGCCTTCTCCTTCGACGGAACGATCTGACGCTGCCGATCCAGAGTGCGGGAGGAGCGGGGGGAAGGCAACTGGCTCGTGGGTCAGCGTCGTGGAACCTTCCAGCCCTCCCTCGCCCGGCTTACCTTGCAGACCCTCGGGACGTGGCGCAGCCCGGTAGCGCACCTGAATGGGGTTCAGGGGGTCGCCGGTTCGAATCCGGCCGTCCCGATGGAAGGTCCGCGGCGACATCAGTCGCCGTGGACCTTTCTTTTGTGGCCAGGCGATGAGAACCGGCGCGCGTCGCGCAGCGAGGTGCTGAGCCGGGTCGAGCCGAGCGACAGGCGCTTCGTCCGTAGGCT
>JBFGFY010000178.1:0-7082 GCA_041579355.1 Longimicrobiales bacterium | reverse complement strand
GGTCGTGATGACGTTGCCGTGGTCGGGACCGGTCGTCTTCTCGACGACAGAGAACATCTCGGTGCCGATTCCGCGTCTTCGGCCGTTGCCACTCGTGACCTCCACGTCGTAGAGGTCCACCACGGCGGTCAGCTCGATGGTTATGTTGGCGACGAGCTCGGTCGGGCTCACGAACGACGTACGGTTCGTGCGGACGCCAGGGGTGGGCAGACTGTCGAGGAGGAAGTTGGCGCGCGATCCGGGCTCGAACCCGGAGCCGAAGATCCGCACGTCGAGGGTCGTGTCCTGCGGGGCCCCGGTCGGATCGGTCGCCTCGACCTTGATGGGGCCGCCCCCGTTGCCGGGCTTGGCGAAGCTCGGGTCGATCTCGGGAACGGAGGGGCTCGAGTCGCAAGCGGCCAAAGTCGCGAGCGACAGCGCCGCGAGAAGCGCGCGCAGTCGTGGCATGGGTCCCCCTGCTTGCCATGAGGTAGCGACGACGTCTACCCCTATCCAACGGACCCACGCGGCGCCTTTGCGCGACGGCGCCCGCTGACCGGGGCCAACATGGGCGCAGCTTAGGCCCCAGACAAGCCGGGGCGGGTCGCCGACGCCCTGGGGGGCGCCGGCGTCGCCCGGTCCCCGGGCTCAGTCCGGAGTCACCGTGTAGCTAAAGGGCATCCGGAACCGCGCCACGGGAATGAACACCCCCGAGGACGGGTTCCGCACGAGATCCAGGAACTCGTCGACACCGGCGTCGTCGCAGACAGTCGGCGTCGTCGTCGTGTCGTCGATCGTGGGGTCGGTCCCGATCGTCCAGGTGCCATCCGGGTCGTAGCGGATGCAGAGGCCGTCCTTGCCCTCGCCCAGGTTCCCGTCGCTGCTGTTGAAGTAGAGCCGCCACTCCCACGACCGCGCCACGTCGAACTCCACGAGCGTCAGCTTGCCGCCCGCCGTCTGGACGTCGCCGGGAGCCATCGCGAGGAGCCGGTCGGGGTGACTGTGCGAGGCGGTGTGGAAGCCGCCGAACGTGCAGGGCCGGAGTCCGAGGCCTATGGCGCCCCCCGAGGCCGTCACGAGGTCGTCCCAATCGGACGTGCTCCACCAGATCTCAGCGTCGAGCGGGAACTCCACGCACAGCCTGCGCGGCGCCTCCTCGGCCATGCCGAGGGCGTGCTTGCCGAACTGATCGACCTCGGAGGTGAGCACGCCCTTCTTCTTGATGGTGACGTAGGCCGTGCCGTCGTCGCTCGAGATTCCGTCACCCGGCCCGTCCGTCAGCAGTGTCGCCACGTTGCCGGGGGACGGCCCCGTGTTTCCCCCACCGCCCCCGCCACCCCCGGGGCCGCCCCCTCTGCCGTGGGCGGACATCACGGCGCCCGGCTCGACCTCCGTGAGCAGGTCGTCGGTGCAAGCGCCAAGCGCGAAGAGCGCGCAGATGATTCCGGCGGCCTTGGTCCATCGCCACGTTCCCATCGATCCCTCCCACGTCCAGGCCTCCGCGAGTCCGCTCTTCGGCCTCGCCTACTGGAATTCAACGGAGTCGAGCGCGGACTTTTCGCTCATCGACGTCTTGGTCGCGGAGAAGGACGGTCTCAGGACCGTGCCCACGAGCACTGATCGTTGCACACGAGTTCCCAGGTCCGTACAGTCCGCGAGTAACTCACGGGACGTTCACGTTCGAGTGCGAGACCGCTCGGGCCCAGTTCCCTCAAGCGTCGACTCAACGCGAGTGAGGTCACCCGATGGCAGTAAAGAAGCCCGCCCGGAAGAAGAAGCCCGCGAAAAAAAAGAAGAAGAAACAAGCTGCTTCGTGCTCGAATCGGAACTACACCTGCAAGCTGCAAGGCGGACAGACCGCGATCTCGAAGCTATTCAAGCCCCGCAACCGAGCCAGCAAGCAGGCGGCCATCTTCGATCTGTGTTACAAGATCAGGCGAGACCAGATACAAGCGGCCCCAACTTGCATCCAATCCACTTCCTGCACGCGCGCTCGACGCACGTGCACGGCGACCGGCGTGGCGGTCACGCATAGTGATGTCGATCTCGTGGTCGTCAACTTCTCGAACCTGAACCGAAAGGCGTTCGCAATCGCCAACAACGCCACGGGAGAAAAGAGGTTCACTGCCGTCATCACGTGCGAATGCCTCTGAGGCCTGACGCGAGCGTCCGGTTCATGCCGGACTTCGGCCGTGGCATCCTTGCGGCGGCGCTGTTCGCCGTCGCGGGCTGCTACAGTGGCGACGCGGGCGACATCCCCACCGGGCGCCTCCTCGCCTTCACGGGCGCCAGCGTCTACGACGGCACCGGCGCCCCCGCGATCACGGACGGCGTCGTGCTCGTGCGCGACGGAGTGATTGCCGCCGTCGGGCCGGCCTCCGCCATCGACGTGCCGGCCGGCGCCGAGGTCGTCGACCTCGGGGGCCGGTGGCTCGTGCCCGGGCTCATCAACGCACACGGCCACGTCGGCCCCGACGGCGAGCGCTCCACGGTGCCCGAGCAGCTCGAGATCTACGCGCACTACGGCGTCACGACGGTCTTGAGCCTCGGCGACGAGGCTGAGCACATGCGCAACGAGCGCTGGACCCCCGGGCTCCAGCGGGCGCGGCTCTTCGTCGCCGGCCCGCGGGTCGGGGCGTCGTCCGCCGAGGAGGCGCGAGCCGAGGTCGCCCGCCGGGTGGACATGGGCGCGGACTGGATCAAGGCCGGGCTCACGAACATGGACGCGGCTCCGGCGACCCGGGACGTCATCGACGCGGCGGGCGCGCGCAGCATGCCCGTCGCGGTCCACATCGAGCGGCTCGAGCCGGCCCGCTTCATCGTCGAGGCCGGAGCCCGGATCGTCGCGCACAGCGTCCGGGACGTGCCTGTGGACCAGGCGCTGATCGACCTCATGCGTCAGCGAGGGGCGTGCATCACGCCGACGCTCACGCGCGAGCTCTCGACCTACGTCTACGCGGAGCGGCCGGCCTTCTTCGACGATCCGTTCTTCCTGGAGCGCTCGGCGCCGAGCGACCTCGCGGCGTTCCTGACGCCGGAGCGGCGGACACAGTCCACCGGCCAGCAGGCGCGCTACTGGCAGGCGGCGCTCCCGCTCGCCATGGAGAACCTGCGCCGCCTGCACGAGGGAGGAGTGAGGGTCGCGATGGGCACGGACTCAGGCCCGTCGGGCCGCTTCCAGGGCTACTTCGAGCACGTCGAGCTCGAGATGATGGTCGAGGCCGGCCTCTCACCGGAGGCCGCGCTACGAGCGGCGACCGGCGACGCAGCGGGTTGCATCGGCCTCGACGGGAGCGTGGGGACGATCGAGTCGGGCGTCTGGGCCGATCTCGTCGCGCTCGACGCGAGCCCGCTCGCCGACATCCGCAACACGCGCCGGATCCACGGCGTGTGGATCGCGGGCAATCGGGTGAGGTGATCCTTGGCTGAGGGGGCGCGTCGGCTGCGCGCCTTGCGCCGATGTCCCGTGGTCTATAACTGAGTAGACGTCGCCTGTAGGGGCCGTGGGCCCCGGGGAGGGACGCGCCCATTCGTATCCTCGTCTTCGCCTTCGTCGCGGTTTGTGCCGGCTGGAGCTCGGTCGCGGCGCAGCAGGACCGCCTCGCGGACCGCGGCGAGACGCAGTTCGACCCGTTCTTCCTGCGGGCGTCCGGCGGGCCCGTGGTGCCCTTCTTCGAGGGGTGGTACGACAACCCGGACGGCACCTACGAGCTGGTCTTCGGCTACTGGAACATCAACACCGACGAGGTGCTGGACATCCCTCTCGGCCCGGACAACCGCATCGAGCCGAGCGAGCTCGACGGGATGCAGCCGACGCACTTCCTTCCGCCACCCGACGGCGACCGGCGGCACTGGGGTGTGTTCACGGTCACGGTTCCCGCCGACTTCGGCGCCCGGGACGTCGTGTGGACGCTGCGCGTCCGGGGCGAGGAGTACTCGGTGCCCGGTCGCCTGACGAGCCCCCCCTACGAGCTGGACGGGTGGGCCCAGAGGGGCCGTCTCAACTTCGCGCCCACCCTGCGCCTCGAGCGCGACGGGCCCGAGGCGCTCGGCTTCGAGGGGATCGTGGGCGGGCCGGTGCGGGCCCGCGCGGGACAGCCGCTCGACCTCACCGTCTGGGCCGACCGCGACAATCCGTACCAGGACGATCAGCGGCCGATCCTGGTCCGCTGGATGCATCACCAAGGAACGGGCACCGTATCCTTCCGCGAGGCCGAGACGACGGTCGATGCCGAGGGCGGATCGGTTACGAACCGGGTGACGTTCGACCGGCCCGGCGCGTATATGCTCCGCATCCTCGCGTACAACTCGGTGCCCGATTTCGAGTTCTTCTGCTGCTGGACGAACGCGTACCTCAGAGTGGACGTGAGTCCGTGACGCTTAGGAGACCTACCATGTCGAGGCTGACACAACTCGTCGCCGTCCTGCTCCTGCTCGCCGCTCCCCAAAGCGCGGTGGCGCAGCGACAGGCGGCGCTCGCACCTGCGGCATCGGCCGCCGAAGCGCCGACGTTCACGGCCGACGTGGCGCCCATCCTCCAGAGGTCCTGCCTGGAGTGCCACCGGCCGGAGGGCATCGGGCCGATGTCGCTCGAGACCTACGAGGATGCGCGTCGCTTCGCGACCCGCATCCGGGACCGCGTCGAGCGCCGCGTCATGCCGCCCTGGCATGTGGACCGGACCGTCGGCATCCAGGACTTCGCCAACGACATCTCGCTCACGGACGAGGAGATCCGGACCATCGTGGCGTGGGTCGACGGTGGCGTCGCTCGTGGTGATGTGCGCGACATGCCTCCGGCTCCCGAGTGGCCCGACCCGCGGAAGTGGGCACTCGAGGACGAGCTGGGACCACCGGACCTCGTCGTGCGGTCCACTCCCTACGACGTCGTGGCGAACGGGCAGGACCAGTGGTGGTCGCCCGAAGTGCCCTTCGAGGGACTCGACCAGGAGCGCTGGATCCGCGCGGCGGAGTTCAAGCCCGCGTTCCCGCTCGGCAAGAAGGTCGTGCACCACGGCCACGCGACGCTCGAGCTCGAGGGGGAGGGGCGCCGAGGGGGCGTCGCGCTCGCCCGCTACGGCGTCGGCAAGAGCTGGGAGGTCTACCCCGACAACACGGGGGTCCGCCTGCCGGCGGGGGAGGGCCTAATCTCGTGGAACCTGCACTACTTCCCGGTCGGTGAGGAGGTCGTGGGAGACGTGGTCGAGGTCGGTCTCTGGTTCTACGAAGAGGACAACGCGCCCGGGCTCGCCTCGAGAGGCGAGGAGCGCTTCCTCATCGACGGCACCCACCAGACCGGACAGCGCGCGCGCGACCTCATCATCCCGCCACACGGGAAGCTGATCCTCGAGGCCGCGCACCGGCTCGAGGAGCCGGCGGTCATCCACAGCTTCCGTCCGCACATGCACATGCGGGGCACCGGGATGACGATGGAGGCCGTCTATCCGGACGGGCGTCGCGAGATGCTCAGCCAGGTCAACAAGTACGACCACAACTGGCAGATCGCGTACCAGTACGCTGACGACGCGAAGCCGCTTCTGCCGGCGGGCACCATCCTGCTCTGCCACTCCTTCTACGACAACACCGAGAACAACCCGATCAACCCGGACCCGGACCAGTGGGTCGGCTTCGGTGCGCGGGGGGTGGACGAGATGTCCCACGCCTGGATCGGCATCACCCATGTGGACGAGGAGGAGTACCAGCGGCTCCTCGCGCAGCGGGGCAACCGGATCGTGCAGGCGAGGAGGTAGGGGGCCGCCCCGAACCGCTTGCCTCGGACGCCCCGGGGGCCGTCTTATGCGGAGACGCCCGACACACGCTCTTCGAGCCGGGGAGGTCCTATGACGTTCGCACGCTCCGCGCGCCTGGCCGCGCTCCTGCTGCTCGCCTTGCCCGTCGTCGGGCTGGCCCAGGAGGAATCGATCGGCCTACCTGTGCCGCCGCTCGGCGACGGACCGTGGGTGTTCGATACGGCGGAGCAGGGCAAGATCCGCGTGAGCGTCGTGGTCCGAGGCCTCGAGCACCCCTGGTCGATCGCGTGGATGCCCGACGGCGCCATGCTCGTCACGGAGCGGGACGGCCGACTGCGCTTGATCCGGAACGGGCGGCTGGACCCGCGTCCGATCCCGGGCGTGCCCACGATCCGCACGGACGGCAACGGCGGCCTGATGGACGTCGCGCTGCACCCCGACTTCGCCTCGAACGGGCTCGTCTACCTCACGTACACGAAGCCGGTGGAGAGGGGATGGGGCGCGCCGGCGCTCGCGCGGGGCCGGCTCGTGAACGGTACCCTGACCGAGGTCCGCGACCTCGTCGTGACCGAAGCCTTCGAGGGCAACTCGGGCCTCAACGGACGGGTCACCTTCGGGCGCGACGGCAAGGTCTACATGTCGACGGGCGGCCGGGTCGGCATGGCCCCGCAGGACCCGATGAGCCTGCGTGGCAAGGTCCTGCGGCTCAATGACGACGGCACGGTGCCGATGGACAATCCGTTCGTGTGGCACCAAGGCTACCGGCCCGAGATCTACACGATGGGCCACCGCAACACGCTCGGCCTGATCCAGCACCCGGTGACGGGCGAGATCTGGCAGCACGAGAACGGGCCCAACGGAGGGGACGAGATCAACGTCCTGCGCCCGGGCGGCAACTACGGTTGGCCGCTGCTCAGCTACGGACGCGACTACTCGGGTGCGCGGATCGGTGAGCCGACACGCGAGGGCATGGAGTCACCGCTCGTAGTCTGGATCCCGGCGATCGCGGCGGCCGGCATGGCCATCTACACGGGTGACCGGTTCCCGGCCTGGCGAGGCAACGTCTTCGTGGGGTCGCTGCGCGAAGGCGGCATCCCGGGCACGGGGCACCTGCAGCGCGTCGTCTTCAACGAGAACACGGAGGAGCTACGCCGCGAGTCGATGCTACGGGAGTTCCGCCAGCGCATCCGGGAGGTACGCGAGGGACCCGACGGACTCCTCTACGTGCTCACGGACCACGAGGAGGACGGCGCGCTCCTCCGCATCGAGCCGGCGCGTTAGCCGGAGTCGGCGCGCCGCACGCTGGACTCGGGCCCGGTCAATTGACCGAGCGCGCGGTGGAGCCTCTGCCGAACG
>JBFGFY010000177.1:0-7098 GCA_041579355.1 Longimicrobiales bacterium | reverse complement strand
GCGGGCTGCCGTTGCGTGCGACGACGATCTTGCCGGGGTCGCGGGTCGAAACGACGGCGATCCCGTAGGCGCCGTCCACCTCGCGGAGCGCCGCCGCGACGGCGTCCTCGAGCGGTGCTCCCTCCTTCCACAGGAAGTCGATCAGGTGGACCACGACCTCTGTGTCCGTCTCCGAGGCGAAGCAGTAGCCTTCGCTCTGGAGCTGCACGCGGAGCACGTCGGCGTTCTCGATGATGCCGTTGTGCACGAGCGCGATGTCACCGTCGGACGAGGTGTGAGGGTGCGCGTTGGGCTGCGTCGGGGCGCCATGGGTCGCCCAACGCGTGTGCGCGATGCCGCAGGTGGCGGTCGAAGGCGAAGCCGCCACGGCCGCCTCGAGCTCGCGGATCTTGCCCGGGCGCTTCACGACGTGGAGGCCCGCCCCGTTGAGGAGCGCGACGCCCGCCGAGTCGTAGCCTCGGTACTCGAGCCGCTTCAGCCCCTCGATCAGGATCGGGGTCGCTTGTTTCGATCCCACGTATCCGACGATGCCGCACATACGTGCGAACCTCCCTATGTGGCCGTGCTATGAATGCTCAGGCGACCCCGGCGAGAATGTCCGCCGCGCGCGCCACCAGTTCCCGGGCTCCCTTCTCATCAGACGACTCCGCGATCAGACGGACGACCGGCTCGGTCCCCGACGGCCGAACGTGGAGCCATGCCTTGCGAGTCGGCCATGCGAGGCGCAGCCCGTCCGACTCGTCCTTCGCCTCCGCGCCCAGGTCTCCCTCCAGCGCCTCGTACCCCGCGGCGAGCGCCTCGCGCGGAAACGAGACCTTCTCCTTCACGATCCGGTAGGAGGGCCACCGCAGAGACGCTTCCGACAGTGCAACTGCTTCATCTGCAAGGTGTTGCAGGATGAGAGCAACCGCCAGTGGTGCGTCCCGCGTGTGATGCAGCGCCGACAGGATCACGCCCCCGTTCCCCTCCCCACCCACGACGGCTCGCTCCTTTTGCATGCGCCGGGCGACGTTGACTTCACCCACCGGAGCACGGTGTAGGACCACCCCGTGGGCCGCCGCGACGTCGCCCACGACCTGGCTCGTGGAGAGGTTGGTGACGACCGGTCCGGGTGTGCGCCGAAGTACGGTGTCCGAGGCGAGAGCGAGCGTGAGGTCCTCGCCGAGTGGACGGCCAGCCTCGTCCACCAGCGAGAGCCGGTCCGCGTCCGGGTCGATCGCCAGGCCGAGGTCGGCGCCGCTCTCCCGCACGAGCGCCGCGAGGTCGGCGAGGTTCGCCGCCGTCGGCTCCGGGTCGCGCGGGAAGTGTCCATCGGGCTCCATGCCGATTCCCACGACTTGGCACCCGAGTCGCTCCAGCAGCTCCTCTACCACGGGCCCGCCCGCCCCGTGCACGCAATCGACCGCCACCTTGAGTCGTCTCGCTCGGATCGCCTCCGGGTCCACGTGCGGCAGCGCCAAGATCTTCTCGAGATGTCGCGCCCAGGCACCCGCGTCGTGCGATACCCTGCCGAGCGCATCCCAGGCCGCCCGCGGAGGGTCCCGCTCCACCAGATACTTCCGGAACGCCGCCGAGCGCTCCGCGTCGAGGAAGATCCCCTCCTCCGTCACGAGCTTGAGGGCGTTCCATTCGGCCGGGTTGTGGCTCGCGGTGACGCCGATGCCTCCGGCGGCTCCGAGCTCGCGCACCGCCATCAGCAGCGTGGGGGTGGGAACCACGCCGACGTCCACGACGTCGACGCCCACGGACTGGAGCCCGGCCGTGACCGCCCGGGTGAACATCGGCCCCGAAGTGCGGGAATCGCGGCCGAGACAGATCGGACCTCGTGAGCCCGGCGCCATGAACGCCCCGAAGGAGGCCGCGAGGGCGGCTGCGAGCTCCGGTGTGAAGGGCGCCCCCACCCTCCCGCGGATGCCCGAGACGCTCACCATGAGGTCTGCAGGAATCTGGATCGGCAAGCGGGGCCTCGGAGCTCCTGGGTTCTGGGGGGGCCAGGTCGGCCGCCCGGGGCTACGGGCGGACTACTATCGAACTTCGCCCAAGGGCCGAGGAGAGGTCAACGAAGTCGCCTCACCCGCCGCGCTCGAGGCGCCGGCCGATCGCCGAGACGGCTTCCGAGTCCTGGTTCGCCAGGACCGCGGCGAAGCGGTCGCTCCGCGGGTCGAACACGACCAGAGCACTCACGCCGGGGGCGCCCCCGGCCAGCGCCACAGCGCCGGCCGGCGCGCCGGCCGCCTCGTCGTACTCCGAGAGCACCATCCCAGCGGCCCCCACGTCGAGCAGCCCACCCCCGACGAGGCCGCGGAAGAAGCGCTCGAGGTCCTCGACCGTCGAGTACGCACCGCCCGCAGCGGTACCACGGGGGGCCAGCAGGAACGTGTTCTCCATGACGTACCCCGGTGCCTCGGCGTACGGATGGTCACTCGTGTAGCCGATGGCGACGCCCGGGACGACCTCGTCGCGCAGCGGGAAGCCGGTGCGGCTCATTGCCAGCGGCCCGAAGATCCGCTCCGCCATGAAGTCCCGGTACCGCTGGCCCGTGACGGCTTCGATGATCCCGCCGAGGACCTCGTAGCCGACGTTGCTGTACAGCTGCCTCGACCCGGGCTCGAAGCGGAGGGGCATACCCCGGATGAAGTCGAGGTAGTCGTCCATCTCGCGGAGGTCTCCGCGCCGCGCCCGGAACGCCTCGTGCTCCCAGTAGTGCTCCCACCCCGATTCGTGCCGGAGCAGGTGCCGCACCGTGACCGTGCGAGCGACGTGCTCCGGGAAACCGTCGAGGTAGGTGCCGAGAGGCGCGTTCAGGTCGATCCTACCTTCCCCGGCCAGGAGCATGACCGCCGCACCGGTGAACGACTTGCCGATGGAGCCCACGTTGAACGCCGTCTCGGGGGTGTTCGGCGTGCCGCTCCGCTTGTCTGCGAGCCCGTGTGCCGACGTCAAGACCGGCCGGCCCCCGCGGCTCTCGTAGACGACGCCGGAGAACTCACCCTCTCCCGCCAGGCGCTCGACGAGCTCGTCGAGCGGCAGCGCAGCCATCGCGGGGTCCGGCCCACGCCCACCGGCTTCGACGAGCAGACTCTCGATTCGGCCGTCGGCACTCATACGCAGCGTAATCGCCACCGAGGATCCCGTCGTGGCCGACGTCGCCGTGAATTGGGCTCCGTCCGAGGTTCGCATGACACCGCCCGGCTGGACTCCCGGGAGGTCGTCGTGCAGCTGACGGAAGATCTGGAGGTGCATCGACATCGGATGGGCATCGACGAACTCGGGCGCGAAGTGCGCGGCCAGCGCCTCGCGGGTGTACGCGTCGTCGCCCCGCTCGATCATCTCCAGAACCTGGGCGACCATCTGACCGGTCGGGGACCCAGGGACGCCCCACTTCTCGTTCAGCTGAGCAGAGACCGGCAGGTTCACACCGACCAGCAGCAGCGAGCAAAGGGCGGTGACTGGCATTCGCATGTGCCTGGCCTCCTGGTGCGCGTCGTCTCGGTCTTGGATTCCTCGAGTGGGACCGCGTCACCCCTCGGACATGGTTGCCCGCGCCGGACGGATCCGGAACAAGATAGATTCCCTTCGCTTCTGCCGTGCCTGCGCCCTCCCAGCCCCCACGAACGTAAGGAACGTCCATGGCCCACCCGCCTCCCGAGGGGCACCGCTTCGGCACCCGCACCGTGCACGCCGGCGTGGAGCCGGACCCGACATCGGGCGCCATCATGACGCCGATCTTCCAGACGTCGACGTACGTGCAGCCCTCCGCCGGAGACCCGCTCGGCGGACGCTTCGACTACGGGCGGACCGCGAACCCCACCCGCGAGGCCCTCGAGGCGAGCATCGCGGCGCTCGAGTCCGGCTCGCACGGACTCGCGTTCTCGTCGGGAATCGCGGCGATCGAGGCCGTCGTGAAGCGGCTGAGCGCCGGAGACCACGTGGTGAGCGAAGAGAACACCTACGGGGGTACGACCCGGCTCTTCACGCGCGTGCTCTCCCGCCTGGGCCTCGAGTTCACGTTCGTGGACTCGCGCGACCCGGAGAACATCCGCTCCGCGATGCGACCCGAGACGAAGCTCGTGCACGTCGAGACACCCACGAACCCGATGATGCGCGTCTGCGACCTGCGCGCGGCGGCCGAGATCGCGCACGCCGGAGGGGCGCTGCTGTCCGTCGACAACACCTTCGCCTCACCGTACAACCAGCGGCCGCTCGAGCTCGGTGCCGACTTCACGATCCACTCGTCGACGAAGTACGTGAACGGACACTCGGACCTCATCGGCGGCCTCGTCGTGGTGCGGGACGAGCCGCTCGCGGCCGAGTTGCGCTTCCTGCAGAAGTCCGGGGGCGCGGTGCCGGGCCCGATGGACTGCTTCCTCACGCTGCGAGGGATCAAGACGCTCCACCTCCGCATGGAGAGGCACAATGCCAACGGTCTAGCGGTGGCGCGATACCTGGAATCCCATCCGAAGGTGGACCGCGTCTTCTACCCCGGGCTCGCCTCGCACGAGCAGCACGAGCTCGCGGCGGCTCAGATGCACGGCTTCACCGGCATGGTCTCGATCGACCTAGGCTCGGTCGTCCGTGCCAAGAGGCTGACGGAGCGGCTACGCCTCTTCGCCCTGGCGGAGAGCCTGGGTGGCGTGGAATCGTTGGTGAGTGTGCCCGCTTTGATGACTCATGCGTCTGTACCGGAGGAGCGCAGGCTGGCCATGGGCGTGACGCCGGGGCTCGTGCGGCTCTCGGTGGGCATCGAGGACGAGGCGGACCTGCTCGCCGACCTGGACCAGGCCCTGGCACAGTGAAACCGTCGATGGTAGGCGAGCGTAAGGGCGGGCGAGTGCTTCCGTCCCCACCGCGGATCGCGCGGGGGGAGAACCGAGCAAGAGGAACGTGACATGGCGGACGATCAGGATCGGACCCCCGGCGGGGCGGACGGAGCCAAGGCGCGCGCGCGACGCGTGCTCACGGACATCGCGCCGCACGCGTGGGAGCATCCCGCCGACAAGGCGGCGCTCCAGGCGCTGCGGAAGATTCCGGTCTTCGACACCGTGCTCCGGAAGCTCTTCGGCTTCTTCGGCGAGAAGCCCGTGCGACTCGCCTTCCAGGCCAACGCGGTGCGGGTGACGCAGAACCAGTTTCCCGAGGTCTACAAGATCTACAAGCAGGCGCTGAAGACGCTCGACGCGCCCGAGGAGTACCCGCTCTACCTGTCGCAAACACCGATCGTCAACGCGGGCGCGTACGGCATGGAGCAGCCGTTCATCATCCTCAACTCGGGCATCATCCGCCTGCTCGAAGACGAGGAGCTCGAGTACGTGATCGGGCACGAGATCGGCCACATCATGAGCGACCACGTCCTCTACCGGACGATGATGGTCTTCCTCATCAACCTCGCGAACATGGGCTTCCCGATCGTGGGGCTGGCCGCGCGGGCCGTGCTCGTCGCGCTGCTGGAGTGGTACCGCAAGTCCGAGCTCTCGTGTGACCGGGTGGGGCTGCTCAGCGTGCAGGACCCCGAGGTCGTGATGCGCGCCATGCTCAAGATGGCCGGCGGGGGCACGAGCGACGAAATGAGCCTGCAGGAGTTCATCATCCAGGCCGAGGAGTACCAGCAGGGCGGCGACGTGGCCGACCAGGTCTTCAAGGTGCTGAACCTGATGGCCGCGACGCACCCCTTCTACGTGCTCCGGCTCAGCGAGCTGCGGGCGTGGATCGAAACGGGTGATTACGACCGCATCGTGCGGGGCGAGTATCCCCGTCGGGGCGAGCCCGATCCGGCCTACCAGGAGGACCTGCGCGCCGCGGCGCAGGCATACGCGGACGGCGCCAAGGACTTCGTGGACAACGTCGCCGAAGCCGCCAAGCGGATGGGCTCGGACTTCCTCAGCGGGTTCAAGAAGTAGGCTTCGGCATGGGGCCGGGGCCGCGTCGCGGCCCCGGCCCTCCGTCACGCCGCGAGCGACTCGGGATCGTAGAAGAAGCGCTCCCGGACGACTTGGCCGTCGCGCCACGTCTGGAGCGCCACCTGGTCGAACCGTAGCCTCCGCCCTTCGGTGTCCGTGAAGTCGAAGACCCAGTGGATCGCCGTACGACTCCCGTCGGCTACGATCGCCTCCGCGCGGCTCTCGTGCACCTCCGCCACGGACGCCACGAACGCCCGCTCTCGCTCCCGGTTCGCCTCCTTCCCTACCGTGGGGGGAGCGGTGTTCTCCTGCATCTCCACGTCGTCGCCGTAGAACTCCTCGATCGCCTCGAGAATCCTGCCGCTCGTCACGTAGCCCACGAGCTCGTGGACGCGGTGGTCGACCGCCATGGTGCCTCCTTGATAAACGTGCTGATCATTTACATGTATACTATTAACGTATGGGGTACCTCCGCGGTTCCCGGGTGAGTCCCCGACCGGGGTGGTAGGCCCCCGAAACGCCCCGCCCCGCTCGGTCGGTCGTGTCCGGCGGGTCCCCCGCCCCGGCCGCCCCTTTCGCATCCGCCCGACAGACGTACACTCCGCCCATGCGCATCCTCATCGTCGGAAACGGCGGGCGCGAGCACGCGCTCCTCTGGAAGCTCCGCCGGGACGCACCCTCGGCCGAGTTCTTCGCCACGCGCCCAAACGGGGGCATGGCGCCCCTCTGCGAGGCGGTCGAGCTCGCCCCCACGGACGTGGAGGCCCTGGCGGGATGGGCGGCGGCCCACCGGATCGACCTCACGGTCGTGGGTCCCGAGGCCCCGCTGGCGGCCGGTATCGTCGACCGGTTCGAGGCGAAGGGCCTTCCCGTGTTCGGTCCCCGCAAGGACGCGGCGCGCATCGAGGCGAGTAAGGCCTACGCGAAGGAGCTGATGCGCGGTGCCGGGGTCCCGACGGCCGAACACCGGACCTTCACGGACCTCGAGGCCGCCGAGAATTGGGTTCGCGAGCAGGGTGCGCCCATCGTCGTGAAGGCTTCCGGCCTCGCCGCCGGGAAGGGAGCCGTGGTCTGCATGACCGAGGACGAGGCGCTCACGGCCGTACGCTCCATGCTCGCCGATTTCGACTTCGGCGAGGCCGGCCGCGAGGTCGTCATCGAGGAGTACATGGAGGGCGAGGAGCTCTCGGTCTTCGCCGTG
>JBFGFY010000176.1:0-7114 GCA_041579355.1 Longimicrobiales bacterium | reverse complement strand
TGGAGCATCGAGGGGGATGCGGGTGCGAGGCTCGGCCTCGCCGGCCCGCGCGTGCCGGCGCTCGCGGACGTGCCGCTCAGCAGCACCTTCGACCTCGATGCCGCCTCGGACTTCACGGAGGTCGACGTGCGGGGCGGAACGCTCGGCGTCGAGGGCATCGCCTTCACGCTCGGGGGCCAGCTGCGCGACCTCGCGAGCCCGTCGCGGAGCGTGGACGTCCGTGCGACCATCGACGACCTCCCACTCGAGCGGGTCCTCGCGCTGGCCCCGGACTCGGTGCGTCGGCGTGTGGGAGATGCCACAGGCTTGCTCGACGCCCGCCTCACCCTCACGGGCCCTTTCGGAGAGGGCGCGACGCCGGAGGTGACGGGCGACTTCGGAGTGGTCGGCGGGCGGCTCGTGAACCCCGCCGGCGTAGCGCTCCTCGAGGGGCTCGAGCTCACGGCCAACCTCGAGCCGGGCGGCGTGGTCAGGCCGAACGCCCGGGGGCGTGTGCTCGGGGGAGACGCCTCTCTTGCCGGAGTCGTGACGCTCACGGGTGATCGGCTCGCGCGCCTCTCCGTCGAGGCCGCCCCGGACCTCGCTCGGCTGGCCTCCGTGATCACCCTTCCGGAGGGCACGTCTCTCGCGGGGCGCCTCGCCGCGGACCTCGACCTGGACGTGCCGCTCGACGCGCCCGGGGAGCTGAGCGGGGTTGGGCAGCTGGCGCTCGCGGCTTTCCGGGTGGCGACGCCGAACCTCGGGGTCCCGGTCGCGATCGCCAACGGCACGGTAGTGCTGGACGGCCGGCGCGTGGCGTTCGCGGACGTCCCGGTCCAGCTCGGCGCCGATCTGCTGCGGGTCAGTGGGGAGGTCGCGGACCTTTCGGCGTTCGCGGACCCCGACCGGGTGCCGTACCTGGACGGCTCGGTCGCCGCGGCCCGCCTGGACGCGACGGCGCTTAGCCCGCGCCCGCCGGCGGATACGGTCCTCACGTATGGTAGGGTCGCGTTCGCGCAGCTCGGCAACCGGAGCGTCGCCGGCGTGTCCAGCGCCGAGGCCGCCCGCCGTATGGGGCTCGCGCGGCCGGAGTCCTTGCCGCTGGCGGGCCGGATCACGGTGGCGATCGATACGCTCATCGACCGCAAAGGGCGTTCGGAGCAGCTGCGCGCCGTGATCGAGCTGAGTCCCGACCACATCCGGGTCACCGATGCGACGCTGCGGCGGTACGGGGGTCTGATCACGACGGGCATCGATCTGGCCCTCGGGTCGCAGGTGACCCAGCCGTTCACGATGCGCATGCGGGCGGAGGGAGTGGACGCGACCGCCTTCTTGGGCGAGACGACACCGCTCGGCACGGCGGTCCGAGGCAACTTCACGGCGGACCTCGACTTCGCGGGCCAACTCGACGACCTGCTGCTGCCGACCCCGGCGGCCCTGGTGGGCGGCGGCCGCTTCCTGCTCAGCGAGGGGGGGCTGCGCGCCTCGCCGCTCACGGAGCGGCTGGCGTCTTTCGTGAGCTTGCCGTCGCTCCGGGAGCCGGGCGTGAGGAACTGGACCGCCCCGTTCACCGTCGAGGCCGGTGCGCTTCGCCTGGCGGATTCGGCGCTCGAGGGAGCGCCGGGGACACCTCGCGTCGGTGGCGCGATCGGCTTCGACGGCAGGCTGGACCTCGTCTCGACGCTCGACCTTCCCCGCACCGGACTCGACTCGGCCGCGATCCGGCGCCTCGGCGGCGCTACGGTCGTCGCGCAGCGGGCGCTCGAGCGCACGGATCTGACCCGTGCGGTGCTGCGCATCGGGGGCACGCTCACGAGCCCCGACATCGGCGTCCGGGTCGGCGAAGGACCCTCCGTCGCCGAAGCGGTCCGCGAGGAGGCGACCCGCGAGATCCGGGATCAGGTCGAGGAGCGCCGGCAGGAACTCGAGCAGCGCGCCACCGGCTCGATCCGGGACCTGCTGCGGAGGAACCTGCCGACGGCGCCGGCCCGGGACACGGCCGCGTCTTCGCCCGCGGCGCCTCCGCCGACCCCCGCCCCCGCGGCCCCGGCGCAGGCCGCGCCCCAGCCGGACACCGTCGCGCCCGGCGCGCCGCCGCCGGACACCGTGCCGCCGCGCTCCTAGCAGCCCCGTTCGGTTCCCGGCGCCCGGCCCGAAACCCTCCCGGGCTTCCGACCCGTAGGGATGGACGAGTTCACGCCTGCAACCTTTTCGGGGGCTGGGGCGTTCTCAGAAAACGGAGCACGGGTGCTCCGGGGGGCCGCGGTGCCCTCGGGATTTACTGTGAGGAGGGGTGGATGATGATGAGGACGAGGATGGGTTGGGTGGTCACCGCGCTCGTGGCTGCTGCCGCTTTCGCAGCGCCTGTCGATGCCCAGACCGAGCCGATCGCCGGGGCGGAGCTCGCCGCCGAGTTCGAGGCCGAGGCCCGCAGGCTCCAGAGCACTTCGCAGGGCTGGGCCGACGCGGCCAGCCTCTACGTAGCTGCCGCCGATCTGAGGCAGCACGAGGATCCGCAGGCGCGCCAAGATCTCTTCTTGGCCGCGAATCTCTACTACCAGGTGGGCGACATGGCGGCCGCCATGAAGGCGCTGGAGTCCGCCGGGACGCGGGCGCTCGCCAGCGGCGACACCGTGTTCGCCGCGCAGATGTTCGCGAACGCGGCGAGCGTGGCGCAGGAGGCTGGTCTGCGTAACGACGAGCGGCGTTTGCGCACCCGGGCGGCCGACGTAGCCTATTCGTCGGACCCCGGGACCGCCGGCTGACGGAGCACCTACGAAGAGACGGCCCGGCGGCCCACGGCCGCCGGGGCGCGGTGCGTCCCGAGTCGCGCGAGCGCGCTCAGGACGGCGGGATTCGCAGGACCTGGCCCGGATAGATCTTGTCCGGGTCGGTGAGCATGGGCTTGTTGGCCTCGAAGATCTCCGGATAGCGCCGGGCATCGCCGAGATGCTCCTTCGCGATCTTCCCGAGGGTGTCGCCGCGCACGACGGTGTAGAACTTCGACTCCGGTGCCGGCTCCTTCACCTCGATGTGATCGACGACGCGAGCGACTCCGGCGACGTTGCCGATGGCCAGGATCGTCGCCTCCCGGACCTTCTGGGTCGGCGCCGTGCCCCACACGGTGGCGACGCCGTCGTCGTACTTCACCTTGGGGCTCTCGACCCCCAGGTCCATCTCCATGATGAGGCGAAGCAGCTTGTTGCCCTCACGGAGCTCGTGTAGCTGCTCGTCCTTCTCCGCCTCCGCGCGCGCGGCGGAGGGCGACTGCGCCAGCCCGACCTTGCTCCCCGCCTCCTTCACGAAATCGAAAATGCCCATCGGATTCCTCTCTAGTGTCAGTGTTGGATGTGTGATCAGCCGAAGAGCTTGCCGCCGAGGCCGCGCAGCTTGCCGAGCGCATCCGCGACCCCCTCGCCGGACTGGAGGACGGACATCAGTCCGCCACCGGAATCAGAGTCGCCGAAGAGCTTGAGGAGCATTGGCACGATCGTCGCGAGCCCCCTCTCTCCCTGGTCGGACGAGATTCCCGCGCGACTCGCGAGGGCCGGGATGTCGAGACCTCCCAGGACCGCGGCGACGTTCTCGTCGGCGGCGGGGTTCGCCAGGTCGAACTCCTGCGGACGCTTCGTCAGCGCCGCGATTACCTGTGAGCCCGCGTCGGGCACGAAGCGCTCCGCCTGGCCCTGGGTGATGCCCACCCGATCGGTGAGCTCCTTGATGAGGTCTCCGCCCCGCTCGTCGAGAATCGTCTTCAACAGATCCATCACACCATCCTTGGTTGCAGCGATTGGCCCAGCGGCACCGTCCAGCAGGTGCCGCATCCTTGCTCCTAGACCGGCCACTTCGGCTGGAGTCACATCCGGGAGCGCCGGGCCGGCAAGTGACTTCGGAGCGGGCGGGGCGGTCTCGGGGGACATGGCCGTCCGTGTTCCCGTCCTGTAAGGTCCTACGTGGACATTCGCACGAAGCTGATCTTCGCCCTCGTGGCCGTCGCCCTGACGAGCATGATCGCAATGGGTGTGGTCGTTTCGTCGGAGGTCGACGGGTTCCTCCGGCAGAGCCGGCTCGATCGGCTCGACGAGCTCGCGGAGTCACGTCGGCAGGCGTTGCTCTGGATCGTCGAGGGGTGGCGCGACCGCGCCGATCTCATCGCGAGCCGGACACAGCTCCGAGCGAGCCTGGACGAGCACGGGCGCACGGGTGACGCGGCGGCGGCGGCCCGCATCCGTACGATCTTGGACGACGCCATCGAGGCTTCGCGCAGCGCGCGTCTAGTACGCGTCCATGACAGGTCGGGCGCGCTCGTCGCGGCGGTGACACGCGGAGGCGACGATCCCCTCCCGTCGCGTGCGTTGTCTGCGTCACCTATTCCACCCGGAGACACGCGCTACGTCGGCGTCGAGTTCGACGGATCCGGTGCGCCGCAGGTGACCTTCACGGCGCCCCTCGAGTGGAACGACAGCCTCGTCGGTACGCTGGTCTCGGTGTTCGACGCCAGCGAGCTGCTGGAGCTTACGGGCGCCTTCCAGGGCCTAGGCGAGTCAGGCGAGACCCTCGTCTTCGTGCGAGACGCCGACGGCAGTGTGCGCACGCTCCATCCGACGCGGCACATCCCGGGCGGTGGAGGCGGGGTCGTCCTGCCAACGGGGCGGGCGAGCATCGCGAGCCGAGCGCTCTCCGGCGAGCCGCAGCCTGCGTCGGATCAGCTCATCGACTACCGCGGTGAGGAAGTCTGGGCTGCGACGCGCTTCGTCGACGACACCGGGTGGGGTCTCGCGGTCAAAGTCGACGCGTTCGAGGAGGAGCTACCGTACACGGAGTTCCGCGACCGGCTCCGGCGAACCGCCCTCATCCTGGCTGCCTTCGCCATCCTGGCAGGCTTCGCCTTCGGCATGCGCTTCGCCCTCCCGATCCATCAGCTCGCGGAGGTCGCGAACCGCATCCGCGGCGGTGAGATGCAGGCCAGGGCGAAGGTCACGGTGGAGGACGAGGTGGGGCAGCTCGCCCGCAACTTCAACGAGATGGCCGACGAGCTCGAGCAACGTATGGAGCTCATGCGCGAGTTCCGGAAGTTCTTCGAGGTGTCGATCGACCTGATGTGCATCGCGGGCACGGATGGGTACTTCAAGCGCGTGAACCCGGCCTTCACCCGTAAGCTCGGGTGGACGGAGGATGAGCTGCTCCAGCGTCCCTTCTTCGACTTCGTTCACCCGGACGACGTCGACGCGACTCAGGCCGAGGTGGCGAAGCTCGCGGAGGGTATCCCCACCATTTCCTTCGACAACCGCTACCTCTGCAAGGACGGCACGTACAAGCTCCTGCGCTGGGCTAGCTATCCCGAGGCGGGCCGACTCTACGCCGTGGCGCACGTCATGGACGACTCGCCTCCCACATAGCCAGCGGCCATGATCTACGCGCAGCTCGTCGCAGGCTTCATCTATCTCCTGGGTGGTGGGGACCTGCTGGTGCGCGGCGCCGTGGCCCTCTCGCGCCGCCTCCAGGTGCCCCCGGCCTTCGTGGCGCTCGTCGTCGTGGGGCTCGGCACGTCGCTTCCGGAGCTCGTCGTATCGGTGCGCGCGGCGACGGCCGGCTTCCCGGGCCTCGCGCTCGGGAACGTCGTAGGCAGCAACATCGCCAACGTCCTGTTGGTCGCGGGCATCGCGGCGATCGTGTTTCCACTGCGGACTGGAGAGGTCGCCGCGCGGCGCTCGTGCACGCTCACGGTCGTGGTCAGCGTCCTGTTCGCGGCGCTTTGCTTCCTCGGTGCCGACCTCACTCGTAGGGAGGGAGCCCTCCTTCTCGGGATCCTCTTCACGGGCTTCGCGGTGACCCTGCGGGTGGCGCTGCGCGCGCATCGCCGCGCCCCGGTGCCGATCCCTCTCGACTGGGTGCTCGGGCTCCCGAGCCGGATGCCGACGATCCTCTTCTTCATCGTCACGGGGCTCGTCGTGCTCCCCCTGGGGGCCGATTTCCTCGTCGACTCGGCCGTCCAGATCGCGGACCGCTTCGGGGTTCCGGAGACGGTCGTCGGACTGAGCGTCGTGGCGATCGGCACGTCGCTGCCCGAGGTGGCGACCACTGTCGTGGCGGGGCTGCGGCGGCGCGGGAGCATGGTCGTGGGCACCGTGGCCGGCAGCAACCTCTTCAACGTCCTCGGGATCATGGGCGCCGCGGCGGTCGTTAGCGGGGAGCCCGTGCCCGTCTCGGCGCGCTTCCTTTCGTTGGATCTGCCCGTCATGATCGCGGCCGCGGTCTTGCTCGCCGGCTTCACGTGGTTCCGGCGGCCCGTATCGCGCCGGATCGGGATCGGGCTCGCGGCAGCCTACGTGCTCTACATGGCGGTCCTCTACTCGGCCGTCTGACGCGCGCGCCCGCGCGCCCGCAGGATCGTGATGCGCGTCGGCCCCTCGAAGTCGTAGCGCTTCCCCGTGCCACGGAACGCGTGCTCCTTGTCGTGCTCGAGCACGAGCACGTCGGCGAAGGGCACCTCGTGCCAGCGCTCCACGACCCGGTCGAGCTTTTTGGAGCCGTACGGAGGATCGACGAACGCTACGGCGTACGAGCCGGCCTCGAGCTCCTCCATCCAGGGCAAGGCGTCGCGTTTGAAGATCCGGCACCGGTCCCTCGCCCGGAGCGCCGCGACGTTCGCCTTGAGCGAGTGTAGAGCGGCGGGAGCGCTCTCCACGAAGTCGACGGATCGCGCGCCCCGAGACAGGGCCTCGAGGCCGAGCGCACCCGACCCGGCGAACAGGTCGAGCACCCGCGCTTCCCGGAGGTCCTCCTCCACGAGCGAGACACAGCGGTCCCGCACCCCTTCGGGGGTGGGCCTCACCTGCCCTGCGGGTGAGGTGAGTCGCCTGCCCGCGTGTTTGCCCTTCAGGATTCGCATGGGAGCCCCGATCTTCGTACGTGCCCGCGGGTCGCCAACGCCCGCGGCTGACTCCCAAGATCGCCCCGCGGCCCGAAAGGAAAATGGCCGACCCACCCGAGCGACCGCCGCCGGCTCCCTCGACCCCCGCCATGCGAGCGGGCGCGCGGGACGCCACGAGCGGGCCGGTGCTGCGGGTGCTCATCACGCTGGCCGTGCCGATCGTCGCGACGAACGTCTTCCAGTCGCTTTATCAGCTCATCG
>JBFGFY010000175.1:0-7128 GCA_041579355.1 Longimicrobiales bacterium | reverse complement strand
CCTACCGCATCGAGGTGGAGCTGCCCAACCGGGACGGCCGTATCAAGCCGCATATGGTCGCGAACATGGCCGTGACCAGGCGCGCCGTGGACAACGCGATCGTCGTCCCGCAGGACGCTCTGGTGAGGGTCGAGGACGGCTACATCGTGTTCCTCGCGGTCGACCGGGGCGGCACGACCGTCGCCGAGGCGCGGCCGGTCCAGCTCGGGCCCGCCCGACGCAACTTTGTCGTGATCGAGGAAGGCGTAGAGGCCGGTGAGCGGCTCGTGGTCGTGGGACACCGTTCTGTCGCGAACGGCGACCGTGTGAACGTGATCGAAAGAGGGAGGTAAGGGGCGGATGAGCGCACGGACGGAGAACGGTTCGGGGCCGAGCACCCCGGACGGCCGCGACCCCAGCCGGGTGGAGGCGTTCAAGGAGTTCGGCCCCACCAGCCTGGCGATCGAGCACAGGACGTCGATCCTGGTGCTCCTCTTCATCATCGCGATCATGGGCGCGCTCGCCTACCGGGCGACTCCGAAGGAGTCGTTCCCGGAGATGGCGATCCCGATGATCGCGGTCAACACGATCTACCCCGGCGTCTCGCCGGGCGACGTGGAAACGCAGGTCACCCGGGTCCTCGAAGAGGATCTCTCGACCATCAGCGACATCGTCGAGCTGACCTCGACGTCGGTCGAGGGCTACTCGAGCATCGTGGCCGAGTTCAATGCCGGGATGAACCTCGACGAGGCATTGCAGTCGGTTCGAGAGAAGGTCGACCTCGCCAAGCCGGATCTCCCGGACGACGCCGAGGATCCCACGATCGTGGAGTTCAACTTCTCGGAAGTGCCGATCATGCAGGTGAACCTGTCCGGAGAGTACGGGCTCGTTCGCCTCAAGGAGCTCGCCGAGGAGCTGCAGGATCGCTTCGAGGCGATTCCGGCGGTGCTTCGCGCCGACGTACGCGGAGGGCTCGAGAGGGAGGTCAAGGTCGACGTCGACCTCGCCCGACTCCAGTACTACGCGCTCGAAATGCAGGACGTGATCGACGCGATCCGCAACGAGAACGTGAACATCCCGGGTGGCTCCATCGACGTGGGTGACACCAAGTACCTGGTGCGCGTCGACGGCGAGTTCGAGGATCCGACGCTCATCGAGGACCTGGTCGTGAAGACCGAGGCGGGCCGCCCGATCTACGTGCGGGACGTCGCGACCGTCGACTTCGGCTTCGCCGAGCGCGAGACGTTCGCGCGAATGGACGGGCGGGCCACCGTCACGCTGAACGTCGTCAAGCGCTCGGGCGAGAACATCATCGAGACGGCCGACCGCGTGCGTGCCGAGATCGAGCGCATGCGCCCGCTCTTCCCGCCCACGACGGACGTCGTGATCACGGGAGACATGTCCTACGACACCGAGATCATGGTGTCGAGCTTGGAGAACAACATCATCAGCGGCCTCATCCTGATCGTGGGCGTGCTGCTGTTCTTCCTCGGGCTCGGCACGTCGACCTTCGTCGCGATCTCGATCCCGGCGTCGATGTTCCTGTCGTTCATGGTTCTCAGGGCGCTCGGCACGACGATGAACATGATCGTGCTGTTCAGCCTGATCCTGGCGCTGGGCATGCTCGTCGACAACGCGATCGTGGTCGTCGAGAACATCTACCGCTACCTCGAAGAGGGCTGGGACCGGAAGACAGCCGCCAAGAAGGCCACCGGCGAGGTCGCCGTGCCGATCATCGCGGCGACGGCGACCACGCTCGCTGCGTTTGCCCCGCTCCTCTTCTGGCCGGGTGAGGTGGGTGAGTTCATGGGCTATCTGCCTCAGACGCTCATCGTCACCCTGACGAGCTCTCTCTTCGTCGCGCTCGTCATCGTCCCGACCCTGTGCTCGATGTGGATGAAGCTCGACGGCACGCCGTCCGAGCCGCTGCGTCCGGCCGCCCGCTGGACGCTCATCGGCGTCGCGGCTCTGGCGCTCCTCATGGTGGCGGGAGCGAACGCGCTCACCGCGGGTCTGCTCGCTGGGACAGCGGTCGCGCTCTGGGCCCTCTATCGTTTCGTGCTCGCGGGCGCCGCGCGCCGCTTCCAGGATCGCTCGTTGCCGGCGTTCATCGTCCGCTACGAGCGCACGCTGCGGTGGTCGCTCGACCACCGGGCGGTGATTCTGGCTGCGACGGCGGTGGCCTTCATCGGCGCAGGTCTGACGTTTGGTGCTTTCGGGAAGGGCCTGGAGTACTTCCCCGAGTCGATGCCGCCGAGGCAGGTGCTCGTCGACATCGAGACGCCGGTCGGCACCCGAGCCGTGGCGACCGACTCGGTCGTGCTCCGCGTCGAGGAGCAGCTCCGACAGATCGGCGGACGGCAGGACTGGAAGTCCGTGGTCGCCAACACGGGGAGCGGCGGCGGCGGCGGCAGCCCGATGGACGCCGGCGGTCCGAGCGGACCCGAGGCGGGGCGTATCACCGTCTCCATGGTCGACTTCCAGGACCGGCAGCGCGACGCCTTCGAGACGCTCAGCGAGATGCAGGCCACCGTCGGGCGAGGGATCGCCGGCGCCGTGGTCACGGTGGACAAGGTGACGGAGGGCCCGCCCCAGGGCATGCCCGTGAGCATCGAGATCGTGGGTGAGAACCCCGACCTGCTCAAAGCGCTCTCCGACCGAGCCATCGACATCCTCGAAGCTTCCCCCGTCTATCCCAAGCTCGTCGGCCTGGAGAGCGACATGGACGCGGCCCGGCCCGAGCTGGCCATCCGGGTGGACCGGGAGCTCGCGGCCCTCTACGACCTGAACACGGCGCAGGTCGGCAACGCGATCCGCGCCGCGATCAACGGAGTGGAGGCGGCGAAGTACCGCACGGGCAACGACGAGTACGACATCGTCGTCCGCCTGGCGGAGCCGTACCGCAATGAGCTCGAGGGTCTTCGCGAGTTCACCGTGATGAACGAGGGCATCCAGGTGCCCCTCGTGTCGGTCGCGGAGTGGAGCGTGGAGCCCGGCGCGGGCACGATCCGCCGCAAGGACCGGGACCGGATGGCGACGATCACCTCGGACGTCGCCGCCGGCTTCACCAACAACGCGGTGCTCGCCGAGGTGCAGCAGACGCTGGCCGGGTTCCGGGAGGAGCTCCCGCCCGGCTACGCGATGCGGTACACCGGCCAGTCGCAGGAGCAGGACGAGGCGGCGGCTTTCCTGAGCGGCGCCTTCATGGTCGCGCTCATGCTGATCGGCTTCATCTTGATCAGCCAGTTCAACTCGGTGGTCAAGCCCGTGATCATCCTGACGTCCGTGATCATGTCGACGATGGGCGTGCTCATCGGGCTGACGATCTTCCGGATGCCGTTCCGTATCATCAACACCGGCGTGGGGATCATCTCCCTGGCCGGCATCGTGGTGAACAACGCGATCTTGCTCATCGACTACATCGACGTGCTGCGAACGCGCGACGGCATGAATCGCCGCGAGGCGCTGGTCCAGGGCGGGAAGACCCGTCTGCGGCCGGTCCTGCTCACGGCGTTCACCACCGCGCTCGGCATGGCCCCGCTCGCGATCGGCCTCAATTTCGACTTCTTCGGGCTCTTCGGATCCCTGGATCCCGAGTTCTACTGGGGTGGTGAGCAGGCGGCCTGGTGGGGCCCGATGGCCGTGGCGATCATCGCCGGTATCCTCTTCGCGACCTTCCTCACGCTGGTGCTCGTGCCGGTGATGTACTCGCTGGTCGACGACTTCGAGCGCTTCTTCAAGAAGCACTTCGCCAGGGTGGAGCCGGCCACGGAGCCTGGGGTCCCGGTCGAGCCGACCTTCGACGCGCCCACGTCTCGACCCACGAAGGTGCGGGAGCCGACGGGGGAGCCCGTCCCCGTGGGCTGAGTCCGGCGGGGGGGTGAACCAACCAGGCGAGGGGGGGGCGGTCGCACCGCGCCAGGCGGTCGCGAGCGCGATTCAGGACCTGGTCGCGGCGCGCCTGGCTCGTGGCTTCCTTCCGGTGGCCGTCCTCTTCCTGGCCGGGCTCGCCGAGCTGGTCTGGCGGGGCTGGGATGAGCTGGCCGCGTGGCTGCTCCCGGGCGGAGCGCTCGTGGCCGCGGCCGCCATGCTCGCGCACGGCCTGCGGGTCGTGCAGGAGGCGTTCGGACGCCCCCGTCGGGTCTGGATGAGCTTGGCGGCATGGGCCTCCGTCCTGCCGCTGGGGTACGGACTCTGGGTGCTCGGCTGGTGGGGGCTGCGCCGTCTCGCGATGGGAGGGGGACTGGCCGGGCTCGCGACGGGCATCCTATTTGCGGGGCTGGGCACCTGGGTGTTGCGGGCGTGGATGCGCCTGGTCGAAGCCGGGCAGCTCGCGCGCCTCATGACCGTCGGTCTAGAGCAGAGAGGAGAAGAGGCTTGAACCAACGACCCGCCACGAAGCTCCGCGCCTCCCTCGTCGCCTTCCTCGCAGTGGCGCTCGGCGCCCCGGCCGCGGAGGCGCAGCGCGCCCGGCAGGGGCTCATGAGCCTGGAGGACGCACGCATCTTCTACGAGGTGGTGGGGGAGGGTGAGCCCATCGTCGTGGTGCACGGCGGCCCGGGGCTCGACCACACGTACCTCCAGCCCGGCCTCGACGGCCTCGCCACGCGCCACTCGCTCATCTACTACGACCAGCGGGGCACCGGCCGCTCGGTGGCGGCGCTCGACGAGTCGGCGATCAACCTCGAGCGCTTCGTGAGCGACATCGAGGCGCTTCGCCAAACGCTCGGGCACGACCGGATCACGGTGCTCGCCCACTCGTTCGGCGCGCTGATCGGCATGGAGTACGCGGCGCGCCACCCCGAGAGCACGCGCGCCCTCATCCTGATGAACCCGGTCGAGCCGGGCTCGCGCTATGCGGCGGAGCGCGCGGAGCGTCTGCGGGCGGCCACCACGCCGGAGGACTCCACCGAGCTCGCCGCTCTCACGCGCAGCGAAGGCTTCCGTGCCCGGGACGCCGCGACGCTGAGTCAGGTCTACCGGGTGCGATTTCGCCCCGCCATGCGCGACCGTGAGCGCGTCTCGGAGCTCGTGCTGAACCTCTCGGAGGCCACCGCCGACAACGGCTCCGAGGTGGCGCGCCTCCTCGGTGCGAGCCTCGGCGAGCTCGACCGTTGGGACAACCTCGCCGAGATCTCCGTGCCGACCCTCGTCCTGCACGGGCGCCACGACCTCATGCCCGAGGTCGTCTCCCGGGAGATGGCCGAGGCCATCCCGGACGCCCGTCTGGTTGTGCTCGAGAGCGGGCACTTTCCCTACTTGGAGGACCCGGACGGGCTCCTTTCGGCAGTGACCGCCTTCTTGGTGGACCTCAGCCGCTGAGCCGTGCGTGCCCCCCTTCCTGGAGGCGTGGATCGGCGCGATCGTTTGGGTGATCGCGAACATGGTGTACGCCGATCTGAGGCGGCGGGGTGAGCGGGGGATCGGTCGGATCCTCGCCTTCTTCGCAGGCCAGCCGCTGACCTGGATCTCCCTCTTCGCCGTGCGTGAGGGGAAGCCGCGGGGCATCCGGTCGCCGCCCGACGACGAGGACCGGCTCCTGCGCGAGATCCGAGTGGACCGGGAGCTTCGCGACGGCTGGAGCGCTCCCGAACGGGAGCCGAGTGTGAGGGAGGATCGCGAGCTACCGCCCGGTAGCTGACCCGAGGCCCCGAGGCCTCCGCGAAGATCAGGGAGGCCGCTTGGAAGTCGTCGCACCACCTCGGGATCCGCCCGTGCCTCTCGCGGCCTACGCGCCGGCGAGGGACGACCTTGGCGACCTCTTCCGGCTCTCGCTCCCGGTCGTCGCCGTGCAGGTGGGCCTCATGGCGATGGGCGTCGTGGACACGCTCATGGTCGGCCGCGTCTCGGCGAACGACCTCGCGGCGGTCGCGATGGGGCACCTGTACTTCTTCGCGATGGCCGTCTTCGGCATGGGCGTGCTCTTCGCGCTCGACCCCGTGGTGTCGCAAGCCGTGGGAGCGGCCGACCGGGTGGCGATCGCCCGCGGAGTGCAGCGCGGCGGGGTGCTCGCCATCGGGATGGCGCTCGTCGCGATGGTGCTGCTCGTGCCCGCCGGCCCGGCCCTCACCCTCTTCCGCCAGCCGCCCGAGGTCGTACCGGTCGCCACGAGGTACGTGCACGGCCTCATCCCGGGCGTGCTGCCGTTCTACCTCTTCATCGTGCTGCGCCAGAGTCTCCAGGCGATGGGACGCGTGCGGGCGATCCTCAGCACGGTGATCGCGGCCAATCTGGTGAATGTCTTCCTGAACTGGATCCTCATCTTCGGCAACCTGGGCGCACCACCCCTCGGAGCCGTCGGCTCGGCGTGGGCCACGACGGGCAGCCGGTGGTTCATGATGGTGTGCCTGCTCGCGCTCGGGTGGCCCCTGCTCGCGCCTTCACTCCGTCCGCTGAGGCGGGACGCACTCGCGGCCAAGCCGCTCGTTCGCCTCCTGCGGGTCGGTGCCCCCGTGGGCGGGCAACAGTTCCTCGAGTTCGGCGTCTTCGGGGCCGCCGGCCTGCTCATGGGTCTGCTGGGTGCGATCGCGCTCGCCAGCCATCAAGTGGCGCTGCAGCTGGCCGCGCTGACCTTCATGGTGCCGCTCGGGGTCGCGCAGGCGACGAGCGTCCTCGTCGGCCAGGCGGTGGGACGCGGCGATGCCCCCGGGGCGCGGCGGGCCAGCGGAGCGGGGCTGCTGATCGGCGTCGGCTTCATGACGCTCACGGCGATCCTCTTTCTCGCGTTCCCAGACTTGCTCTCGCGGGCGTTCAGCGACGACGCGCCGGTGATCGCGACGGCCGCCGTCCTGCTGCCGATCGCGGGGGTCTTCCAGGTCTTCGACGGCATCCAGGTCGTCGCGGCCGGAGCGCTGCGGGGCGTGGGAGACACGCGTGTGCCGATGATCCTCAACCTCGTGGGGTTCTGGTTCGTGGGACTTCCCGTGAGCGCGGCTCTGGGCCTCTGGCTGGAGGGGGGACCCGCCGGCATCTGGTGGGGGCTCGCGATCGGCATCGGGGTGGTCGCGATGCTGCTTTCGCACCGCATCCGGCGGCGCTTCGGCCGAGAGCTGCGCCGGCTCGTGATCGACGAGGACGAGGAGTCGGCCTAGCTTCGGCGACGCTTCAATCCCCCTGGCGGAGATCCATGGCCTTCGAATTCGAGAATCT
>JBFGFY010000174.1:0-7161 GCA_041579355.1 Longimicrobiales bacterium | reverse complement strand
TACGACTGGCCCGAGTCGAACCACGGGATCACCGTCGACCCGATGGACAACGTCTGGATCGGCGGCAACGGCGCGAACGATTCACACATCCTCAAGTTCACGCGCGACGGGCGCTTCCTGGCGCAGTACGGCCGTCCGGCGATGCGCACCGGGAGTAACGACACGCAGAACTTCTGGCGGGTCGCCGAGGTCGAGTTCGACGCCGACGCCAACGAGGCGTACGTGGCCGACGGCTACGGCAACCGCCGCGTCGCCGTGCTCGACATCGCGACCGGGCAGATGAAGCGCTACTGGGGCGCGTATGGCAACCGGCCCGACGACGGCCCGCTCCCACCGTACGACCCGGCGGCGCCGCCGGCGCAGCAGTTCCGCAGCCCGATGCACTGCGCCCAGCCGTCCAACGACGATCTCGTCTACCTGTGCGACCGCGCCGGGGACCGCTTCCAGGTCTTCAACACCGACGGGACTTTCGTCGCCGAGCAGTTCGTGGCGCGGGAGACGCGCGGCTCGGGCTCGGTGTGGGACATCGCCTTCTCACACGATCCGGCGCAGCGTTTCATGTACGTCGCGGACGGCTCCAACGAGAAGGTCTGGGTCGTCGATCGGCAGTCCCTCGAGGTGCTCACCGCCTTCGGCGACGGTGGCCGCCAGCCGGGCCAGTTCTACGGCGTGCACAACGTCGCCGTCGATGCGCAGGGCAACGTGTACACGACCGAGACGTACGAGGGGAAGAGGCTGCAGAAGTTCGTCTTCCGAGGGTACGGAACGGCGCCCCGCGACCAGGGCACGGTCTGGCCGAGCCAGTAGCTACTCACCCACCTCGCGGCTGACGATCGTGATCGGCTGCGGGTAGCGGATCGGCCCGAGGGCGGTGTCGACGGTCGGCACCGCCCTCAGCGTGATCTCGGTCGGCGCTCCGCCTCGTCCCGAGAGCGCGAGCGCAAGGTCGAGGAGGTCGCGCGCGCTCCCCTGGAAGAAGTCGATGAGGTCGAGGCTGACGTCGATCGGCACGTCCGTCGGTTGACCCCGCGGAAGGAGCGTCTCGTCGGCGAACGTTCCCGAGAGCGTTTCGCGCCCCTGGAGAAAGAGTGTCCAGTCCATGCGCACGAGCCGGGCGTCGACCGAGTTGTCGGCGGGATTCAGCGCGCTCAGGTGCAGGCGGAAGCTCATGGGCAGATCACCTTCCGCGACCGCGCGGCCGAGGCGGGCGGCGTCGGTGACGCCGAGGTCGGAGTACGCCCGCACCGCGCCCAGGTCGACCCCCGCGAGGCGCAGGGCCGAGACCCGCTCCACGTGGAAGTCGACGTCGCGGAGGGCGGCGAACTGCTGCAGGGTGGCGCACCCCGTCAGGGAGAGCGCCACCGCGGCGACGATGGCGAGCGAGCGCCGGAGACGGGAGCGTAGCATGGCTCCAATGTAAGGGGAGGCGCGCCGCGATCTCACGGCTCGAAGCTCGAGAGCCGGGTCACCGTGGCGGCGTCGAGGCGCCGCAACACCTGGATCAGGAGCTCGACCGCCTGATCGAAGTCCGAGCGCTGGATCACACCGGTGTGCGCGTGCAGGTACCGCGTGGGAACGGTCATGTTCACCGACGGGCGCCCGCTGTCGTAGAGCTGGATCTGGGCGCCATCCTCGCCGTAACCGGTGAGGACGTCGGGCTGGAGCGGGATTCCTTGCGCGCCGGCGACCTCGAAGAAGAAGTCGCGCAGCTTCCGATTTGGGATCATCGAGCTGTCGAGCAGGAAGATCCCCGGGCCCGCGCCGAGTCGCTCCTGGGCCTGCGAGGGCCCGATGCCGGGGAAGTCGGCGGCCACACCCGCCTCCACCGAGATTCCGAGGTCCGGAGCGGCGAGCTGCACGGACGTCTGGGCGCCGCGCAGCCCCACTTCCTCCTGCACGGTCGCGACCCAGACGATGCGTGCCGGCACCCGGATCCCCTCGGCTCGGATGCGGCGCGCCGCCGCGATCATGACGGCGAGCCCGACCCGGTCGTCCCACGCCTTGGCCGCGTAGCGGCCGTTCGGGAGCGCGGTGAACGGGCTCACCGGGGCGATGCCGTCCCCCGGACGCACGCCGAGCGCGGCGACTTCGGCGGCGCTGCGCGCGCCGAGGTCGAGGAAGATCTCCGTGAGCCCCCACACACGCCCGCGCTGCGCGGCGGGGGTCACGTGCACGGTGGGCAGGCCGCTGATCGCGTGCACGGGCCCGTTCCTACCGAGGATGCTCCAGCGCTGGTCGGGAAACGCCTGGTCGAGCCAGCCGCCGAGGTTCTTCACCAGGACGAAGCCGTCGGGCGTCACGTGCTGCACCATGAGGCCTACCTCGTCCATGTGGGCGGTCACCATGATGCGTGGCCCGTCGGGCGAGCCCGGCAGCGTGGCCAGGACGGACCCGAGCCCGTCGTACTCGATCGTCGCACCGAGCTGGCGATAGGCGCCCACGACGATCGAGCGCACGGCGTCCTCGAAGCCCGAGGGGCCCGGAGCCTCGGTGAGCTCCCGTAGGAGCTGCGCCGTGGGGTCGAGGGCCTGGGCCCCGAGCATCTCGGGAGCGGCGCCACTCGTCAGCGCGAGCGCCACCGCCACTGTGAGGATAGTACGGGCGACCGACCGGGTACCGGAGAAGCGCTGCACGGGCGACCTCCTGTCGTTCGATGTGGGCACGGGCGCCGGAGCGCGGGCCCGCACGAAGACCCTACGCTCCCGCGGCTTCGATTCCCTTCTTCAGCGCGTCCAACAGTCTGGGGACCTCGGCGAGCGGCGTCGAGCAGAGCGCCACGCGCACGGCATCCTTCGTCGGGAGCACGTAAACTCCTACCTCCCGCATCGCTGCCGCGGTGCGCTGCGCGTCGGGGGTGAACACCGCGACGAAGAAACCGCTGTCGTAGCGCGGCATTCTCAGGCCCAGCCCGTTCGCGCCCGCGTTGAACGCGTCGACGCGGGCCTGGAGCAAGTCGATCAGCTCCTGGCGCTCCGAGTCGGCCCGCGCGCGCAGCTCGGGCACGGACAGCAGCTCGGCGACCGCGCGCTGGCCGAGGTGGTTGCAGTTTGACCAGGTGGAGCGGCACGAGAACGAAAGGGCGTTCTTGATCTGCGTGCGCTCCTCGGGATCCCGGTGCACGGCGATGAGCGAGCCGATGCGTCCGCCGTACTGCGTGTGGGACTTGGAGGCCGTCCAGGCCACGAGCACGGTGGTCGACTCGAGGAGTCGCGGTACGGCCTCCACCCAGAGCGTCTCCGACGCCCCCCCGAAGCGGAAGTAGGCGATGTCGATGAGCACCGCGACCGGGGCCCGGCGACCCGCCTCGGCGAGCAGCTCGCTGACCTGCCGCCACTCTCCGTTCGAGAGCGAGTAGCCGGTAGGGTTGTGGCAGGGGTCGTTGATCACCACGAGAAGCCGTCCCTGCTCCGGGAGCAGCTTGTCGAGTGCCTTCCGCAGCGACTCCACGTCGAACGCGCCGTCGTCGCCGAACATGCGGAAGCTCTCGAAGTCGCGGCCGTTGTTGCGTGCGATCGTCGGGTACGGACCCCAGTGATAGCTCGTCGAAAGGAGCTTCTGGCCCGGCTCGAGGAAGTTCAGCACGGACTGGTAGACCGCGCCCGTGCCGCCCGGTGTCGCAGCCGCGACGGCCTGCTTCGCGAGTGGTCCTTCGCCGAACACGTCGGCGATGGTGGCGGCCAAGAAGTCGGGGCGCCCGACGATCGGCGCGTAGCCCGCGACTTCCGCACCCTGCACTCGGTTCAACGTCTCGAGCACACACGGCATCACCGCCAAGTGCCCGTCCTCGGTGTGGAGCGCGCCGAGCGTGGCGTTGAGGATCGACTCACCGGCCGCGGCGCGGCGGGTCGCCTCGTGGTGCAGCGCGAAGATGGGGTCGTCCCCCGGCCGCCCGCGGGCGGCCGGGATGACGGAGCTCGGGGACTGCGTCGTCACCCGATCACGAGCTCCCCGCTCAGGTCGCTGTACACACGCCGGATGGCCGAGTCGCGGAGGCTCTCCGCGCGCGACCAACTCTCCACGTCTCCCATGGAGCGCCCGAGCGCTTCTTCCACCGCTGCGCCCTCGGAGTAGACGTGCCCGACCTCGGTGATGATCGCCTGGATCGCGCCGCGGAAGCTGTTCAGCTCTTCCGCCAGCACCGCGGGCGGGTCCACGAACCCGTGTCCGGGCACGTAGATCGAGGCGCCGAGCGCCTCGGCTCTTTGGATCGCCGCCACCCACTCCGACGGGTACGAGCTGGCCATGGACGGGAAGACGCGGTTCATGAAGACCTCGCCCAGGAAGACGACGTTCTCCTGGGGAAGGTGCACGATGAGGTCGCCGCCGGTGTGCGCCCGCCCGAAGTGCAGCACGCGGATCGTCTTGCCGCCCATCGTGAGCACTCGCTCGTCTTCGACCGTCTGGATCGTGCCGGGCGTGCCGCCGCGCTCGCGTAGCCTCGCGGCCGAGGTGGGGTGAGCCAGGAAGGTCGCCGTGGCCGGGAACGCGGAGTTGCCGCCCGAGTGGTCCGGATGGTCGGAGCCGACGACGACCGTCGTGATGGGCTGCTGCGTGCGCTCACGGATGGCCGCGATGAGCGCCTGCGTCTCCGCCGGGCTGCCCTGGCCGTCGGCCACGAGCACGCCCGCCTCGGTGACCACGAACATGCTGTTCGTCGCGACGACGTCCTCCCCGAAAGTGCGCAGCGCCTCGTACGTGTAGACGCCCGGCGCGATCTCCTGCACGCGCGGGAAGTCGGACGCGCTGTAGCCACGTGCCGCCGGGTCGGCCGTGCGGACGAGGCTCGGGGCGGCGGGGGCGGGTTGCGCCGCCGGAGCCGATTCCGACCCCGCCTGGGACTGCGAATCGCCACAAGCCGCAGCCACTACCGGGAGCAGCGCCGCGGAGAGCAAGAGCTTGATCGTGTGCTTCGACATGACTGCCTCGAAATCGCTACGTGGGTCCTGATGTTTCGGAGGCAAGAGAATGACGAAACGGGGCCCGCTTGTCACCTGCGCGGCCCGGGTGGCACGGCGCCGGCGAGCAGGTCCGCCAATCGCTCCACTCGCTGGCGGCTTTTCGCGGACCTCCAGGCCCAGGAGAGCCGCCCCGCGCCCAGCCCACCCACCGCGCCGCCGGCGACGATGCCCAGGAGCGCGGCCCCCGGCAGACCGAACGGCGCGGCCGCCGCCAGGGCGATCATCGCGCCCCACGCGGTCGGCAGGCCGTGGAAGAGCGCGCGCAGCTGGGGCGCCGCCTTCTCGACCACGTGGATCACGGTCTCCCCCTCGCGTGGGGTGAGCGAGACCTGCGTGCTCTTGGAGCGGTCGCGACTCGTCCACCGCACCGAGCCGAGCGCCTCGGAAACCGAGCCCGCGCCGTCCGCGCGCTCGTCGACCAGCGCGATGAGCCGCGCGAGCGCTTCGTCGTCCAGCTCGCCCGGCACGGCACGCACGGCCTTCCGGACCGCCGGCGCCCCGCCCAGCGCGCTCACGCGCCCGCCCGTACGGTCGAGCTCCCGTACGGCTCGCTCGATCGCGTGCGGCGCGATCCCGACCTCCCGGGCGATGTCCTGCAGATCCTCGAGCGTGAGACCGCGCGCGGCGGCGGCGACGTCACCGTCCTCGCTCTCGGACGCCTGCTGGAGGACGAGCGCGACCTCCCGGTCCGTGAAGCGTCGGGCTCCGTCGCCGCTCATCTACACGGCCTCCTCAGCGCAGCCAATCGAGCGCGGGCTCGCCGATCGGCGCACCGGGCGGCGCGGTCGGGAGCGTCGGCACACGGAGCGGCTCCTCCGGATTCTCCAGGAAGCGCTCGATCTCCATCGCCAGGAGCGCCGCGTGCGGTGCGTCGGCTCGGCCGCTCAGGCTCGTCTGCAAGGAGCGCAGCGCGGCCGTCGAGATGGCCCGCACCTGCGGCATGTCCGCGCCGGAGGCGAGCCCCTCGAGCGCCGCGATCACGGCGGTCTCGACGATCCGCTTCACCTCCTCCTCGTAGGCGCCCTGCGCCGGCGCGCCGAAGCTCGCGTCGACCACGCGCCCCAGGACCTCTTCGAGCCCGGGAAGCGAGGCGTCGAGCATCCGCTGCTCCACGAGCCGGGCCGCGCGCTCCTCGGTGAGCAGGAGGCCGAGCGTGTGCCCCGCGAGCGTGGCGGCCGGGGTGAGCGCGTCGAACGCGCCGCCGGTGTACCGCGGAAAGAGCTCGCGTGACGCGCCGTAGCCCGGAGGACGGGGCGGGATGAGGTCGAGCGCCGAGCGGGGCAGGGTCAGCTCGCTCGGCCGCAGGACGCGCATGAGGGCGGCGAGCGCACTCCGCTGCTGGTCGGCGGGGATCCGCCAGACGGGACGCTCCCCGTCGCCCCGGGTCGCGTACACGTATCCCACACCTCCGACGGCTGAGGCGGCCGACTCGATCTGGTAGCGGTGGTGGAGATACAGCGGCACGAGCACTTCCTCGAGCGTGGCCATCGGCGCGCCCGTCTTGATCGCACGCTCCCCGAAGCGGGAGAGCCCCGAGCGCCGCACGTCCATCATGCGCTCGAGCTCGGCGGCCACGTCGGTACCGTTGGCCCACTGGTCCGCCTGCGGCGTCGTGAAGATGTCCTGGTTCGTCATGTAGCGCAGATCGGCGGCCCAGGCCTCGTCGAGGATGCGCGCGAGCGCGGCTCTCTCGTCGGTCCCGGCGGGGAAGTCCTGATAGCCATACGTGACGGCGACCCTGTCCCATTCACCGATGCCGTCGTCGTAGACCTGCGAGTAGTCGAGCGAGCCGTCCGCTCTCAACGTCACGAGCGGATGCGGGTAGTCCATGACCGAGATGCGCCCCGCGCGGCTGTTGTAGTAGTTGTGGCCGAGGCCGATCGTGTGGCCGACCTCGTGCGCCGAGAGCTGGCGGATGCGCTGGAGGGCCCAAGCGGCCATCTCCGGCGGCGTCTCGTCGCCGCTCGCGTAGGGTGAGAGCAGCCCCTCGGCGATCATGTAGTCCTGGCGGATGCGGAGCGAGCCGAGCGTCACGACCCCCTTGATGATCTCCCCGGTGCGCGGGTCGTCCACGCTCCCGCCCGTGCTCCACCCGCGCGTCGAGCGGTGCACCCAGTTGATGACGTTGTAGCGCGCGTCGAGCGGGCTGATCGAGTCGGGCCGCAGCACGACCTGGAAGGCGTTCCGGTACCCGGCGGCCTCG
>JBFGFY010000173.1:0-7204 GCA_041579355.1 Longimicrobiales bacterium | reverse complement strand
GCTCGACTTCATGGCGGGGCTCGTCCGCGAGACGCGCGCCACGTGCATGTTCCTCGCCGACTCGGGTCAGGAAGACGCCTTGGCATAGCCGAGCGCCGGTAGATTCGTCCGAGCCCAACCCACCAGGAGCCACCCCATGACCGAGTTCTTCGAGAGCATCTTCTCGCGCCTCACCGAGCTGTTCGATCCCTCGGAGATGGGCGTCGCGGCCGCCGACGTCTTGACCAACCTCTTCATCGGTGCCGTCACATTCCTCGTTTACTACCTCGTTTGGCGCCTGCTCGACCACATCGCGCGACTCGTGACGAAGCGGTTCGAAGTGGACGACACGAGCCGCGACTTCACGCTCACGGTGCTCAAGTTCGTGGTGCTCACGTTCGCGGCGGTGAACGCGCTGGCCGCCGTAGGCGTGAACACGGCCTCGCTGCTGACCTCCCTGGGCATCGCCGGCCTCACGATCGGCTTCGCCGCGCGCGACGCCCTCTCCAACCTGATCTCGGGACTCTTGATCTACTGGGACCGTCCCTTCGTGATCGGCGATCTGGTGGAGGTCGGCGGTCTGTACGGTCGGGTCGAGCGGATCACATTGCGGTCCACGCGTGTCGTGACCCCCGACGGGCGTATGCTCGCGGTGCCGAACACGGAGATCATCAACAAGACGGTCGCCTCCTACACCAACTTCCCCCACCTCCGCATCGACATCCCGGTGACGGTGGGGGTGGACTCGGACCTCGACCAGGTGCGGGAGATCCTCGTGGGACTGGTGCGGAACGACCCCGCCTACATGAAGAGTCCGGCTCCAGTCGCGGTGGTCACCCAACTCAACGATTACAACGTCTGCTTCGAGCTGAGGGCCTGGCTGGACAATGAGCGCGACCACACGGACGCCCGTCCGAAGCTGCGCGAAGCGATGTTCAATGCCCTCACGCGGGCAGGCGTAGACCTGCCGTTCGAGACGTTCCGCATCGAGCCCCTGACCGTGAGGCAATCCGCTGCATGACCCACGAAGAGCTGAACCCGTTCCTGATTGCACAGCGGCAGTGCGACGCCGCCGCGCGGTACCTGCCGGACCTCGAGCCTGGACTGCTCGAGTTCCTCAAGCGCCCCGACAAGGTCGTGATCCTGGAGTTCGCCATCTCCACGACTTCGGGGGAGGTGCACAACTTCGTCGGCTACCGCGCCGTACATAACCGCGCCCGTGGACCGGGAAAGGGCGGGATTCGTTACCACCCCGACGTGACACTCGACGAGGTGCGCGCGCTCTCCATGTGGATGACCTGGAAGTGTGCCGTCGTCGGCGTCCCGTTCGGCGGCGCAAAGGGCGGGGTGGTGTGCGACCCCAAGAAGCTCAGCAAAAGGGACGTGCAGCACATCACGCGGCGCTTCGTCTCCGACCTGGGCGACGAGATCGGCCCGCACGTCGACATTCCGGCGCCGGACGTGGGCACGAATGCGGCCACGATGGCAATCATCTACGACACGTACGACATGATGCACCGGGGCTCGAACAATCTGGGCGTGGTGACCGGAAAGCCCGTGCATATCGGGGGTTCGCTCGGACGGGAGGAGGCGACGGGGCGGGGCGGCCTGTACGTGACTCAGCGGGCCCTCGAGAAAGGTGTCATCGAGGGGACATCAGACCTGAAGGGCCTGAGGGTCGCGATCCAGGGCTTCGGGAACGTCGGCTCGAACGCCGCGAGGCTCTTCCACGGAGCCGGTGCGCGGATCGTCGCGGTGGGTGACTCGTCGGGAGCTTGCTACGACGAGGACGGGCTCGATCCCGACGCCCTGGTGGAGCACCGGAAGTCCACGGGCTCCGTGTCGGGCTTCCAGGGAGCGAAGAAGCTCGACCGCGACGAGGTGCTCACGGTACCTTGCGACGTCCTGATCCCGGCGGCACTCGAGAACCAGCTGAGAGAGGACAACGCCGGTGACGTTCAGGCGCGGTTGATCGTAGAGCTCGCGAACGGACCCTCGACGCCGGCGGCAGACCGGATCTTCATGGAGCGCGGGATCACCGTGCTTCCCGACATCCTCGCCAACGCGGGTGGCGTGAGCGTCAGCTACTTCGAGTGGGTGCAGAACGACCAGAACGCGCAGTGGGACCTCGACGAGGTGAACGCTAAGCTCGAGAGGCTCATGAAGCGGGCGACGGACGGCGTCCTCGACAAGAAGCGGATGCTGAATGGCTCCCTCGACGAGCTGAACGCACGCCGCCGCGAGCAGGCGAGGGGAGGCGACCCGGCGGGTCCGGTGGACCTCCGCACGGCCGCGCTGATCGTCGCGATCGAGCGGGTCGCCGAGGTGACACTCGACCGCGGAATCTGGCCCTAGAGGCCCGCGCGGCTTCAGTCGCTCGGAATCAATCCCCGACGCTCGAGCAACGGACGGACGTCCGCGTCCCGTCCGCGGAACGCGCGGTACAGCTCCAGCTCGTTCGCGCTGCCCCCTCGAGAGAGCAGCGTCCGGCGGTAGTGGTCTCCGTTCGCCCTCCGGAGGCCTCCGTTCTCCTCGAACCACTGGACGGCGTCGGCGTCCAGGACTTCCGCCCAGATGTAGGAGTAGTACGCCGCCGCGTAGTTGGTGAGGATGTGCGAGAAGTACGGGATCCGGTAACGGGGAGGTACCGCCGAAAGACTCGCGCCCGCGGCCCGCAGGGTCATCGCCTCGAACGCCATCAGCTCCCCAGCGCCGGGGACGTCGTCCGGCGCGAGCTGATGCAGCGCCTGGTCCACGATCGAGGCGGCCAGATACTCCGTAGTCGCGTGACCTTGGTTGAAGCGCTGCATCGCGAGAACGCGATCGACGAGCTCACGTGGCATGGACTCGCCGCTCTGGTAGTGCACGGCGTAGTTGGCGAGAACTTCGGGCCACGTCGCCCACATCTCGTTGACCTGTGAGGGAAACTCCACGAAGTCGCGCGGCACCGACGTGCCTGAGAACCGTGGGTACGTCACGTCCGAGAACATCGAGTGCAACGCATGCCCGAACTCGTGAAAAGCCGTCGTGACTTCGTCGAAGGTGAGCAGGGTCGTGTCACCCGCGTTCGGCTCGGGGATGTTCAGGTGGTTCGCCACCACCGGCTTCTCGCCCAGCAAGCGGGACTGGGAAACGTAGGAGCTCGCCCACGCGCCCCCGCGTTTGGAGGGCCTCGCGTAGTAGTCGATGAGGAAGAGCGCGAGGAGCTCGCCGTCGGCCTCGTGGACCTCGAACACGCGCACCGTCGGATGATAGGTCGGTAAGTCGACGCGCTCGTGGAACGTGAGTCCGAAGAGGTGATTCGCGGCGAAGAAGACGCCGCGCTCGAGGACGTTCTCCAGCTCTAGGTAGGGGCGGAGCTCCGACTCGTCGAAGTCGTACTCGGACCGGCGGACCTTCTCGCTGTAGAACGCCCAGTCCCACGCTTCCGGCTGGAAGTCGCCCCCCTCCTCCTCGATCACGGCCCGGAGCGCCACGGCCTCCCTGCGCGCGTTCGCGACCGCGGGTGGGGTGAGCTCGGCGAGGCGGCGGTTCACGGCCGCCGGGGTCAAGGCGGTCTGATCCTCGAGCACGTACGCCGCGTGGTTTTCGTATCCCAAGAGACGCGCCCGCTCGGCGCGCAGGCGCACGAGGCGGGAGACCACCTCGCGGTTGTCGTAGGAGCCACCCCTGCTTCCCCGCGAAAGGGACGTCTCCATGATGCGTCGGCGGAGCGCCCGGTTCTCGAGGGACGAGAGCACCGGCTGCCCGCTGGTGTTCTGGAAAGGGAGAACGTATCTGCCGCCCAGGCCCCGATCTTCCGCGGCGCGGGCGGCGGCGGCGATCTCGGCCTCGGAGAGACCCGCGAGCTCCTCGCGGTTCTCGACGACGACGGCGAGGTCGTTTGCTTCGTTACGCACGTTCTGCGTCGCGGTCGTCCCGAGCTCGGCCAGCTCCGCGTTGACGGCCCGCAGGCGCTCCTTTCCGCGCTCGTCGAGCGTGGCTCCCGAGCGGACGAAGTCCATGTGGTATCGCTCGACGAGCCGACGTGATTCTATGTCGAGTCGGAGCCCGTCGAGGCTCTCATAGACCGTGTGGATGCGTTGGAAGAGGCGCGCGTCGAGCCGGATCGCGTCGGAGTGCGCGGCGAGCTTGGGCGCGAGCTCCGAGCGTAGCGCCTCCTTCTCGTCGTCGGTGTGTGCCGAAGTCAGGTTGTTGAAAGTGGCCCGGACGCGGCGGAGCAGCCTGCCGGTTCGCTCGAGCTCCAGGATCGTGTTCTCGAACGTCGGCGGCTCAGGGTTGGAAGCGATGCGCTCGACCTCCGCCAGCTCCTCTCGCATGCCCAACTCGAAGGCCGGCCGGAAGTGCCGGTTCTCGATCCTGTCGAAAACCGGCATCCCGAGGGGAAGCGGGCTCTCGACCAAGAGGGGATTGTCGCCGGTGGCAGCCTCCGCAAGTGGTTCGGGCATGGAGTCGGCTCCGGAGCAGGCGGAGGTGGCGAGGGCGAGGACGGCGGCCAGGAGGGCCTTAGGGAGGCGGTCCATTATGCTTGTATGCGACGGCCGGGGCACCGTCTTGCACCTTCTTTCACGCGGCTCCAAGGTTGCAGACCATGAGAAGTACCACCGAGATCCTGCGGCAGATCCGCCAGTGGCGAAGCGAGGGCCACGACGCCGGCCTCGCTACGGTGGTCAGCACCTGGGGCTCTGCCCCTCGCCCGGTGGGCGGCCACATGGCCGTCTGCTCGACCGGGACCTTCGTGGGCTCTGTCTCCGGAGGCTGCGTCGAGGCAGCCGTGGTGGACGTCGCCAGGGACGTGATGGGCGGCGGGAAGCCGCGCGTCGTCGAGTACGGTGTCTCCGACGAGGAGGCCTGGGCGGTCGGGCTCGCCTGCGGTGGGCGCGTCCGCATCTCGGTGGTTCCGGTGGGCGCGGACGGTCTCCACGAAGACATCCTGGAAGAGCTGATCCAGGCTCGCCAGGCTCAGGACCCGGTCGTGCTCGCGAGCTGGCTCCAAGCGGGGACGCACTCTCTCCTCAGGCCTTGGGCCGAGGACGGTGCAGGAGGCGGTACTCTCGAGTCGGCTGCCCGCGAGGCCATGCTAACGGACAGGGCGAGCCTGCTCGACCTGGCCGGTGAGGAGGTGTTCCTCCGTCCCCACAATCCCCCGGCGCGGCTCGTCATCGTCGGGGCGGCCCACGTCACCCAGTCGCTGGTGCCGCTCGCTACGGAGGCCGGCTTCGACGTCGTGGTGGTCGATCCCAGGGCCGCGTTCGCGTCGGTCGAGCGCTTCCCCGGCGTACGTCTGATCCGCTCCTGGCCGGACGAGGCGCTCGCGGAGCTCGGCCTCGACCATCGCACGGCCCTCGTCACCGTGACCCACGATCCGAAGCTCGACGACCCGGCCCTCCTCGCGGCGATGCGCGGCACCCCGTTCTACATCGGGGCGCTCGGGAGCCGTCGCACGCACGCGAGTCGCCTCGAGCGGCTCGAGGCCGAAGGAGTCGGAAAGGACGACTTGGCGCGTATCCACGCGCCCGTGGGGCTCGATATCGGAGCGCGCACCACCCAGGAGATCGCGGTCTCGATCGTCGCACAAGTCATCCAGGCTTTGCGCAGGGGCACTGGGTGAGCCCACGGGTCGCAGGCATGGTGCTCGCGGCCGGGTCGTCACGACGCATGGGCAGCCGCAACAAGCTGCTCATCGACGTCGCGGGCACACCAATGGTCCGACGGGTCGCCGAGACCGCGCTCCAGGCCGGTCTCGAGCCCGTGGTAACCGTCGTCGGCCATGGCGGCGAAGAGGTGCGCCAAGCATTGCGGGGTCTCTCCCTCACTCTCGTAGCGAACGACCGGCCCCAGGACGGCCTGAGCCGCTCCCTCCGCCTGGGCGTGGAGGCCCTACCGGCGGTCGACGCGGTGGTCGTGCTGCTCGGTGACATGCCCTGGGTCCGATCCGCGGACGTGGAGGCGCTCGTTGCGGCCTTCGATCCCAGCGCGAGCCGAGAGATCTGTGTGCCGGTGCACGGGGGCAGCCGCGGCAACCCCGTCCTCTGGTCCGCGCGCTTCTTCCCGGAGATCTCCGCCCTGGAGGGAGACGTCGGCGCCCGCTCGCTGCTGGCTCGCCACGCGGAGGTCGTGCACGAGGTGATGGGGGTCGGTGCCGGCGTGCTGCAGGACGTCGACACCCCGGAGGCCCTCGCGGCGGCGACTCGGATGGGAGGGTAGCATTGGCCAATCTTTCGATCGAGCGCCGGTTCGAGGTCTCAGCCCCACCCGAGGATGTGTGGGCGTACCTGACGACCCCGGAGCTCGTCGTCACCTGCCTCCCCGGCGCCGAGCTCGTCTCGTCCTCCGACGACGGCCGGAGCCACGAGGGCACCGTGACCGTGAAGCTCGGAGCGATGGGCGTCTCCTACCGGGGGACGGCGGAGTTCGTCGAGGTCGACGCGTCCGCTCGCAGGCTCCAGGTGCGGGCGAAGGGGCGGGAGAAGACCGGCGCTGGCTCCGCCGAGATGACCATGACGGCGCAGGTGGACGCGAAGGGAGGTGGCACGAGTGAGGTGTCGCTCGAGGCCGGGGCCAGCGTCAGCGGCAAGATCGTGACGCTCGGCCGTGGAATGATCGAGGTCGTCTCCGAGCAGGTGCTGAGCGAGTTCGTGGCGTGTCTTTCGGACAAGCTCGCCACCCGCGGTGGACCGGCGGCGGACGACGATCCGGCCGGCCAGGCCGCGCCGGCGAGCGCGACGCCGGCTCCCGCCAATGCACTGGCCATCCTGTGGCGGGCCCTCCGCTCCTGGCTGAGGCGGCTTCTCGGCGGCCGTTAGACCCTTCAGACGTCGGCGAGCGCCTCCGCCAGCTCGGCGAGGCTGGCGAGGTCGTGCACCGGGCGGAAATCGTCGACGTGGGAGAGGAGGGCGCGAATGCCCTCCGCCCGAGGCTCGAAGCCCTCGTAACGCAGGAGCGGGTTCAGCCACACGAGCCGCTTGCAGGAACGCCTGAGGCGCGCCGCCTCGCGCTCGATACCCTCCGCGCCGTCCCTGTCGAGCCCGTCTGTGACGAGAAGCACGATCCCCCCGCGGCTCAGCACCCGGCGAGACCAGAAGAGGTTGAACGCCTCCAGGCCGGCGCCGATCCGTGTGCCGCCCGACCAGTCCGGCGCAGCGGCACCGGCCCGTCGCAGAGCCTCGTCCACGTCGCGCCCCCGCAGCTCGCGAGTGACGTTCGTGAGCCGCGTGCCGAAGAG
>JBFGFY010000172.1:0-7214 GCA_041579355.1 Longimicrobiales bacterium | reverse complement strand
GCGACGTGGTCTGGCGGATCATCGCGGCCGCGCGCGCCGTGCAAGAAGGACGCACTACCTGGGGTCCCCCGGCCGACGTCCCCTGAGGAGCGCGCCGGTTTCGAACGAGGGACGGGGGGCGCCGCGCGCCCCCCTGGCCGTCAGTCCGCCCTCGCCCCTGGGAGCACGGAACCGAGCGACGCCATGACCGCCGGAGTACCTCCCGGAGGCACACGCACGCCGTAGATCTCGCCCGGCGGGGTCGTGCCGTAGATCAGGTGCGGGTTCAGGTCGCGCAGGACCTGCACCTTTTCGTCGAGCGACTCGGCGACCACCGTGAGTCGCGTCCCGCCCGGCACGAAGACCACGTCGTACTCGTACGCCGGCAACCCGGAGGAGGAGTCGAAGCCCCTCTGCTCGGCGGCCGTGCCGAGGATCGTGGCCGCGACGAGCTTCGGGACGTACTCCCGCGTCTCGAGCGGCAGGTGCCTCAGGACCTCCCAGTAGAGGTCCTCCTCGCCCGTCCGACCGTCCGCGTGGAGCTCCAAGATGCGTTCCAGGCGCCCCGGTCCGGCGTTGTAGGCCGCGGCCGCCAGGTACCAGGAGCCGAAGCGGTCGTGCAGCCACTCCAGATAGTACAAGGCCGCATCGGTCGCCCGCACCGGGTCGCGCCGCTCGTCGACGTACTCGTCTACACGCAGCCCGAGCTGCCGCGCGGTCTCGTCCATGAACTGCCAGAGCCCCACGGCCTCGACGTGCGAGACTGCACGCGTCGACATGCCGGACTCCATCATCGCCAGATAGAGCAGCTCCTCGGGCATGCCGCGATCCCGCAGCTTGGCTCGAATCAGCTCCTCGTACCGGCCGCGCCGCTCGAGCAGGTCCTGGAACTCGTGCCGGCGGGTGGTCTCGAACTCGTCCATCCACCGCTGGACGCGGGCGTTCAAGTGGATCGGGAGCACCGGCAGCGACGCTTCGGCCGCCTCCTGCGCCGGCTCCGACGCCGGATCGCCCGCTTCCTGCTCTAGCCACGTCAGTGGCACGAGCGCGAGCGCCAAGACGAGCAGCACAAGCAACCTGTCCCGGCGTGAAGCGAAGAGCGACACTCCCGGCTGGACCCGGTCGAGCAGGTCCGATCTATCGACACGAGCCTCAGGCTCGCGAAGGTCGTCGGTAGACATCGGTCCACCTCCTTCTCTTTGTCTCGCCCCTGGTCCCCCCTACGTCCTGGCGGCTCGGCGGGTTTTCCGCCCCCCGAGCCCTCGGGGGTTTCAGCGTTGTCTCAGGCGACCACCTCGTAAGCGAAGAGGTCCGCCCGATCGGCCTCGCGGCCGCCGGTCGGACCCCGTTACACCGTGAGCTGACTACTCAGACGGATAGACCGAAACGACGTTTCGCGCGCGCATGCGCTCGAATTTCACCACGCCGTCGATGCAGGAGAAAAGCGTGTCGTCCTTGCCCCGACTCACGTTCCTGCCGGGGTGGATGCGCGTGCCACGCTGGCGCACGAGGATACCACCGGCGCGCACCGGCTGCCCGCCGAAGCGCTTGACGCCGAGGTAGCTCGGGTTGCTGTCCCGGCCGTTACGGCTCGAACCTACGCCCTTTTTATGTGCCATCGTGGTCCGTCTCGTCTATCCAATCGGGCGCGACCGCGCTCAGGCGAGCGCAACCTCGTCGACCCGAATCTCGGTGAAGCCCTGCCGGTGACCCTGCTTCTTGCGATAGCCCTTGCGGCGCTTCCGCTTGAAGACGATCACCTTGTCCGTACGCCCGTGGCGGATCACCTCGGCCTTAACCGAAGCGCCGTCCACGATCGGGGTCCCGACCTGGACTGTCTCCTCGCCGTCGCCGGCGAGCAGGATCTCGTCGAACACGACCGAATCGCCGGGCTCGACATCCAGGGACGGAATGCGCAGGCGGGCGCCGGGCTCGGCCCGGAACTGCTTACCACCTGTGCGAAAAACGGCGTACATATTGGGGTTTGCTCTGCTCTACGGGGGGTCGTGCACTCGTATATAGCCTGGTAATGTCGGCTGGGTTCCCACCAGGGTCAAGCCGAGTGCCCTTCTGTCGCCGAGCCGACACTGGGCGCCCAGGGCCCCGCGGGGGGTCCAAGCAAGCCCTTCCCGGCCGGCTCAGGCGGCGACGTACTTTTCCGTCACGTCGGTCTCCGCAGGGCCCGAGAGGAGGCGGAACTCGTCGAACCGCATGAGCGGATCGTCCCTCATGGCCAGGTCGATGCGCGTGCGCTTGCGGAGACGGTCGAGCAGACCGGGCTCGGCCTCGATCACGCGCAGGGCCACCTCGGGGTGGACCCGCACCACGATCTTCTTCTCCTCTCTGGCCGCGGCGGCCCGCTGCAGGCTCCGCTCGATCCGGCGCACCACGGTGGCAGGCTTGTAGACCCGCCCGATCCCCGCACAGGCCGGGCAGACGTCGGTGAGTGACGTGAAGAGGGAGGGGCGAATCCGCTGACGCGTCATCTCGACCAGACCGAGGTCGGAGACTTCGAACGTCTTGGTCCGGGCCCGGTCGCGGCCCAGGTGCGATCGGAGCTCGCGGAGCACCTTGTCGCGGTGCTCCTGCGACTCCATGTCGATGAAGTCGATTACGATGATGCCGCCGATGTCCCGCAGCCGGAGCTGCTTGGAGATCACCCGCGCGGCCTCGAGGTTCGTGCGCAGGATCGTCTGCTCGGGGTCCTTGTTCTTACCCTTCCCCGTGAACTTCCCCGTGTTCACGTCGATGGTAACGAGTGCCTCTGTGGGCTCGATCACGATGTGGCCGCCCGACTTGAGACGAACGGTGCGCTGGAAGGCCTTTTGGATCTCCTCCTCGACGCCGTACTCGTCGAAGAGCGAGACGGGACCTTGGTGCAGGTGCACGCGCTCGAGCAGCTCCGGGTCGACGCTGCTCACGTAGTCCCGCACCTCGTTGTAGACCATTTTCGAGTCCACGCGCAGCGCGTCGAACTTGTCGCTGAACAGGTCGCGGATGACGCCGCTGATCAGCTTGGCCTCGCGGTGGACGGCTGCGGGCGCCTTCTGGGAGCCGGCGCTCCTGCGGATCTTCTCCCACCGCTCGTGCAGTCGCTGGAACTCCTTCTCGAGCGTCTGCTGGTTCACCTCCTCGCTGACCGTCCGGACGATGATGCCGCCGGAGTCGGGCGGGAGAACCGCCTGGGCCATCTTGCGCAGCTTCGAGCGCTGCTCGCGGCCCTCGATCTTACGGCTCACACCGACGCGAGACGCGTGCGGCATGTACACGAGGAACCGTCCGGGGAGCGAGACCTGGGCCGTGAGTCGGGGGCCCTTCGTGCTGATCGCCTCCTTGGTCACCTGGACCAGGATTTCCTGGCCCTTCTGGAGGTGCTCCTGGATGGGCGGGAGCTTTTTGGTCTGCCTGCGGCGGTTCCGGCCCCCTCCGTTGCCGTTGCCGTCCTCCTCGTCGTCGTCGTCGTCCCCGTGGTTTAGGTCGGCGACGTGCAGGAAGCCGGCCTTGCCGGTACCGAGGTCCACGAACGCTGCCTGAATGCCGGGCAGCACGGCGTCTACGCGCCCGAGGAAGATGTCACCGAGCAGGCGGTCCTGGTCGGGACGGTCGAACATGACTTCCACGAGCTCATCGTCTTCGCGAAGCGCCACCCAGGACTCCTGGGGCGTGGCGCTCACGAGGATTTCTCTCCTCAATTCAATCTCCGATGTGAGGTCGAGCCGCTGAGCCCGCTTCGGCACCCGGCGCGTCCACGGAGCTGCTCACACCCGATGTGGGGTGGGGTGGGCAGCTTCGGCGACCGCGGGGTCTCCGGCTTCCGGGCGCGGTGACGCGGCGTCTTCGAAGGTATTCTCCGACGCCCGCGACCTACCGCGGCGGTTCGACGTAATTCAAGGTATAGGAGCGACGGCCCGCGGAGGTTCCGCGGCCGACCCCTGCTCCCCTGGGTCGGCTCCCAGCTCTGCGAGGAGATGGCGGGCGATGACGAGCCTCTGGATCTCGTTCGTCCCCTCGCCGATCTCACAGATCTTGGCGTCCCGCATCATTCGCTCGACCGGGTAGTCGTTCGTGTATCCGGCGCCGCCCATCACCCGGATCGCCCCCAGGGTCGCGCGCATGGCGAGCTCCGAGCAGAAGAGCTTGGCCATGGAGGCTTCCTTGGCGTAGGGCTCGCCCCGGTCCTTCAGCCACGCGGCGTAGTACGTGAGGTGGCGGCCCGCCTCGATCTCCGTGGCGATGTCCGCGAGGCGGAACTGGACCTGCTGGAAGTCCCAGACCGGTCGCCCGAACTGCACGCGGCGGCTCGTGTAGGCGAGCGCGGCCTCGAGCGCGCCCTCCGCCAAGCCGAGCGAGAGCGCGGCGATCCCGATCCGTCCCGCGTCGAGCGTCCGCATGAAGTTGACGAACCCCTCACCCTCCCCTCCCAGGCGCTGCTCTTCGGGCACGAAGGCATCCTGGAGGATGAGCTCGCGCGTGTCGGACGCGCGCCAACCCATCTTGTCTTCCTTCTCCCCGACCGAGACGCCCTCCGTGAACGGCAGGTCGGCCCGGTGGCCGAAGCCCACGCGGTCCGCGGCGGCCCCATCGACGGTCGGTTTACAGACAATGAAGCTGGTGATGCCGTGTGCGCCCCGTTCCGGGTCGGTGACCGCCGTCACCACGAAGATCTCCCCGACGCCGGCGTTCGTGATGAAGACCTTGGAGCCCGTCAGCCGGTACCCACCCGGAACACGCTCCGCGCGTGTACGCGTCCCCGAAGCGTCCGAGCCCGCGCCGGCTTCCGTGAGGCCGAAGCCGCCGAGCACCTCGCCGCCAGCGAGCGGGGGCACGAAGCGGCGGCGCTGCTCGTCGGTGCCGAAGGTGAGGATCGGCGACGTGCCGAGCGTGGTGTGCGCCGAGACGGTGATCGCGTGGCTCGCGTCGAACTTGGCGAGCTCCTCGATGACCAGCAGATAGGCCACCGTGTCACGGCCCATGCCCCCGAGCTCCTCGGGAACCGGGACCCCGAGCAGCCCCCGCTCGGCCAGCCGGGCGACGTTCTCCCACGGGAAATCGCCGCTCTCGTCGAGGTCGCGAGCCCGGGGCTCGATCGCCTCGCGCGCGAACGCGGCAACGCCTTCACGCAGCTCGAGGTGCTCGGGTGTGAGGTAGCGGTCCATGGGATGGCGGGATCCTGCTGCTGCTCAGCCGAAGTCGGTCCCGCAACGATCACAGCGCCCGCAGCGGGACGGGGCTTCCTCTCCAAAGTAACGGAGAAGCGTCCGGCGTCTGCATCCCCTGCCCACAGCGTAGTGACGGACGGCTGCGAGCTTGGCCAACGCGGAGCTCCGGAGGCGCCGCGCGCCCCGGAGCTCCAGGCATCGGCGGACGCCGACCAGGGGCGTCTCCGGGGCGGTCGAAAGGCGCCGCGCGGACGAGGGCTCCGCGAGGCGCCGCAGGGCGCCCGCTCGCTCGAGCGCCGCGAGCGCACCCACGCCCGCATCCGCTCCCCACTCCTCCAACAGGGGCAGCAGCCAGGGGAGCGCACGCGCGTCCAAGCGGAGCGTCCCTTCTCGGTCGACGTGGCGCAGGAGCCGTCGGTGCACCCCGGCCAGCGCGCGTGGCGGCGGGTGCGAGCGGTCGACGAAGGTCCGGGCCAGCCGCCGGTCGCGCGGCCCGTGGAAGGCGACGCACCAGGACGTGCCACCGTCCCGCCCCGCCCGCGCAGACGTCTTCAGTCCACGAGCTCCCGGTACACCTCGACCGTCGCCTCCGCGATCCGCGGCCAGGCGTAGAGCGCTTCCACCCGCGCACGCGCACGCTGCGCCAGGCGCGCGCGCTGCTCGGGCTGCTCGAGCAGCATCCGGATGCCCTTGGCCAGCGCCTCGGGGTCCCCGGGCGTCACCAGGATTCCGCCCCCTGCCGCGTCCACCACCTCGGGCAGTGCACCCGCCGCGCTCGCCACCACCGGCGTGCCGCAGGCCATCGCTTCGGCGGCGGGCAGACCGAACCCTTCGTAGAGGGATGGGACCAGCACCAGGGTGGCCCGCCGGTAGAGGTGGACCAGCCTGTGCGTGGGGATCCGCCCCACGATCTCGATCCGCGCCTCGAGCCCGAGCTCCCGCGCGCGCTTGCGGGCAGGATGGCCGGGGTCGTCGTCGTCTACCAGCGTGAGCCGTGTGCGTTCGGGAAGGTGGGCGAGCGCCTCGACCGCGATCAGGACGCCCTTGTTGGGATCCGAGGCGCGCCCGACGCACAGGAGCTCGGCTTCGCTGCGGGGGACGGCAGGGTCGGGGTGGAACAGATCGGTGTCGACGCCGTTCCCGACCATCCGGATCCGCCCGGGCGGCACCCCGAAGTCGTGCTCGATGCGCTTCGCGCTGGCCCGTGACGAGGTGAGGACGGCGCGCAGCCGTCGGGCGACGAAGGCCTGCATGCCGACGGGATAGAACTTGGCCGAGCCGATCGCGTGGGCCAGGTTGGCGTCGCGCTGGAAGGAGGCGCGCCGGTCCACGCTGAGGGGGTGGTGGACCGTCGTGACGACCGGGATCCCGAGCGCCTGGACCCCGAGCAGACCCCAGCCGAGGCACTGGACGTCGTGCACCACGTCGTAGCGCGCGCCTGCCCGGATCCGCCGCGCGAGCTCGCCGAACGCCCGCACGCTGAACAGGAACGGCTCCGGGAGGAAGCCGAGCCGGCTGGCCGCGAGCTCGTAGAAGCGGAGCGGCTCGAACACACGGAGCGGGTCGGGCTCGGGAAGGAAGCCCGCCCGATCGCGCCCGAACCATTTGCCCCAGAAGCGGTCGTTCGGGAGCAGACGGACGTCGCGCACGAACGGCATCGGCTCCGGCTCGGGAGGACCCACCAGCACGTCGATCCGGTGTCCGGCGCGAGCCAGCTCACGGGCCAGGAACCAGAGGTAGATCCCCTGGCCGCCGCAGCGAGGGTTGCCGCGGTAGGCGACGAAGCAGACCCGCAACGGACGGCTCTTCATGCGGCCTCCGCGTGGAAGGCGTCGGCCACCCGCCGTGTATAGAGGACCAGACTCTTGGGACACACGAGGTTCAAGAAGCTCTCGGCGCGCCGCAGGAGCCGGGAACCGGCCGCCTGGATGAGAAAGCGCCGGTAGGCGCGCACCCAGCCGTTCTCGTCCGCCCGCAGCAGACCGACCACGGAGCGCAGCACCCAGTAGGGCGTGTGGAGCGCGTGGGCGAAGCCGACCCCGCTCGGACGCAGCCCCGCTCCCAGGAGCAGGTCTC
>JBFGFY010000171.1:0-7229 GCA_041579355.1 Longimicrobiales bacterium | reverse complement strand
CTCACCACGAACCAGATCCACATCGGGCGCACGCAGGGCGTGGGTGCGATCGGAGCCGAGGAGGCGATCAACTACGGTCTCACCGGCCCGAACCTGCGTGCCGCAGGCGTGGCCTACGATGTCCGCAAGGACCAGCCGTACTACGACTACGAGACGTACGACTTCGAGGTCCCGATCGGCGAGCACGGCGACTGCTACGACCGCTACCTCTGCCGAATGGAGGAGATGCGCCAGAGCGTGCGGATCCTCTGGCAGGCCATCGCACGCCTGCCGGGAGGGCCGATCAACGTCGAGGACCCGAACATCTCGCTGCCCTCCAAGACCGACTGCATGTCGGACATGGAGAGCATGATCCACCACTTCAAGATCATCACCGAAGGCATCCCAGCGCCCGAGGGCGACTGCTACTTCGCAGTCGAAGGCTCGAAGGGCGAGCTCGGCATGTACGTGGTGGCGGAGGAGGGGAGCACGAAGCCGGTGCGCTGGCGCGTGCGGCCGCCCTCGTTCATCAACCTGTCCACGATCTCCAGGCTCGCCGAAGGTCATCTCGTTTCGGACCTCATCATGATCAACGCGAGCCTCGACATCGTGCTCGGGGAGATCGACCGGTGAGTGAAGCGCCGTTCAAGAACCCCGGGTGGGCGGGCAATACCGGGGAATTCGATCTCACCGAGGCGCAGGTGCGGGGCGACGACTTCGTGGGCAAGCGCCCGAAGCACGGCGGGCACGCCTCGGGCGCGGGGACGCTCCCCTACATGCTCGCCGACAAGAAGCCCGACGCGCCGCTCTTCGAGGGCGAGTACAAGGAGCGGCTCGACAAGATCCTCACGCGCTACCCGAACCGGCGGGCCGCGCTCCTGCCGGCGCTCTCGCTCGCTCAGGAGATCCGCGGGCACGTCTCACCCGAGACTATGGACAGGGTGGCCGAGCTGCTCGACCTCTCGCCGGCGTACGTGCGCGGGGTCGCGACGTTCTACACGATGTACAACAAGCGCCCCGTGGGGCGTTTTCTCGTGCAAGTGTGCACGAACATCTCGTGCAACCTCTGTGGCGCCGACGAGGTGGTCGAGGCGTTCCTCCGCTACACCGACACCGAGCTCGGGGATACCTCTGAGGACGGCAACTTCACGGTGATCGAGGCCGAGTGCCTCGCCGCGTGCGGATTCCCGACCTGCGTGCAGATCAACTCGCGCTACTACGAGAACGTCACGCCCACCGAGGTGCCGAAGATCATCGAGCACCTGAAGGCGAAGGGGGAGTAGCGGCGATGGCCTACCCTTACGTCTCCGACCGTGAGGTGCGCGTCATCAGCGAGCACTTCGGCGATCCGATGCAGCGCCGCCTCGACACCTACGTCGAGCGGGGCGGCTACGGGGCACTCAAGAAGGCGCTCTCGATGGCGCCCGCCGAGGTGATCGACGTCGTCAAGGCCTCGGGGCTGCGGGGGCGGGGTGGGGCCGGCTTCCCGACGGGCGTGAAGTGGTCGTTCATGCCCAAGGAGCCGACGAAGCCGCACTACCTGCTCTGCAACGCCGACGAGTCCGAGCCGGGCACCTTCAAGGACCGCGAGCTCATGCGATGGGATCCCCATCAGCTCATCGAGGGGTGCCTCATCGGCGCCTACGCGATCCGCGCGAAGCACGTCTACATCTACTGTCGGGGCGAGTTCTTCGAGACGAACCAAGTCCTGGCCCGCGCCGTCGAGGATGCCTACGCCAAGGGGTACGCCGGCAAAGACATCCTCGGCTCGGGCCAGGACATCGACGTCACCGTGCACCAGGGGGCGGGCGCCTACATCTGCGGCGAAGAGACCGGCCTCATGAACTCCCTCGAGGGGCGGCGCGGGCTCCCCCGCGTGAAGCCGCCCTTCCCGGCGGCGGTCGGCGTGTTCGGCATGCCCTCGACGATCAACAACGTCGAGACGCTCTGCGCGGTCCCGCACATCGTGAAGAACGGTGGGGAGTGGTACCGGCAGTGGGGCTCCGAGAAGAGCCCGGGCACCAAGCTCTTCTGCGTATCGGGGCACGTGAAGAGGCCCGGTAATTACGAGCTGCCGCTCGGCTTCCCGCTCGCGGAGCTCATCGACGACGTCTGTGGCGGCATGGCCGGTGAGCACCCGTTGAAGGCCGTGATCCCCGGCGGCTCCTCCGTTCCGATCATCAATGCCGCGGAAGCGCGTGCCTGCAAGCTCGATTACGAGGGGTGCGTGGCGGTCGGCACGATGCTCGGCTGCGCGTCGGTCATCGTCATGGACGAGAGCACCGACCTCGTGAAGCAGGTGCGCCGGATGGTCGACTTCTATGCCCACGAGTCGTGCGGACAGTGCACGCCGTGCCGTGAAGGGTCGGCATGGACCGCCCAGATCCTGCGCCGGATCGAGAACGGCCACGGGACCGAGGACGACCTAGACACACTCATGGAGATGACGCAGCAGATGGTCGGCACCACGATCTGCGTGCTCTCGGACTCGGTCGCCGCCCCGGTCCAGTCCGCGATTCAGAAGTTCCGCGGCGAGTTCACGGCCAAGATGCAGCAGACGGCGGGGGTCGCCTGATGGCCGAGACGGTCAAGCTCACGATCGACGGCCGAGAGGTCACCGTCCCCAAGGGGACCACGATCCTCGAGGCGGCGAAGCAGGTCGGCAAGGAGATCCCTCACTACTGCTGGCACGCGGGCCTCTCGGCGCCGGCCCAATGCCGTATGTGCCTCGTCGAGGTGGAGGGCGCGCCCAAGGCGATGCCCGCGTGCGTCACCGGCGTCATGGAAGGTCAGGTGGTGAAGACCGAGTCCGACCAGGCGCTCTCGAACCGCCGCGGCGTGCTCGAGTTCTACCTGGTGAACCACCCGCTCGACTGCCCGATCTGCGACATGTCGGGCGAGTGCCTCCTGTAGGATTACGTGCACGCCGAGGGCCGCGACCGCGGACGAGCCGTAGAGCCCAAGCGGGTCTTCGGGCGGGACGACTTCGGCGGCGACGTCCTCTTCTACGGCGACCGCTGCGTCATGTGCACGCGTTGCGTCCGCTTCATGAGCGAGGTCGAGCAGGACGAGCGGCTCACGGTGGTCGAGCGCGGCAACCGCTCCGTGATCGACACCTTCTTCGAAGAGGGGCTCGACGGCACACACTTCCACGGCAATATCGTGGACATCTGTCCCGTCGGCGCGCTCGTCTCGAAGGACTTCCTGCACAAGGCGCGCGCCTGGGACCTCGAGCACACCCCCTCGGTGTGCGCCAGCTGCTCGCAGGGCTGCAACGTCGACCTACACGTTCGGGACAACCTCGTGCAGCGTGTGAAGCCGCGCGAGAACCTCGAGGTCAACGGCTGGTGGATGTGCGACCACGGCCGTATGGACTACGAGTGGATGAACCAGGGCGACCGCCTCGAGGCGCCGCTGGTGCAGGAGGGTGGCGCCACGCGCGCCACGGCATGGAAGGAGGCGCTCCAGGCGCTGCTCGAGCGGGCGCAGGGCGTGAAGAACCGCTCCGTACGCGCGGTTGCGTCGGCGCGCGCCTCGAACGAGGACCTGGGTGTCCTGGCCGAGCTCGTCGGCGCGCTCGGTGGAGGCGAGACCGTCTTCCGCTCTCCGCGCGCCGCGGACGAGATCGTGCTCAAGGGGTTCCCCAAGCTGGCCCGCCGCCGCGACCTCGCGCCGAACGTTCAGGGCGCGGAGCTGCTCGGCCTGAAGCGGGTCGGCTCGGACGAGGCCAAGGGCGGCCTCGAGGGCGTGAAGGGGCACGACGGCATCGTGATCGTGCTCGGCGACGCCCTCGCCGACCAGGATGACTCGTTCGGCCGGGACGCGGGCCTCTTCGTCTACCTCGGGCCGCATCGGCCGACCGCCGCCCAGCGGGCGCACTTCGTGCTCCCCGTGACGACCCACGCCGAGCAGGAGGGCACCTTCACCAACCACGAGGGCCGCGTGCAGCGCTTCTGGCCGGCGCTCCGGGCGCCCGGCATGGCGCGCCCGGCCTGGCTGGTGCTCGGAGCCCTCGTCGCGGAGCTCACGGGCGAGGACGCACCCCGGAGCGCCGCCGAGGCCTTCGCCGGCCTCTCGGACGCCGTGCCGGCCTTCGCGGGGCTCAGCTACGACTCCCTCGGCACGCGCGGCGGGCTCGCGCGGGCCGCCGCGGGCGCCTCCACCGGTTCCGGAGCGTAGCGCCCGTGGAGCCGATCTCAGGCATCTGGGGCTTCGTGGCCATGACCGCCAAGGTGACGGGCATCTTCACGCTCGTGATGGTGGTCGTCGCGTACGCGACGCTGGCCGAGCGGAGGGTCTCCGCATGGATCCAGGACCGGAGGGGCCCGAACCGTGTCGGGCCGTTCGGCCTCCTGCAGCCGATCGCGGACGGCATCAAGAACATCCTCAAGGAGGAGACGCTCCCGGCCACGGCCTCGCGCTTCTTCTTCGTGCTGGCGCCGATACTGGTGCTCGTGCCCTCGCTCGTGACGTTCGCCGTGATCCCGATCGCGGCGCCGCTGCCGACTCCGGCCGGCGTGGTCGACATGATCATCGCGGACGTGCCGATCGGGATCCTCTACGTGCTCGCGTTCAGCTCGCTCGCCGTCTACGGTGTCGTGCTCGGCGGGTGGGCCTCGAACAACAAGTACGCGTTCCTCGGCGGCCTTCGCGCCTCCGCGCAGATGGTCAGCTACGAGGTCGCGCTCGGCCTCTCGCTCATCGCCGTACTGATGCTCGCGGGCAACGTCACGCTCACCGAGATCGTCTGGCAGCAGCAGCAGCTCGGGATGTGGTTCGCGTTCCCGCTCTCCCTCGCGTTCCTCCTGTTCGTGGTGTCGGCGTTCGCGGAGACGAACCGTCTCCCGTTCGACATGCCGGAGGCGGAGTCGGAGCTCATCACCGGGTACCACACCGAGTACTCGGCCATGAAGTTCAGCGCCTTCATGATCTCGGAGTTCGGGCACATGGTGACCGCCTCCGCGCTCATGGCGACGCTCTTCCTGGGCGGGTGGGACATTCCCGGGACGTGGGACGACGCGTTCTGGTACCAGGGCCAGCTGATCAGCGGCTTCGCGGCCGACGGCTCGGCGATCCTCGCCGCGCCGAGCGTGCTGAAGACCCTCGTGACCTTCGGGGCGTTCGCCGCCAAGACGCTCTTCTTCCTTCTGCTCTACATCTGGATCCGCTGGACGCTCCCGCGCTTCCGCTACGATCAGGTGATGGCGCTCGGCTGGAAGGTGATGCTCCCGACGGCGCTCGCGTACGTGATGCTCATCGGCGCGACGATCCTCGTGCTCGACACGATCGGCATGACGTACGGCTTCGGCTACGGCCTCGCGCTCACCGCGGTGAGCGGCGCGGCCACCCTCGGCTTCGTGTTCTTGCTCGACCGCGGCAAGACGATCACCGGCGCGGCGGCCCAGCCCGCGCAGCGCGTGGAGGTCAAGACGACTCGGACCCCAGCGCGCGCCACGCCCGCCATCGAGGTAGGGAGCTGACCATGCCGATCACCGTCAAAACGATGCAGCGGCCCGAGCCCGAGTCGACCTCGTACCTCCGGGCGGCGCTCTCGGGCATGGCGCTCACCTTCAAGCACCTGGTGAACCCGGTGAAGGTGACGCAGCAGTACCCGGAGGAGATGACGGAGCTGCACCCTCGCTGGCGCGGCACGCACGTCATGGAGACACACGCCGACGGACGCCCGAAGTGCGTCGCCTGCGGCCTGTGCCCGACGGTCTGCCCGGCCAACTGCATCCGCCTGGTCGGCGGCGAAGACGACGAGGGCAACCGCTACCCGATCGTGTACGAGATCGACGAGTTCCGCTGCATCTTCTGCGGCATGTGCCAGGAGGTCTGCCCGGTCGAGGCGATCCACGTGGGCCGGCACTTCGAGAACGCCGAGTACACTCGCGAGCGCTTCGTCTACGACCTCGACCGCCTCATGGAGCAGGACCACCCGTCGACGCTCCTGTGGGACCCGGCCGATCCGAGGGGCGAGTGAACGGAGCATGGTGACCGTTCTCTTCTACGTCTTCGCCGCGCTCGCGATCGGCGCCTCGATCGGGGTCGTGCTCTCGCGGAGCCCGGTCGGGAGCCTGCTCTTCACGGTCACGGCGCTGGGCGCGATCGCGGCCACCTTCGTGCTCATGGAGGCGCACTTCCTGGCCGCCGTGCAGATCATCGTGTACGCCGGCGCGGTCATGGTGCTCTTCCTCTTCGTGATCATGCTCCTGAACCTCGGGCACGACTATCAGCGTGACCTGAAGGGCGGCGCGTTCGCGATCCTGGCGTTCGGGGTCGCCGGCGCGATGGCGGGTCTGCTCGCGGTCCAGCTCGGGAGGGACGTCGCCGGTGCCCCCGCCGTGGGCGCGGCCGAGATCCAGGCGGCCATCGCGGAGTACGGCGCGGTGGGCGCGATCGCGCGGCCTCTCTACACGACGTACGTGGTCCCCTTCGAGATCACGGGAATCCTGCTCCTGGTCGCGATCGTCGGCGCCGTGGTGCTGGCCAAACGGAGCGTCGATTGATCACCGAGGCCGTCGTCTTGAGCGCGATCCTCTTCGTGATCGGCACGTTCGGCGTCCTCGTGAGGCGCAACGCGATCATCATGTTCCTCTGCATCGAGCTGCAGCTCAACGCGGTGAACGTGGCGTTCGTCGCCTTTTCGAACCTCTTCGGGATCGACGGCCAGATCTTCGTCTTCTTCGTGATGACCGTCGCGGCCGCCGAGGCCGCCGTGGGCCTCGCGATCATCATCTCGATCTTCCGCCACTACGAGACGGTGAACGTGGACAGCTTCAACCTGCTCAAGTGGTGACGGGCATGACGCCATCGTTGCTCGCGATCGCCCAAGGCGGGTCGCAGGCCGCCGCGGAGGCCGGACACTTCGAGCCGTTCCTCCCCGGGCTCGTCGTCATGCTCCCGCTCCTCGGCTTCGTGTTGAACGGCATCCTGGCGCTTCGGCACGCGCGCGCGTCGGCCGACGCGGTACGCGCCGGAGGAGAGCTCGACTTGGGGGACGCCGGGTCGCGGCCGTCGACGCACACCCTCCCGACCTGGATCGGACCCGGGGTGATGGCGGTCGCGTTCCTGATCACGCTGGTCAACTTCGTGCGGATGCTCGGGGCCCACCTCGAGGAGCCTGTCGTCGTCCACTACTGGACCTGGATCGCGTCGGGAACGTTCACGGTCGAGGCTGCGCTGCAGCTCGACCAGCTCTCGATGATCATGATGATGGTCGTCACGGGCGTCGGCTTCCTGATCCACGT
>JBFGFY010000170.1:0-7272 GCA_041579355.1 Longimicrobiales bacterium | reverse complement strand
TGGTCACCCGACCGTCGAGCTCTGCGGCGGCCAGTGCGTCTCCGAACTTCGCCGCGGTGAGGTGCCGGTCCGCGGGAAGCTTCTCGAGGGCCTTCATCACCGCCCGCTCGAGCGGCGGCGGCACGTTCTCGCGGAGCTGCCTCACCTCGCGAGGCCGCTCCGTCAGAATGCGCGCGATCACCGCCTGCGCCGAGCGGCCCGCATGTGGGGGCTCGCCCGTCAGCATCTCGTAGAGCACACATCCCAGCGCGTAGACGTCCGTGCGCGCGTCGACCGGGCGGTCTCCAGTCGCCTGCTCCGGGCTCATGTAGCAGGGCGTCCCGAGTGACAAGCCTGTTTCTGTGAGGCGCTCACCCGCGGCGGACGTGGCGGCCAGGGCGATCCCGAAGTCGGCGACCACCGCTTGGCCGTCCTGGAAGAGGACGTTCCCCGGCTTCACGTCCCGATGGATCACGCCGTGGCGGTGGGCATAGTCGAGGGCGCTCGCGACTGCCCGGGCCACGCTCACCGCCTCGTCGATGGGCAGCTGGTGCTCGCGATCGAGTCGCGTCTGGAGCGTCTCACCGCTCAGGTAGGGCATCGCGTAGTAGACGAGCCCGTCCGCCTCACCCGAGTCGAACACCGGCAGGATATGGGGGTGCTGGAGCGCGGCCGTGATGCGGATCTCGGACAGGAACCGATCGATGCCGACGACGGCGGCGAGCTCCGGACGGAGCACCTTGAGCGCGACGAGTCGGTCGTGCCTCGGGTCACGAGCGAGGTAGACCGTGGCCATGCCACCAGCGCCGAGCTGCCGCTCGATGACGTAACGGTCGGCCAGAGACGCCGAGAGACGGGCGCGCGGATCGCTCAACGAATCCTTGGGCAGGAAGCGGCTGATTATAGAGGCGGCGGAACCGGGTAGCCAGGGCGTGCCGGCGTCGCAGCGGGGACATAGAATGATGGGGTCCGACGCCGCTTCTCCGACCCATTGGCTCCGGTTGTCGGGCCGCGCAGGCCCCGGGAGGGACAGAACAATGCGAAGCGCGTACCGGCGGGTTCTGGTCGTGTTGGCCGCTTCGGCGTCGTCCCTTCTCTCGGTCGCCTGCTCCGTCCCGATCAGGGCCGGCGCCTACGCCCAGCCCGGTCACGAGTTCCAGGAGTACACGTCCTTCTCCTGGGACGAGCCCGGAGAGCGGCCGACCGGGGATCCCCGGCTCGACGACAATCCCCTCTTCCGGCTCCGCGTGCACGCGGCGATCGAATGGGAGCTGCGCATCCGGGGCATCGCCCTGGTGGAGGAGGGAGGGCACGACCCCGAGCTGGGGAGGCGGGGGAGGGCGCTCCTGGTGCACCACCACACGAGCATCCAGGACCACGTCGCGGTGTTCGAGCGGGACCCCAACCCGGGCTTCACCCCGGAGGACGTGGACGCGCCGCGGGTCGTGCAGTATCCCGAGGCCACGTTCATCGTCGGCCTCGTCGACGCCCAGACCCACGAGCTGGTCTGGTCGGCCTGGGCGACCCTGGACTTCGACAGCGCCCTGGCCGATCCGGGGGCGATGCAGGCGCAGATCGACGCGGCCGTGGCGGCCATGTTCGAGCGCTTCCCGCTCCCGGTGGGGCGAGCGGCGCCAGGGGGCATGCCGTAGGGCCTGCGGCGCGCAGGCTACATCAGGAAGAGAGTCGCGAGCCCCAGGAAGAGACCCATGCTCGCGACGTCGGTCGCGGTGGTCAGGAAGATGCTGGAGGCCGTGGCCGGGTCGGCTCCGATCTTCTCGAGGCCTAGGGGGATGAGCGCGCCGGCGAGGCCGCTCACCACACAGCTCCCGACCATGGCCAGGGCGACGATACCCGCGAGCCCGAGCGCCGCCGGGTTCGACTGTGCGCTCGCCAGCACGTACATGCCCAGCCCCGCGGTGATCCCGACGAGCGCGCCGTTGGCGAGGCCGAGCTTGGCCTCCTTCGTGACGAGCGTGCGCTCGGATCCGGACTTCACGTCACCGAGCGTGAGACCACGCAGCGTGACCGCCAGCGCCTGACACCCGGTGTTGCCCGACTGACCGGCGAGCACCGGGAGGAAGAGCGCCAGGATCACCATCTGGTCGAGCGTGTCCTGGAAGACGGCCACGACGGCCGCGGCTACGAACGCGGTGAGCAAGTTGAGCTGCAGCCACGGGTGCCGGAGCTTGAGGCTCCGACCCACCGGTGTCGTGAGCCGCTCCTCCTTGTCGACACCGACCATCTGTCCGGGCTGGGCGGTGATCTCGAACGTGTGCTCCTCGAACATGGACTGGCCGCGCACGAGACCGACGAGTCGGCCCTCGTGGTCGCAGACCGGATACACGGGGAAGTGACGGCGCACGACCAGCTTCATCGCGTCCGCCAGCTCCTGATCGACCCTCAGGTAGAAGGGGTCGGTGAGCATCACGTCGCGGATGCGAGCGGCCGGATCGGAGACGAGGAGGTCCCGCCACGTCACGACCCCCACCAGCCGGCCGTCCTCGTCGGTGATGAAGCAATACGTGATGAAGATCTTCTTCACGAGCTCGCGCACCCGCGCCGTCACTTCGCCGACCGTCTGGTCCGGCTGGAAGATCGCCGTGGGCGGCTCCATGAGACGCCCGATCGTGTCTTCCGGATACGCGAGATTGAGCTGCCACTGCCGGGTCACCGAGCGCGGACCCGTGGCGACGAGCCGGGCGCGCTGAGCGTCCTCCATCTCGGGGATGATGTCGGCGACGACCGCCGGGTTCAGTCGTTGCAGCACGTCGATGACGAGCGCGTCCGGCAGCGTTCCGAGCGTCTTCGCCGCGTCCACGTCGTCCATGATACGCAGGTCCTCGGCGAGGTTCTCGGGCGAGGGTAGTTCAGCCACGGCGGTCGGGCCGCCCACGTTCGTCGAGGTCACCAATGGCTCTCCGGGGGGAAGCGTGCGACCGCGGAGCTCCCGCTCCGCGACGCTGCAACATCCGCTTGGCGCCACCCCGTCCGCCAGTCCGAAGATCTTGCTCGGACGCGCGATGCGTGGCTCTTTTCGGGTCATGGCGAGCCTGACGAGGAACAGCGGCCCCCGGACCACCCGGGCCTGGCGGCACGCCGTCGTCCTCGCGGCGCTCGCGCTCCTCGCGCTTCCGGCCCTCGCGACGGCGCAGGTCCCTCCGCGCTCGAACCGGCCTACCCAGATCTGGCGGTCCCAGGAAGGTCGCTACCGGTCACCGATCCGGTCGGGCCTCCCCGAGAAGCGCGGTGGCTTCGTCTTCTGCCGGCTCTGGTACGACGCGGCGCGCAGCATGCCCTCGGGCCTCGGATGGAGCACCGACTACCCGGCGGCCGACGGCAACTTCCTCACGCGCCTCGAGGAGCTCACGCCCATCCACGTCGCGCGCTGGAAGAACGGCGAGCCCGGCATCGCGGCCATGCGCGCGACGGACCCGGACCTCTTCCAGTGCCCCTTCCTCTTCATGACCGATCCGGGGTCGGTGCGATTCAGCCAGGAGGAGGTCGAGGCGCTCCGGACGTACCTCATGAAGGGCGGCTTCCTCTGGGCCGACGATCTGTGGGGCGACCAGGCGTGGCGGTACTTCCAGGACGAGATCCGGCTCATCCTCCCGGACTACCCGATCGTGGAGATCAAGCCGGGGCATCCGCTCCTGTCGGCCTACTACATGGTGGCGGAGATCCCGCAGATCCCGTCCATCCAGTCCTGGCGGCGCAGCGGCGGCCGCACGTCGGAGTTCGGCTTCGAGACCGCGGTGCCCCACATCCGCGCGATCTTCGACCACGAGGGCCGCCTCCTCGTGGTCATCAGCCACAACACCGACATCGCCGACGGTTGGGAGCGCGAGGGCGACGAGCCCGACTTCTTCTTCAACTTCTCGCCGCAGGCCTACGGCGTCGCGATCAACATCCTCTACTGGGCGATGAGCCGCTGATGGGGCGTCGGTCGCCACGCCCCAAGGAGCCCCGTCGACCGGCGCGCCAGCGTCCGGGCGACGCACCCCCGCGCCAGCCCGTCCCTCCGCCCCGCCCCCCGCCGCGCACGAGGCCGGCGTCGCCGGCACCCCCGCGGCGGGGAGGCTGAGCTCGCCTCAGGCGTCCCGCAGCGCCTGCACCGGATCCACCCGCGTGGCCCGGCGCGCCGGCACGTAACACGCCGCCAACGCGACCCCGCCCAGGAAGAGGAGCACGGAGACGAACGTGCCCGGGTCGGTCGTCTGCACCTCGTAGAGCTGGCTCGCGAGGAAGCGCGTCAGGCCCAGGGCGCCGACCACACCGAGCGCCAGTCCGATCCCGGCGAGCGCCGCCCCCTGCCGGAGCACCAGGGCACGCACGCTCGACGGCTCCGCCCCCATCGCCATGCGGATGCCGATCTCCCGGTTCCGCTCGGCCACCGAGTGCGCCATGAGACCGTAGGTGCCGACGGCGGCGAGCAGTAGGGCCACTCCGGCGAAGACACCGAGCAGGAGCGCCAGGAAGCGCGGCTCGGCCATGGAGCGCGCGACGTTCTGCTCCAGCGTCTGCACCTGTGCGACCGGCAGGCGTGGGTCGAGCTCGGCGACCAGTCGCTCCACCGTCGCCGCGAGGGCGAGCGGGCTCCGTTCGGTGCGCACGACGAGCGAGAGGTTCCGGAAGGGGCTCGCCCCGAGCTGCGCCGCCTGGGGGTTGTAGAAGAAGAGCTCCGTGCTCGGCGGCTCGCGCACGCCCGCCTGCCGCACGTTCTCGACCACGCCGATCACCGTGAACCAGGTGCCTCCGGTGCCGCTCGGGCGGATCCTGCGTCCCAGGGGACTCTGGTCCCCGTAGAAGGTGCGCGCGAGCCGTTCGTTCACGAGCAGCACGGGCGTTTCGGCGAGCGCGTCGGCACCATCGAAGCCGCGGCCCTCGAGGACCTCGATCCCGACGGTCTCCAGGTATCCCGCCTCGACCCCCGTGTAGTAGTCGACGTTGTGCGGCGGGCCGTCCGGTATGCGAGCCACGCCTTCGAAGTCCGTGTCGTTCGCCGCCAGCTGCTGCGACGGGGGCAGACCCGACGTGGCCGATGCGGCCACGACGCCCGGGAGCCCCCCGATGCGCTCCAGAAGCCTCGCGTAGAAGCCGCCGACGTCCGCCGGCTGCGGGTAGTCCGCGGCAGGCAGCGAGAGGCTCATGGTGAGCACGTTGTCGATGTCCACACCGAGGTCGATCCTCTGGAGCTCTACGACGGACCGGAGCATGAGCCCCGACCCGACGAGCAAGACGACAGCGAGCGCGACCTCCGTGACCACGAGCAGCTTACGCGCGCGTGCGCCCACCGTGCCCCGGGTCGTGCGCGCCCCGCCCTCCTTCAGGGTCGCGCCGACGCGCGACATCTTCGTGCCCAGCAGGGGCGCGAGCCCGAACAGCAGCCCCGTGGCCACCGCGACGACAGCCGTGAAGCCCACCACACGTCCGTCGAGCCCGATCTCGGCGAGCCGCGGCACAGCGTCCGGGTTCACGCCGAGCAGGAGCCTCGTCCCCCAGTGGGCGAGCAGCAGACCGAGCCCGCCGCCGAGGATCGCGAGGGTCACGCCCTCCGTGAGGAGCTGCCTGGTGAGCCGGGCGCGTCCGGCGCCCATCGCCACGCGCACCGCCATCTCGCCCGAGCGCCCTTCCGAGCGGGCGAGCAGGAGGTTGGCCACGTTGGCGCAGGCGATCAGGAGCACGAAGCTCACCGCGCCCATCAAGAGGAGGAGGGTGGGACGCACGTCGCCGAGGAGCTGGGCCCGGAGGTCCGTGAGGAAGATGGGGTGGAACTCCTCGTCGATGGTGTGCGTGCCCCCGTACTCCTCCGTCCACCGCTGCTCGAGGCGCTCGAAGTCCTGACGCGCCCGCTCGATGCCCACCCCGTCCCGCAGGCGCGCGACCACGTTGATGAAGTGGTTTCCGCGGCGGTTCACGTGGTCGCTCGGATCGACGTTGTTCAGCGGATGCAGAGGCGTGTAGATCTCGACCCCCGCGTCGTCGATGTCGAACCCCTCCGGCAGCACACCGACGATCGTGGAGGCGCGCCCATTCACGCGCACCGTCGACCCGAGCACCCCCGGATCGCTCCCGAAGCCGCGCTCCCAGAGCCCGCTCGAGATCAGCACGACCGGCTCGGAGCCGATGCGGTCCTCCTCCTCCAGGAACGTGCGCCCCAGCCGCGCGCTCACGCCGAGCGTGGTGAAGAAGCTCGCCGTCGCCGTCGCGCTCGGCACCCGCATGGGCCGGTCGGTGGTCTCGATGGCGACGGCTCCGACCCGGTAGCCACCCAGGTCCTGGAACGACTCGTTCCACTCGCGCAGCTCGTGGTACTCCGGGGGCGACAGCCAGAACTCGTCGAACCCCATGGTCGGGAACGCGGTGTTCACGGTCACGAGCTGGTCGGCGGACCGGTACGGGAGCGGCTCCAGCAGCACGCCGTTGACCACGCTGAACACGGCCGAGTTGGCACCGATTCCCACTGCGAGCGTGAGCACGGCCGCAGCCGCGAACGCCCGATTCCGCAGTAGCTGGCGCCAGGCGTAACCGATGTCCTGCCGAACCTCTTCCGTCACGAGCTTCATGTCGCTCCTCCGGTTGCGTCGATCCGCGATCTCCTCGAGCTCGTCACTCAGGCTCTCGAGATCTCCCATGCGGGCCTCGGCGAGCCGCCGGGCCTCCCCCTCCTCCATCCCCCGCTCCACGTACTCGCGCGCCAGCATGGCGACGTGGAAGTCGATCTCGTCCTCCACCTCCTCGCGGGCCGACGGCCGGAAGATCCACGCCCGCACCCGCCGCCCGAAGCGGAGAAGCTCGGGCGCGACCCGCTCGCGGAAGATCATCCCGCGAGCACCTCCGACACCGCCGAGGAGAACGCGCTCCAAGCCGCGACCTCCTCGACGAGCCGGGCGCGCCCCTTGGGCGTGAGGGAGTAGAACTTCGCTCGCCGCCCGAGCTCCGACGTGCCCCACTCCGAGGTCAGCAGGCCGCGCGACTGCAGTCGGTACAGGGCCGGATAGAGCGAGCCCTCCTCGATCTGCAGCGCGTCACCGCTGCGGCCCTCGATCCAGCGGGCGATCGCGTAGCCGTGCCGGGGGCCGTGGCTCAGCGTCTTCAGGACCAGCGCCTCGAGGGTGCCGTGCAGCAGCGTCTTCGAGCCCGTCACGTGCGCCTCCGGTGCCGCCCATGTCGACGTGGAGCGCCACAGGGCGTAGGATGCCTAGAAAGTCTTGGTATCGTCCAGCCTAGGCCCGGATACATAGACAGTCAAGGCATCCCGGAGGGTTGTAAGGCTCCGGGGCGGGAGCGTCG
>JBFGFY010000169.1:0-7288 GCA_041579355.1 Longimicrobiales bacterium | reverse complement strand
GGGAGGAGGTCACGGGCGGAACCGACGGCCTCATCGGCATCCCGCCGCCCCCCCCGATAGGACCGCTGCGCTTCGACACGCTCACGGCGCAGTACTACCTGGTGCTCGCCTTCCTCGTCTTCACGATCTACGTCGTGTGGGCGCTCATGCATTCGCTCGTGGGGCGCACCTTCCTCGCCGTGCGGAACAGTGAAGATCTCGCGCGTGCAGTGGGGATCGACGCGGGGCGCACGTACCAGCTCTCTTTCGTCATCTCGGCCGCCCTCGCCGGGCTCGGCGGTGCCCTCTACGCGGTCTTCCTCGGCTACATCGGGCCCGCGATGGGGAACGTCCAGATGACCTTCATGATGCTCGTCTACCTGATGATCGGTGGCGTGGCCTCTTTGGCCGGTCCGCTAGTCGGGACGCTGCTCGTGATGGGCCTCATGCAGGCGCTCTCCGCGTTCAACGAGTACCAGATGATGGTGCTCGGCCCGATCCTGGTCGTGGTGATCATCTTCTTCCCGCACGGGCTCGCCGGGCAGGCGCGGCGCCTTCTCTCGAGGCCGTGAGCGCGTCGCAGCCACTCCTCCGCGTCGAGCAGCTCGGGAAGAGCTTCGGGGGCCTCAAGGCCGTGAACGAGGTGGACCTCGACGTTCCGGCCGGTAAGATCACGGCGATCATCGGGCCGAACGGAGCCGGCAAGACGACGTTCTTCAATCTCGTGAGTGGCTTCCTGGCTCCGAGCGAGGGGCGGATCGTGCTCGGCGGCGAGGACGTGACGGGCCTCCCGGCGCACCGGGTCGCCCGCCTGGGTGTGGCCCGCACCTTCCAGACCACGCGTCTCTTCCCTGAGGCCACCGTGCTCGACAACGTCGTCGTGGGTCGGCGCCTGCACACGCGCAGCAACGTGTTCGATGCCGTGCTCCGGTCGGGACGTCACGCACGGGAGGAGGCGGAGAGTCGCGAGCGGGCTCTCGAAACGTTGGAGGTCACGGGGACGGCCGGTCTCGCCGACGTGCCGGTGGCCAACATCTCCCAGGAGGCCCGCAAGCGCGTTGCGATCGCCCTCGCGCTCGCGACCGAGCCGCGCCTCCTCCTGCTCGACGAGCCTGCCGCGGGAATCAATCCGCACGAGACCGACGGCCTGAGCCGACTCATCCGCTCCGTCGTGGAGCGCGGCGTAACGGTGTGCCTCGTGGAGCACAAGATGCGCATGGTCATGGACCTCTCCGACCACGTCGCGGTGCTCAACTACGGACGTAAGATCGCGGAGGGCACGCCCGCCGAGATCCGGGGCGACCCCAAGGTCATCGACGCCTACCTGGGGGCCGAGCATGGCTGAGCCGGCCTCGGGGGCCTCCATGCTCGCTGTGCGCGACCTCGTCGTTCGCTACGGCACCTTCGAGGCGCTCCGCGGCGTGACGATCGACGTGACGGCCGGCGAGATCGTGGTGTTGCTCGGCGCGAACGGTTCAGGCAAGAGCACTCTCTTTCGCGCGATCAGCGGCCTGGTTTCCCCCGCCGAGGGGTCGGTCCTCCTCGAGGGCCGCGACGTCACGCGACTGCCCGCGCATCGTCTGGTCGCCGAGGGCATCGCGCAGGCGCCGGAAGGGAAGCACCTCTTTCCCGAGGCCTCGGTCGCGAAGAACCTGCGGCTCGGCGCTTACGTGCGGCGCAAGGAGCCGGAGAGCGTCCGGGAGACGCTCGAAGAGGTCTACGGACTCTTCCCGGTGCTCCGGGAAAAGGGCGACGACGCGGCGGGCACGCTCAGCGGAGGGCAGCAGCAGATGCTCGCGATCGGCCGCGCGCTCATGGCCCGTCCGAGGCTCCTGCTGCTCGACGAGCCCTCGCTCGGGCTCGCGCCGCTCGTGGTCGACGAGGTCTTCGCGTCCATCGAGAAGATCAATCAGCGGGGCACGAGCGTGCTGCTCGCCGAGCAGAACGCACACGTAGCGCTCAAGGTGGCGGGACGTGGATACGTGATCGAGGAAGGTTCGGTGGTGGTCCAAGGCACGCGGGACATGCTCATGGACAACCCTGAGGTGAGACGGGCGTACATTGGTGTTTGACATGGGACCATGGGAGCAGAGCGAATGAAGAGCCGTGAAGTCCAATTGAAGAGCAGGCCCCCGGGCATGCCCTCGCGGGACGACTTCGAGATCGTCGAGGTCGAAGTGGGCGAGCCCGCCGACGGAGAGGTGTTGGTGAGGAACCTCTTCATCAGCGTCGATCCGTACATGCGCGGCCTGATGCGCGACCGGCGCTCGTACGCGCCGCCGTACGAGCTCGGCGCGACGATGACGGGCGGGGCCGTCGGGCGCGTCGTTGCGTCGAAAGCCGAAGGGCTCGCCGAGGGTGACCACGTGCTGAGCAGCTTCGGGTGGCGGGAGGCGTTTCGCGCCCCCGGCGAGCGGCTCCAGCGTCTCGGTGAGCTGGCCGCACCTCCTTCGGCGTACCTCGGCGTCATGGGCATGCCGGGCATGACCGCGTACACAGGGCTGCTTGCCGCGGCGAGCCTACAGGACGGCGAGACGGTCTTCATCTCGGGTGCGGCGGGGGCCGTCGGCAGCGTCGCCGGCCAGATCGCCAAGGTGAAGGGGTGCCGGGTGGTGGGGAGCGCGGGGAGCGCGGAGAAGGTGGCTTGGCTAACGGACGAGCTGGGCTTCGACTACGCCTTCGACTACCACGGCGCGGACCTCCGCGCCGAGCTCAAGAAGGGCGCGCCCGAGGGGCTCGACGTCTACTTCGACAACGTGGGCGGCGACCACCTCCAGGCGGCGCTCAGCTGCATGCGTGAGTTCGGCCGCATCGCGCTATGCGGCGCAATCTCCATGTACAACGACACCGAGCCTACCCCCGGCCCGACCAACCTGCCGAGGGCGATCGGTCTGGGCCTCAACCTCAAGGGCTTCCTCGTGCGGCACTACCGGCACATGCGCGACGATTTCCTGCGCGACATGTCGGCCTGGCTCGCCGACGGGAGCGTGACCTACCGGGAGACGGTCTACGAGGGCATCGACGAGGCGCCCGAGGCGTTCATGGGCCTCTTCACGGGGGCCAACCTCGGCAAGATGGTGGTGCGCGTAGGCGAATAGCGGCCCCCGAGGCGCGGCTGGGTGTCTTCGCGCGGCCTCGCCGGGCGGCCGGTCGCTAGGTCGCGCCCCGCGCGGCGATCCTGAGTAGCTCCGCCTCGTCGACCTCACCGAGCAGCGCCTGCTCGACCTGTGGCGTGGACCAGATCACGATCGGCATCCGGCCGCCCCCCGGTCCATCCCGGTACTCCGCCACCGCGGGGGCCCTGGGTCGGGCGTCGTCACGCGGCACGAGATAGTGGGAGATCGTTGCGTCACCGCGCTTGTAGACGATCATGGCTCCTCGCCGGCCTGCGATCAGGCAGACCTCCGCACGCTCGAGCGCGAGGTCCGCGAGCGCGATGGGCTCGAGACCCATGCCGAGCTCGCGCTGGAGGAAGCGCCGCACTTCCGACGGATCCGACGTGATCACGTGGTCCTGCCCCACCGCGCGGCGAAGGTAGTCCTCCGCGAAGATTCCGGGATCGTCGAAGGTCGTGAGTGGCGCAGGCCCGCTCGGCGCGTCCACGCGGTAGAGCGACATCAGTGCCGCGATCGCTGCGACCCCGGCCACCACCGCGGCCGCCTTCGCCCTGCGCGCGCGCCGCGGCGGCCGCACCACCGGGACGCGTGCCCGAGCGAGCGCATCGAACACCCGCTCGCGCACCTCGAGCGGCGCGGCCTCACGGCGCGCCCGCTCGTAGACCTCCAGCAGCGCGCGGTCCTGCGCGAAGTACGACGCGCACTCGGGACACGCCTGCACGTGCGCTTGCGCGGCAGCGACCTCGCCGGCCATGAGCTTCGGACGCTCAGGCGGCCACAGCTCTTCGCGGGCTCTCTGACAATCCACGGTCAGCTCCCTACCCCCGCCGCGCCCCCGCTGCCCGGGGCGCTCGCGGCCAACTCCCTCCACAGCACCCGCCGGTAGCGCAGCAGGTCGCGCAGCTCCTGGCGCTCGACGCCGAGGGCGCCGGCCGCGTCCGCGTGACTCCAACGCTTCAGAAGCACGAGCCAGATCGTGGCCCGCGCGCGCGGCGGCACCTTGGCCGAGGCGTTGTAGAGCTCCCCCGGCCCGATGCTTGCCAGGGACGCGGCCAGAGCGTCCGGGAGGTGCGTGAGATCGTCGGCATCCGGCGGTGGCTCCACCGCTGCCGCGCCGCCTCGCGCCAGGAATGCCCGCACGAGGCACGCACCGAGGTACCGCGGGAAGTCGGCCGAAGCCGGCAGCTCCTCCACGGTGGCGCAGCCCACGGCCTCCACGGTGAGATCCTCCGCCCGGCGCTTCCGGCCTGCCGAGAGGAAGAGCGCACCCTGGTAGAGCTCGTCGAGCTCCCGGCTGATCCGTTCCTCGAGCGTTTGCGACACTTGCATCACCTCACACGGTCGTACTGGCCTTCGCATCAGACAATACGGACCGGCGCGAAAAGGTTCACGGGCGCTCCTGGAACCGGTCCGATGCGCGGCGATTCGTGTCGTGCATGGGGATGCGCGACGCGAACATCAGGAGCGGAGACCGGTCACGTCTTCGGGCAGTGGATGTCGCCCGTTACCGCTCCCAGACCTTGGTGTCGGGCCGGAACACGCCCCAGGCGAACCAGAAGTGGTTGCCGTGGTTGAACTCCGTGAGCTGCGTGCCCGCCAGCGGTCCCTCCACCGCCTGCCCCGTGAAGCTCCAGACGCTTCCCGTCTCCCGGTCCCGGTAGGTGCCATGCTCGGTGCGCGGCTCGAAGGTCAGGAGCCGGCTGCCGGCCCGCGTCTCGTAGACGGCTGACGAGCCGACCGCGCGCCCGTTGAGGATCTGCTGCGCATCGAGCGCGCTCACCGTCTCCGGCGTGTAGAAGACGACCACGTCGGTACCGCCGACGGAGAGATGTGCCACGCGCCGCTCCCGCAGGCGCGTGAAAGGAACGGCCCACGAGTCGCCATTGTGGTTGAGCGCCACGACCCGCTCCATCGCGGGGAGCCCCCCGGGGACGTCTGCCTTGAACGTCCACGACATCGGGCCGGACTGGGTGTCGTAGCCCTGGTAGGGGTTGATCCCGTACCGGGGCCGGTACGACGGGTAGCCGGTCTCGCGCGACAGGACGCGGGCCCGTGGCAGCTGCTCCCGAACGTCGCGCCACCGCATGACCGGCGACGGCACGAAGGTGAGCTGCTTGCCCGCATGCTCGCCGACGATCCCCTCTCCGGTCGCTTGCTGCCACCACGTCTCGGTCTGCCGGTCGTACATGATGAGGTCCGCGAAGCGAAGCCTCCCGGTCGTACCGAAGTCGAGCAGGGCGCCCTCGAACTCGCGCTCGAAGGCGAGCGTCGTGTTACAGAGCGGGCAGAAGGTGATCGATACGGGCTTTCCACCGACGACGTCGTTCACGATCTCGTGCCAGATCAGAATCTGCAGCGGATACGCCTTCACCTCGCCGTTGACGCGTACGACAGCGACCGGCTCGTTGCCGTCGATGAAGCGGCTCGCCGCCCGCACGTCCACGAAGCGCGGCTCATCGATCGCAGGGATGCCGTCCTTCGGCGGCCCGCCGGACACGATCTCGCTCGGGTCGACGGTCACCCGCGTGAAGTCCGTCTTCCACGTCTCCTGCGCGCAGGCGGCGCTCGCCCCGAGCAGCCCCGAGGCGAGCATTGCGACACCGAGCGTGGCGCTCGCCGCCGTAAGACTCGGCTTATGGTTCATCCGTCAGATCGTCGTTGCGGCGCCGTGCTCCGCGCCTGTTCCGTAGATCCCGCCCACCACACCTCCGTACACCAGATGGCCGATGAGGCTGCCCACGGCCATCACGCCGAACCCGGAGAAGAAGGGCATGCCCATCAAAGGCATCACCGCGACCTGTGCGAGCAGGAAGGGCGCCAATCCGTAGAGGGCTCCGCGTACCGCAGCCGGTCCGGGGAGGTGCCGGCTCACCAGCGCGTAGCCGATCGCGAGGATCACCCCGATCGTGAAGTGGCCCGTCCAGCCGAGGGCCATGCTGCCGCCCATCGCGCCGGCCAACATCTCGGCCGGGTTCATGGGCGGCATGCCCATCAGAGGACCGACATAGAGCCCCACCACGGTCATCACGGCGGTGCCGATCACACCTGCCACGACCGCCTTCCCGAAGTCCACGTTCATCGTCGCCTCCACTTGGTATGCGGTATCCGATCGCTCGGTTGCCAGGTATCCGCCTCGACGGTGCACTGGCTCTCGTCCGAGCGGGTTCCGTGGAAGCGAATCGGCGGGCGGTAGGCGAGGTTCCAACGAGGTGGGAGTCACCGGCGCAACGAATGCGACCTGGGAGGAACTCCGGCGTCGCGTCGTTGATTGGCGTTTCATGGACGGTATGCCGAGGATGTCCGATATGTCGAACGGACCGAGACGCCGATTCGGCCTGTTGGCGGGAGCGCTCCTGCTCAGCGCCGGGGCATGTGGCGACGTGGGTCCGGCGGGTGTCCAGCTCTCCGACCCGTCGTGCGAGGAATTCGCGAGCGTGGTGCGGAACGGGGGCCCGGGGAAGGACGGCATTCCTGCGCTCACAAACCCGACGCTCGTGACGCCGGACGACACCGAGGCGGCCTACCTGCGCCCCGAGGACCGGGTCATCGGGCTGCTGATCGACGGTGAGGCGATTGCCGTGCCGCTCAACATCGGCTGGTATCACGAGATCGTGAACCTGGATCTCGGCGGACGCTCGCTTGCGGTCACGCACTGCCCGCTCACGGGCTCATCGATGGTCTTCGACCGGTCGACCGCCGGTGGTGCCGAGTTCGGCGTCTCCGGCCTGCTGTTCCAGAACAACCTGATCATGTACGACAGGAACTCGCAGGAGTCGCTCTGGCCGCAGATGGGTCGCGCCGCGCGGTGCGGCGCGCTCAACGGGCGGCAGCTCACCATGTATCCCGCGTTCGAGTCGCGCTGGGCTGCGTGGGTCGCGGCTCATCCGAACACCAGGGTCGTCTCCTCTGAGACCGGGTACGGCCCCGACTACACGTTGTACCCCTACGGCGGATATGACCGCCCCACGAACGAAGGGCTCCTGTTCGCGATGCCGATCGACCCCCGGCGCCCGCCCAAGGAGCGCGTGCTCGCGATTCCCGCGGGGCCCACGGGAGGGATCGCGTATCCCTTTGGCGAGCTCGAGCGCCTGGGCGACGTCGGCGTGGTCCGGCACCAGTTCGACGGAGAGGGTGGAGCGGCGCAGCTCACGGACGCGGTGGTCTTCTGGGACGCAGCCGCACGGATGGCTGCG
>JBFGFY010000168.1:0-7360 GCA_041579355.1 Longimicrobiales bacterium | reverse complement strand
CGGACGAGGCGGTCCGCCGCGGCCGCGGCCCGCGGGAGGTCGCCGAGGGAGACGGCGTGCCGGAATTCGACCGCGGCGCGGGCCTCGGGAGGCGCGCCGACCCGGTCCAGATAGTCGTAGACCGTGCGGTAGAAGGATTCGTGGACCCACCCGAACGTGCCGAAGTGCAGCGCGACCTCGGCGCGGTCGAAGGCGCTCGCCCAGAACGGCCAGGCGTCCGGCGGCGCGTCTGCGCTGGTCAGCTCCAAGAACGAGCTGAGGTGGAGAAGCTCCGCCTGCCACTCCGGGAAGTCCTCCGGGGCGATGCCGCCTCCCGCGTCGTAGACGGATCGGAGCCAGGCAGCGCGCGCCGAGTAGAGCGCGGGGGCGAGGCCCCGGGAGGACAAGAGCACGTACGGCTCGGGGGTCACCACTCGGCCCGCGAGCAGATGCTGCAAGTGCAGCCCGTTGATTGCGAAGCTGAAGACGCCCTCCGCCGTCCGCCGCTCGAAGCGGGCCCGCTCCGCACCGACGTCGAGTATGGGCGCGTAGTCGGAGTTGGCGCGTACGCCGCGCGCGAGAAGTGGCCTGAAGGTCGTCTCGTCGAAGAGGAAGAGCGTGCGCACGTGCTCAGGGCGGAAGCGTGGGATCCCGGCCGTCATCGCGAGAAGCCCTTCCGCCTCCAGCACGGACCAGTCCGGGTCCCCGAGGTCGCCGTCCGCGCTCGCCACGATCGCCACGTCGGAGTCGCCGACGAGGTAGGCCCGGTACGACGGGAACGACGTGTCGAGCGCGGCGAGGACCGATAGGAAGAGGTCGTCGTCGAGCTCGTAGATCTGAACCCACTGCGCGAGCAGACCGCCCGGCGCCAGGAAGTCGCGCACGCGGCGGTAGAATTCCTCCGTGAACAGGCTCGCCGTGCCGCTCACCCACGGGTTGCTCGGCTCGGCGAAGATGATGTCGAAGCGCTCGCGCTGGTACGAGAAGTACGACTTGGCGTCGTCGAAGACGTAGCTCGAGCGGGGGTCGGAGAAGGCCGCATCGTTCGCCGGGAGGAACACCACCGAGGCTTCGACGACGAGGGGCTCGATCTCGATCGTGACGAGCCGCTCCAGTCGCGCGCTCGTGAGGAACGCGGCCGCGGACATGCCCGAGCCGTGGCCGACGTTGGCGATGTTGCGAGCGTCGGTGCGGTGTGCGAGCGCCACCATGGGGGCGAGCACCTGCGTCGTGAAGTCGCCGCCCTCGTCCAGGGGGCGCTCGGGCACCGTGTCCCGCCCCTCGACGCGGAAGATGGGCGGGAGGGAGGCGTCGGGCTTTCCGTTCGTGGCCAGGACGGTGATGCCGTCCCCGCTGCCGATGTACGCCGAGATCGTCGCGGTGCGGCCGTCCTGGTGGTAGAGCCGCTGCCAGTCGTCGGGGTCGGGGACCCGCCCCGAGCGGTAGACCCCGCTCGCCAGCACGATGTCGCTCATGCGGAAGCCGACTTGAACACCGGTCACGAGTAGCACGCTCGCCAGGGTCGCTGCGAGGAGGGGCCGGGGCCCGCCCCCCGCCCACCGCCACGAGCGCTCGAGTAGCCAGAGGCCGAGCGCGATGTCCAGCGTGGCGCCGGCCAGGACGAGCCCCTTCACGCCGAGCAGCGGGAGCGCGACGAGCCCGGCGACGCCGGCTCCCACCACCGAGCCGATGGTGTTCACGCCGTAGACGCGCCCGATGGCGGCCTCCCCGTGCCCCGCCCGCAGGAGCGCTCCCGTGAGGACCGGCAGCGTCATGCCCGCGAGCACGGTGGCTGGGAGCATCACGAGGAGACAGAGCCCGTAACGCCCGAGGTTGAAGAGGGCGTAGCCCCGGGGCTCACCCGGCAGCTCCTGGACCATTCTGGCCACGACGTCGAAGGAGACCCAATAGAAGAGCGGGATCGAAGCGACGGCCGCCAGGCCCATCAACACCTGGATCCCCCCGAGCAGCGCCAGCGGGTTGCGCGTGCGGTCGGCCCGGTCCTCCACCAGCCAGGCCCCGACCGCGAGCCCGAGTATGAACGCCGACAGCATGAGCTCGAACGCGTGCGTGGCGCTCCCGAGCACCAGCGAGAGCATTCGGATCCAGCCGATCTCGTACACGAAGGAGGCGAGCGCCGTCCCGAAGCTCACGGTCAGGAGGACGGCGAGGAGGCCGCGACCGCGCGTGGCCCACCCCGAGATCTCCTCCTCCGGAGCGTGAGCCTTCTCGAAGGGCGCGCTCGGCACGGGGGTCTCCAGGGCGCGGCCGGCGGCCAGCGCGAGGCCCGCCGCGAGGAGGTTCAGCAGCGCCGCGGCGACGCTCGTTCCGGCGTAGCCGAGCGCGCCGATCATCCAGAAGCCCGCGAGCAGCACGCCCGTCGCGCCGCCGAGCGTGTTCAGCAGGTAGACCCGTGCGACGCCGCGCCCGGGGTGGGCGACGTCGAGCCGAACCAGCCCGGCTGCCATGAGGGGGAAGGTCGCTCCGAGGAGCATCGCCTGGGGGAGGATCAGAATGCCGGCTAGGGCCCAGCGCGCGGAGCCGACGAGCGCGGCGCTGCCGATCGCGGGGAAGACGACCTGGTAGCTGAAGTCGGTGAGGGCGGTGAAAAGGGGGTGGAAGGCGAGCCCGAAGACCGCCAGACCGACCTCCACCATCGCGTAGCCGAAGAACGGGCGCGCGACCCGCTTGGAGAGGTCGGCTACGACGAAGGAGCCCAGCGCCATCCCGCCGAGATAGACGGCCAGCACCAGGACCTGGGCGTAGGCGCTGTGGCCGACGTAGAGCCCCAGGTAGCGGCTCCAGAGGACCTCGTAGACCAGCCCGGCGATGCCCGAGAGGACGAAGGCGGCCTGCAGGGTCCGCTGCTTGCTCAACTCCGCTCCCGTGCCGGGGTGGTGCCGTGGGCGTGACTTCGGGCGGCCGCCGGGCCACGGCTGCGGCCGCGAGAGGATAGGCCCGGGCGGCGGAAAGAAAAAGATACTCCGAGCCCCCGGGAGCCCCCGCCCCTCGGCGGATCCGCGCCGCTCCGCGGACCTGGACGGCCGAACTGTTTGCCCCCGCGAGGAAAAAAGTGCGAAAAAGAACCGTTTGCAGTCGGGGATTTCCTTGTCGATATTGAGGCGCGGCCTGGCACGGAACTTGGTCCTCCGGGGAAAGGACCTTTGGCACGCACCCCAAGGCGGCACTGCTCATGAGGCGACTTACGGCTGGCTTCACGTTGATCGAGATGGTCTTCGTGATCCTCATTGGCAGTATCCTGACCATGGTCGCGCTCCAGAGCTTCCAGAACGCGCAGGCGCGCATGGCGGCGCGCAGCGCGAAGACCATGTACGCGACGCTGCATCAGCGGGCGCGCTCCCGGGCGATCGAGATGGGGGAGACGGTGCTCTTCTTCGTCGACACGGTCGGCGACTCGGCCTTCATCTTCAGCAACGGCCAGATCACGGACATCACACGCTTCCGCTCCCAGATGAACGTGGACCTCCGTGCAACTCCGTCCACCTTTCTCATGTGCATGACACCGCGCGGCTACGCGGACCCGAACTGCTCGGCGTATGCGTTCGCCGCGACGAGCTCCAGCCCCATCAACCTGGAGTTCTGGATGAACGCCGACTCGAGCACGGTCACGATCCTGCCCATGGGGCAACTGGTGGGCATGTGAGCACGGCGTCCGAGCTCCCACGCGGGGAGCAGGTCCGGAACCGCTCGCGAGCGGGCTTCTCGATGGTCGAGGTCATCGTGGCGATCATCGTGCTCGCCGTGGGGGTGCTCGGCCTCGCCGGCACCACCGCGTACCTCGTGCGCCAGATCACGCTCGGCGACCTCATGACCGAGCGGGCCGTGGCCTTCCAGACCATCTTCGACCGGCTGCAGGCGATGCCGTACAACAACGTGACGACCGGGACCGACTCGGTCGGCGTGTTCGCGATCCGCTGGCAGGCCGTCAACGCGGGGTCGCAAAACAAGATCGTGACGGTGGTGACGACGGGCCCGGGGATGAGCCGTGGGGTCATGCCGACGAACAACCCACAACGCGTCGATACGTTCACCTTCCGGCTTCTCAGAAAATGACGCGACGCGACGCAGGCTTCACGATGGTCGAGCTGATCGTGGTGGCGGTGCTCGGATCGCTGGTCCTCATGGCGGCGCTCCAGGTGTTGATGACGAATCAGCGCACGTACACGGCGCAGTCCGTGCTGATCAACGGGCAGCAGAGCACCCGCACGGCAGTCGAAGTGCTGACCAACGAGCTGCGCGAGGTGAGCCCCGAGGGCGGGGACATCCTCATGATGAGCACGGACTCGGTCCGCGTGCGCCTCATGCGCAAGTTCTCGATCATCTGCGGAACGATCTTCAGCCCGCAGCCGCAGTTCTTCGTGATGAACGCGCTCCAGGGCCCCTTCACGCGCTTCGCGGTCAACGACTCCGTCTTCATCTGGTCGGACAACAGGGTGACCACGGAGAATGACGACCACTGGATCCGCGCACGCGTGACCGCGGTCAACACCGCGACGGTGTGCCCGACGAACGGGACGACCCCCGCGACGCAGCTGACGTTCCAGGGGCAGGGCGGGCTCTTCAACTTCGCGACCGACTCGGTCACGCTCGGTTCGCCGGTGCGGAGCTACGTCCCCTTCAGCTTCCGCCTCATCACCTTCAACGGGGCCCCCTACCTGGGTCGCCGCGAGGGCACGGGCGCCTGGATCCCCGTAGCGGGGCCGCTGCGCCCGACCACCGGCCTCGAGTTCGTCTACCGCGACTCGCTCAACGCCGCGACGACGACCCCGACCGCGGTGCGCCAGATCGGAGTGCGAATCCGGAGTGGCTCCCGGGGTGTGCTGAACTCGCTGGGTCAGCCCGTGACGGATTCGCTCTTCGCGTGGGTGTATGCCCGTAACTGAGTGCGGCGTGAGCCCGCATTCGAGGAGTTACATAGAGATGAGAACCGACAATCGACACGGCTTCGCGCTGCCGGCGGCGATCGGGGCCCTGGTCATCATAGGGATCCTGGTCACGTCCGGGTTCTTCATGGCGCGCCAGGAGCTGCGGATCGGCGTCGCGAGCCACAACGCGAACCTCGCGGTGAACCTCGCCCAGGTGGGCGCCAACGAGGTCATGGCCAACTGGAACGGCTACCAGCTCGGCCTCATCACCCCCTGGGACAGCGCGATCATCAACGGAGCCGGTCCCGGCGGCAACTGGCGCGTGAGCGTCGTGAACGCGAACAACTACGTGTACCGCATCACGTCGACGGGCCAGGTGACCGAGGGCGGCGCCCTATGGGCGGGGTCGCGCCGCACGATCGGCATCGTGGCGCGTATGCTCTACGCCAACATCAACCCGCCCGGCGCGCTGACGACGCGGGGCAACGTGCAGGTGAAGGGAACCTCCGCGATCACCGGCACCAACACCACCCCGCCCACCTGGGGTCCGTACTGCACGACCCTGCCGACGAACAACATGGCCGGCGTCGTCACGAACACGGGCGGCACGGTCACGACTCAGGGCGCGGGCACCGTGACCGGAAACCCCCCGACCGTCCAGGACCCCACGATCGTCTCCTCCACGTTCACCAACTTCGGCAACCTGACGTGGGCCGAGCTGGTGGCGCTGGCGCAGATCGAGGGCAAGGTCATCACGGGCATCAACCAGGTCAACAACACGGCTCCCGTGGTGACGGGAGGTGTGTGCGACGAGTCCGTGCTCCTGAACTGGGGCGAGCCGACGATCCCGACGTCACCCTGCGGCGCGTACTTCCCGCTCATCTATCACGGCGGGAACGTGACCATCCAGTCGAACGGGTACGGGCAGGGGATCCTGCTCGTCGAGGGTGACCTCATGGTTCGTGGCGGCTACCGGTTCTTCGGCATCATCATCACGCAGGGGGCCTTCGCGACCGGCGCGGGGGGCGCGACGATCACCGGTGCCGTGCTGGCCGGTAACGACCTCCTCTTGGACCAGACCGCCACCGGTGGCGGCCAGATCATCTACTCGCGCTGTGCGGTCACCCGCTCCGTGCTCAACAACGCGAACCTCTCCAGGGCCAGGCCCCTGCGGGAGCGCAGTTGGGTCGACATGACCGCCGTCGTGAACTGAGGCGGTTCGTCGAGGCCGGCGGAGCCCAGCGCTCCGCCGGCCTTTTTTTTCGCCCCGACCATAACCAAATGTTTACCAATTATTGCGCCCGCCGGGAGCGGCTTTTTATTCTTGACAAGGCTTGACTTTCGGTGGTAACCTGACTCGGACATTCTTAGGAAAATTTGTTTTTGCCCCCTCGGGGTGAAGGCGGCGAATGGCGCTCTTCGGACGAAAGCGAACCTCGATCGGCCTCGACATCGGGTCCGGGTTCGTGAAGGTCGTGGAAGTCGACCATTCGGGCGACCAGCCCGAGGTGGTCCGGGTCGCGATGAGGCCCCTGGCGCCCGACGCCATCGTCGAAGGTGAGATCATGGACTACGGCCTGGTCTCGGAAGCCGTGGCGGGCCTCTTCCAGGACATCGGGATGAAGGGGGCCGAGGTCGTGACGGCCATCGGCGGGCACGACGTGATCATCAAGAAGATCGAGATGGATCGGATGAAGGAGGCCGACGCTCGTGAGGTGATCCGCTGGGAGGCCGAGCAGCACGTCCCGTTCGACATCAAGAGCGTCGAGCTCGACTTCCAGATCCTCGACCCGAACGGGGACGGGCTCCAGATGCAGGTCCTCCTCGTGGCGGCCAAGCGCGAGCTGGTCGACAACAAGGTCGGCCTCCTCCAGGACGCGGGCGTCAACCCCGTGATCATCGACGTGGACGCCTTCGCGCTCCACAACGCCTTCGAGCACAACTACCCCGACTCGCAGGACGGCATCCTGGGCCTCGTGAACGTGGGTCACGAGACCACGAACGTGAACATCCTCGAGAACGGGATCCCGATCATCACGCGCGACATCCCCTTCGGCTCACGCAGGATCCGCGAGGACCTCCAGCGCGAGCGCGGCCTCACCGCGGAGCAGGCCGAGGACGTGGTCCAGGCGCGCGAGACCGTGCACGACCTCGCGAGCTTCGTCGAGTCGTCCGCGGACGAGATCGCGGTCGGCATCGAGCGGGCCAGCGCGTTCCTCATGACCCGCGACAGCGGGGACTCGGTCGGCAGGATCTTCCTGAGCGGCGGCGGGGCCCGCGTGCCGGGCATGGCCGAGACGCTCGGGCGTCGCATGGGTGTTCCCACGGAGCTCGTGAACTCGTTCGAGAGGGTGCCGGTGCAGCCGAACGCCGCGGCCGAGATCTCGATCGACGAGGCCGCTCCGATGCTTCTGTTGCCACTCGGGCTCGCGCTACGCGTCTAAATAAGACCAGGACGGCCGAACCGTGATCGAAGTCAATCTGCTACCGGGTGG
>JBFGFY010000167.1:0-7373 GCA_041579355.1 Longimicrobiales bacterium | reverse complement strand
GTTCAGCGCGACCGCCGAAGCGCAGCGGCCACCGGAGGCGTGCGGGCCCGCCGGCCAGCTGTCATCCGAGCTCTCGCGCAACGTGGGTGCCGACGCGCGCTGCTTCGAGCTGCGCATGTACACGGCGACGAACGAGCGCGGCGACATCAACGCGCTCCATCAGCGCTTCCGTGAGGAAGAGGTCGCGATCTTCGAGAAGCACGGCGCCGACGTCGTCGCCGTGTGGCAGCGCCTCGACGACCCCAACACGCTCGTCTGGATGCTCGCCTACCGCGACCGTGCCCACCGCGACCAGGTGTGGGCGGCGTTCGCCGCCGATCCGGCCTGGGCCGCCCTGCGCCAGAAGTACGACGTCTCGCTCACGATCCAGGCGTACTGGATGAGCGCGACCGACTACTCGAACCTGCGGTAGCCCCCCAAACAGACGACGTGACCGCGCCCCGCTGGAAGACCACGCTCGAGTGGGTCGAGCGGGGCGTGCTCGTCGTCCTGCTTGTCTTCGTCGCGTACCGCCTGGCCCCGCAGGTTGGGGCGCTGACCGGGATCGGGCCCACGCTCGGCAGCGTGCCCGACCTCGCGTTCGTGACGCTCGACGGGGAAACGTTCACCTCGGCCGACCTCCGCGGTGACGTGGTCGTGCTGAACTTCTGGGCGACCTGGTGCCTCCCGTGCCGGGCCGAGATGCCGTCGCTCCAGAGCCTGCACGACGACCGGGCCGCCGAGGGCGTCCGGGTCGTCGGGCTCGCCACGGACGTAGGCTCCGAGCGGGTGATCCGGGACTTCCTCGAAGAGCGCGACATCTCCTATCCGGTGGGTCGGGCGACCTCGGCGCAGCGGCGCGCTTTCGGGGGCATCCCCGGCATCCCCACCACGTTCATCATCGATCGCGAGGGTGTCGTACGGCACCGCGTGGTGGGCTACTTCGCCCCCCCGGCCATGCGTATGGCCGTCTCGCGGCTGCTCGAGTCCTGACGCCGGCGCGCACCTTTCGCGAAATCGCACGCCGGCACGTATTTTGGCCGGCAGAACTGGGTGCCGGGTAGACCTCACCTCGCAGGGAGAGACCCATGGCTGCGGATCGACCGGATCGGAGAGCTTTCCTCAAGCGTGGCGCGGCGCTGGCCGGAGGGCTGACCCTCGGCGGACCCGCCTTCGGTGACGACGGTGTGGCCGCCCAGTCGGCGGAGCAGGCGCAGGAGCTCGACGACTACTCGAGCCCGGAGCTGGTCGCATACGGGAAGCGTTCGCCCTACGTGACCTCGGTACGGGAGCCGGTCAACGGCCGGCCGTCGCCGGACGAGTTCGGGCTCGTCTTCCACATCGGCAGCCCGCTGCACGAGCAGGTCGGTGCGATCACGCCGTCGTCGCTCCACTACTTCGGCACCACCCGCGGCAGCTTCGTGCCGCACATCGATCCGAAGGAGCATCGGCTGCTGATCCACGGCATGGTGGATCGTGAGCTCATCTACACGATGGACGAGCTCAAGCGCTTCCCCTCCGTGACGCGCCTCCACTTCATCGAGTGCGCAGGCAACCGCTCGAGCGCGAGCCGTCGTACGCTCATCGAGTCGCACGGCATGACGAGCTGCGCCGAGTGGACGGGCGTGCTCCTGCGCACCCTGCTCGAGGAGGCCGGAGTGCAGGAGGGCGGCAAGTGGATCATCGCCGAGGGCGTCGAGGAGGTGAAAGGCACCTCGAGCCTCCCCATCGAGAAGGCGATGGACGACATCATCGTCGCCTACGGCATGAACGGTGAGCCGCTCCGTCCCCAGCAGGGCTTCCCGCTCCGCATCGTGGTGCCCGGCTTCGAGGGCATCCTCTCCGTGAAATGGCTCCGGCGCATCAAGGTCGTCGACCAGTTCTACATGACGTACAACGACTACGGCCACCTGCGCCGCGACGCCGACGACGCCGCGCTCAGCTACCAGATCGGGCCCAAGTCGGTGATCACCTTCCCCTCCGGTGGGCAGCACCTTCCCGAGCGCGGCTTCTACGAGGTGCGCGGGCTGGCGTGGTCGGGCGGCGGTCGCGTCGCGAGGGTGGAAGTATCCGTCGACGGCGGGCGGACCTGGTTCGACGCCGACATTCGCGGCACGCCGCAGCCGATGGCGCACACCGCGTTCAGCTTCAACTGGACGTGGGACGGCTCCCAGGCGGTGCTCATGTCCCGCTGCACGGACGAGATCGGCCAGGTGCAGCCGACCCGCGAGGAGGTGCGTGAGCACTGGGGGATCCCCGAGGGACAGCCCTTCAGCGTGAAGGGGCAGGACAACTCGGTCCAGCCATGGAGGGTCGAGCGCGACGGGAGCGTGCACAATGCGATCGCGTAATCTCATCGCGGGTCCGCTGCTGGCGGGGTTCCTGCTGGGCGGCGCGAGCACCGTCGACGCGCAGTCGCCCAAGTACGGGCTCGGAAGCGCGCCGCCCGCAGAGCTGGTGCAGGAGTGGGACATCTCGATCCACCCGATCACGGGCGCGGAGCTGCCGCCGGGGCAGGGGACGGCCGTGGAAGGCGCACGCGTCTATCGGCTCCAGTGTCGGCGCTGTCACGGGGCCGAAGGCACCGAGGGTCGCGCACCCCGGTTGGTGAAGCAGGACCGACCCGAGGGCACGCACCCTTGGAACCTCGGGCGCATCCTGGCGATCCGGGCGCCGTACGCGCCGGTCGTGTGGGACTACATCAACCGCGGCATGCCCATGAACCGCGAGGGCACGCTCGAGCCCGACGAGGTCTACGCGCTCACGGCGCTGCTCCTCTACTGGAACGACATCATCGCCGAGGACGAGGTCATGAACGAGAAGACCTTGCCGCTCGTGGTGATGCCGAACCGTGACGCGTGGGCCCCGCTGCCCGACTGGGCGCCGGGGCAGCCGAGGTGGCCGGGGTACCCGTACTGACGCACGACGAGCAGACGGCCAGCCGCAAGCTCGTCTGGTGCGGTAAAGAGCGCCCGCGCCGGGGCGCACCCGCTACACTTCCCCCCGACCTGATCGAGAAGGCGGGTCGTCGGCTCGGAATGGTCGCGCTGACGTACGCGGCCGCCTATCCGCTCGCGTACGCTTCGTTCCGGCTCAGCGACAGCAACCCGGCAGGAGCGTCCGGCGGCTTCCCTGAGACGCCGGACTTTCTCGCGCTGGCGTTCATCGCGGTGTCGGTCGCGTTCTTCTTCCTGGTCCGCAGCCGGCCGGTGTCCGACGAGCGGCTGCTCGATCTGGGCCTCGTCTACGGGGTGATCGCGGCCGCCGGAATCGACCAGCACCTCCTGTGGGGGCTGTGGCCGGAAGGCACGATCATGTCGGGGATCTCGTGGGTCGCCGTGTGGATCGTCTTCTTCCCGCTGATCGTCCCCAGCACGACGGCCAAGGTGCTGGTTGCCTCCATCGCCGCGGCCACGACCACACCCGTGTTGTATGCGATCGGGCAGGCCACGGGCGCGGCACCCCTCGGCAACATGACGCCGATGTTTGTCGCCAACTACATCTGCGTCGGCATCGCGGCCCTTGGCTCGCGAGTGGTCTTCAACCTGGGGACGGACCTCGACAACGCTCGGCGCATGGGCAGCTACGAGCTGGTGGAAAAGCTGGGTGAGGGGGGGATGGGGGAGGTCTGGAAGGCCAACCACCGGATGCTCGCCCGGCCGGCTGCCATCAAGCTCCTCAGCACGAACCCCGGAAGGAGCGCGGGCGGCACGGGGTCCGAGCAGCAGAGGCTCGAGCGAGAGGTGCAGGCCACCGCGCAGCTCCGCTCGCCGCACACCGTGGAGGTCTACGACTACGGCATCACCGAGGACGGTCGCTTCTACTATGTCATGGAGCTGCTCGACGGCTTGGATCTCGAGCAGCTCGTGAGCCGCCACGGCCCCATGCCGCCGGAGCGGGTCGTGCACATCCTCCTGCAGGTGTGCCACTCGCTGGCCGAGGCGCACGCACGAGGCCTCGTGCACCGGGACATCAAGCCGGCGAACATCTTCCTGTGCCACTACGGCCAGGACGTCGACTTCGTGAAGGTGCTCGACTTCGGCCTGGTGAAGCACTCGGGTGAGCGAGCCCGTCGCGACGTGAAGCTCACCGAGGCGGGCGGCTTCGCGGGAACCCCCGCATACGGATCACCGGAGAGTCTGGCGGGGGAGGGGGACGAGGTGGACCACCGGAGCGATCTCTACTCCCTCGGGTGCGTGGCCTATTGGCTGCTCACGGGAAGTACGGTCTTCCAGGCCTCGTCGCCCATGCTCATGCTCGTGCACCACGTGCAGTCGGATCCGCAACCGCCCTCCAAGGCGGCGACCGTCGATGTACCACGCGAGCTCGACGACCTGATCCTGAGCTGCCTCCGGAAGGACCCGGCCGGACGGCCAGCCTCTGCGGAAGAGCTCTCGGCCCGGCTGCGCGCCATCGCGCTCGGCCGCATGTGGTCGACCGACGTGGCTCGGCAATGGTGGGCCGAGCGCGACCTAGGGCCTGCCGTCCCCGCAGAGGGTGCCGTGGCCTGAGACGGGGCGCTACCGCACCCGCACGTACTTCTGGAGGTTCCGCGGCACGGGCTCTCCCCCATGAGAGGTTGGTGCCCCGGCCCGTCGTGTTGACCCGTGTCCAGATATTGTCTAAGTTATGTCTAGATAAACTTAGACAAAGGCTCAGACATGCAGACGTCGGCCCCTCGAATCCCGCGTGATTCCTTCGCCTTCGCGGCGCTCATCTCCGGTGCCTACGCGAGCGCCGCGATCGCGCTGCTCTTCCTCGGTGTCGATGCCTTCCGAGGAAACGCCCTATTCACGCCGTCCCTGCTCGGCACCGTCGTCTTCCTCGGGGAGCTCTCCGCTGCCGCGCCGGTCCGCGCGGAGATGGTGGCGCTCTACAGTCTATTCCATCTCGTCGTGTTCCTGACGGTCAGCACCTCGGCGACGCTCCTTTACGTGGCCTCCGAGACACTTCGGCGGCACCCCGTTCTGCTCGCAGGACTCCTGCTTGCGGCTCTGAGCATCGGTGTCGCAACCGCAGACATGTTCGTTCCCGGCCTCGTGGCGACGGTGGGCGCCGGCTGGATTCTACTGGCCAACACGGCGGCAGCGGGTGTCATGACCGTCGGGATCCACAAGAGCGTCACGGCTGCGATCCCGGAGCTCGCTGCGGCGACCGCACGCACCCCTCGCTCGTAACGGCATCCCCTCCGTTCTCGTCCGCTTCACACCAAGGAGATCCCCCATGTCCCTCATCGCTGCCGTCAGTCAGGTCATCATCGCGCTCGGGATCGTGAACGTCTGGGTGCTGCGTCGCAGCCGCCCCACGCCCTTCCGTCCTGCGGGCGCCAACAGCCTCGCGGAGGAGTTCGAGCGCTACGGGCTGCCTTCGTGGGCCCGCATCGCCGTCGGGTCGACCAAGCTCGGGCTGGCAGGCCTACTTGTGGTGGGCCTCGTCGTGCCGGCTGTCACCCTTCCTGCCGCCGCTTTGATGGCCGTCTTCATGACCGGCGCGATCGCGGCGCACGTCCGCGTGCGCGACCCGCTCGTCAAGGCCGCCCCGGCGCTCACCATGCTCGTCCTCTCCGCCGTCGTGATCGTCGGCCAAGTCGCCTAAGGACACCCGGACTCCCACGGGGCGCGCATGAGCACCTATCTCGTGTTCGGGGCCTACGGCGGAATCGGCTCGGAGCTCGCTCGGGTGTTGTCGGCAGACGGACACCGTGTGGCCCTCTCGGGCCGGGACACCGATCGGCTCGCCACGCTCGCCGAGGAGGTCGATGCGCCCGCCCTTTCCGCGGACGCGACCGACTTCGAGCAGGTAGAAGGCGTCGTCGCAGCCGCGATCGACGAGCTCGGCTCCCTCGATGGCGTGGCGAGCTGTGTCGGAAGCCTCCTGCTCAAGCCGGCCCACCTGACGCGCTACGAGGAGTGGCTGGACACGCTTCACACGAACCTAACGAGCGCCTTCGCCGTGGTCCGGGCGGCCTCGAGGCCGATGGTCAAGCAGGGACACGGTAGCATCGTCCTCGTGTCGACCGCTGCCGCCTCCATCGGACTCCCGAATCACGAGGCGATCGCGGCGGCCAAGGGCGGTGTCGATGCACTCGTTCGGTCGGCGGCCGCCACGTACGGCCGCGCAGGCGTCCGGGTCAACGCCGTCGCTCCGGGCTTGGTCGAGACATCCTTGACCGCACGTATCACGTCCAGCGAAGCCTCACGCGCCACCTCCGAGGCGATGCACGCGCTCGGTCGGCTGGGGCGGGGCGTGGACGTCGCCTCCGCGATCCGCTGGCTCCTGTCCGCGGAGGCCTCGTGGACCACGGGGCAGACGCTCGGGGTTGATGGCGGTCTCGCGGAGGTGAGGCCGGGCTGAGGCCCGGCTCACCGCACCCGGACGTACTTCTGGAGGTTTCGCGGCACGGGCTCTCCCCCGTAGATGTTGCCCTGCGGGTCGACGGCCACGAACTCGGCGCCGTTGCCGCGCACCACCGCGGGGTCGCCCCACGGGTAGAGTATGAAGTCGGTGACCCAGCCGGTCTCCGCGTTGCCGATGCGGATGCCCATCTCCCAGCCCGGGTTCTGGATGTTGTCCGACTCGGAGTCGGCGACGTAGATCTGCCCGCGATCGTCGAAGGCGATCCCGCTCGGCCGCCCGAACTGGGTCCATGTGGCCAGGTGGTTCCCGTTCTGGTCGAAGATCTGTACGCGGTTGTTGCTACGGTCGCCGACGAAGACCCGGCCGCGCGCATCCATGTCGATCGCGTGCAGAGCCCGGAACTCGCCCGGCCCGTAACCGGTCTTGCCCCACTGCATGATGAACCGGCCGTCGCCCGTGAACTTCATGACGCGGTTGTTGCCGTTGTCGTTGTGGCCGTCGGCGATGAAGACGTCGCCGTTCGGTGCCACGACCACGTCGGACGGGGCGGTGAAGCTGTCGGTGCCGCTGCCCGAGCGGCCGGGTGTGCCGAGCCGGAGCAGGACCTGTCCTGTCGGGCTGAACTTGTAGACCAGGTGACCCCGCCGGTCACCGGCGGGGATGTTGTTGTCGGACACCGCGTCGGTCACCCAGACGCTCCCGTCGGGGCCCACGTCCATGCCGTGCGGCCAGATGAAGAGCCCGCTGCCGAAGCTCTCCACCACGTTGCCGTCCAGGTCGAACTTGACGATGGGATCCAGGTCCGAGTCGACGCACTCGTTGCCGAAGCGGCTCGGGGTTACGTCGAACCCGAGCGCGTCGCAGCGGATCACGGCCCAGAGGTGTTGCCCGTCCGGGTCCATCGTGACCTTGCCGACGGCCCCCATGCGACGCCCGTCCGGGAGCTTCGCCCAGTCGTCGACCAATCGGTACGGGCTCGGCCCCGACGTCTGCGCGAGCGCCGCGGCCGGGAGCACGAGGAGGAGGGCGGCGAGGGC
>JBFGFY010000166.1:0-7509 GCA_041579355.1 Longimicrobiales bacterium | reverse complement strand
GGCCCGCCCCAAGTGCAGCTGAACCCCGGCCCGCCCAATGCCGAGTGCACGGTGAGCGCGACGGCGTCGCCGTTGGACGGGTAGGGCTGCAGGGCAGGGGCGCTCCGCCGCCCCCGCCCGCCCGAGGCGCCGAGCACCCGCGAATGCCTGACGGGCGCGGCTTTCCCCGACCCTCCGCGGGGGAAGATCCCCGACGGGATCTTCCTCGCAGACCGGCTTAGCTTCCGGAGTCCACGCGTCCCGAACGGACTTCCGGAGGGTGTTCCATGGGACTCGCGCGCCCCACCCGGGCCCGCGGCCGGCTAGAGGAGCAGATCGCTGCGGACGGTGCCGTCCGCGCCGACCTCGACCCAGGAGTGCCCGTCGACGGCCTCCCAGCACGCGCTCTCCTCGGGCGTCTCGGAGGCGAGCGCGATCCCGTCCGGCGCGAAGGGCGGTCTCTTAGCGAGGTAGAGCGAATTGGTCACCAGCACGGTGCTCGAGCGTGCCGCCGCGAGGCGCTCGCCGTCGCTGAGGACCATGTTGAGCTGGGCCTCGGCCTTGCCGACCCGCTCCTTGACCGCCGCGACGACCCGCTCGAGCGCCTCGGGCATCGTCGCGCCCTCACTCAGCGCCGCGACGGCGAGGAGGAAGAGCGTCTCGGCGTCGGAAGCTCCACGCAGCTCGGCGTAGAGCTCGTCCGGAAGCGCGGCGCGCAGCGCGCGCATGTGCCGCGTACGGAACTCCGGCACGAAGCCGTTCAGCACGAAGCACCAGCGGTCGAACACGAGGGGCAGGAGCCCCGCGCGGTCGACGGGCAGCCCGGGCGTGCCGTTCCGGAGCGCGGCCACGACGCACGTCGACTCGACCGCCGACAGCGTACCGCGGAGGTCGTCGTCGTACCAAATCGGCCGTGCCTCGGCGACGCGCGCCGGGCGACCGCGGGCGTACCAGACGACGCCGTACCCGTCCGCGTTGACGGTTCCGGACAGGAGCTCTCGTGGCGCCCAGGCCTGCTCGTACAGGGAGTGCGCCCCGTCGAAGACGAGGTGCGCGGGCGCGATCGGCTCCCCGAGGTAGGCGACCAGACGGCACATGCGGCTGATCATGTCGCTCCCGGGAGCGCCCCGCCACCGCCAGGCGACGTAGGGAAGGGGCCGCGGGAGCTGCGTACGGGCGCCGAAAAGCGGCACGCGGCGAGCCCGGGCGCGGTACGTCGCACGAACCTTTGCGGGGGCCGAGAGCGTCTTTCTACCTTGACCCCAGCTCCCCACATCGCACAGGAACGGGAGGCTATCATGATGATGCGTTACGGACTCACGCAGCGCCTCACGGCGGTTCTCTTCTTGGCGGCTATTGCCGTCACGCCCCTCCGAGCCCAGCAGGGCACCCTCGTCGGTCGGGTGACGACCGAAGCGGGCGCCCCCGTGCAGGCGGCGCAGATCGACATCGTCGGCGCCACCTCCGTGCTGACCAACGACCAGGGTCAGTACCGTGCCTCCGTCGCGGCGGGCACGTACGACCTGATCGTGACGAGCATCGGGTCTCGGCAGCTGCGGGTCGTCGGTGTGGGCGTCGTCGCGGGTCAGACGACGACGCGGGACATCGTCCTGCCCACACGCGCCGAGGAGCTCGACGCGATCGTGGTGAGCGCCAGCCGCGGCACGCCCGAGCGCCAGACCGAGACGGTCGCGACCACCTACAACATCACCTCGCTCGAGGTGGAAGAGCGGCCGGCACCCTCCCTGGTCGACCATCTGCGCACCGCGCCGGGTGTCGACGTGATCACACACGGGCTCCAGGCGACGAACGTGGTCGTGCGCGGCTTCAACAACATCTTCTCCGGCGCGCTGCACATGCTCACGGATCACCGGCTCGCGAGCGTGCCGTCCCTGCGCGTGAACCTCATGCACTTCATTCCTTCGACGCAGGAGGACGTGGAGCGTATGGAGGTGGTGCTCGGCCCGGGCTCCGCACTGTACGGTCCGAACACGGCGAACGGTGTCGTGCACGTGCTCACGAAGTCCCCGATCGACGCGCCCGGCACGTCGGTCACGCTCGGGTCGGGGCTCCGCACGCGCGGCTTCACGCAGGGCGTCCCGTTCCCGCCCGACGGCGAGTCGCTCTTCCAGGGCTCGTTCCGGTCGGCGTGGTCCTTCGACGACCGGTTCGGCATCAAGGTGTCCGGGCAGTACCTGCGCGGGTACGAGTGGCCGTACCTCGATCCCACCGAGGAGGCCGCTCGCCTGCAGGCCGCGAGCCTGACGACCCGGCCGCTCTGCATCGCGGACAAGACGATCCGCGGCCTCTCGGCCACGGAGGCCGGCGTGGTCTGCGACCGCGTGGGCATCCGTGACTTCGAGGTCGAGCGCTGGAGCGGCGAGGTCCGCGCCGACTACCGCTTCGCAGACGACGGGACCGTGGTGGCGACGTACGGTCGCACGGACGCGACCGGCATCGAGCTGACCGGCCTTGGGGCCGGCCAGGCGGGCAACTGGGTGTACGAGTTCTGGCAGACCCGCTTCAACAAGGGGCGCCTCTTCGTGCAGGGCTATCTGAACACGAGCGACGCGGGCGACACCTACCTGCTGCAGGACGGAATGCCCCTGGTCGACGAGTCCAGGCTCTGGGTCGGGCAGGTCCAGCACGGATTCGCGATCGCCGACGGCCGTCAGGACTTCACGTACGGCTTCGACTACTTCGGCACCCGGCCCGAGACGCGGGGAACGATCAACGGCGTCTACGAGAACGAGGACAACATCGACGAGTGGGGCATCTACTTGCAGTCGAAGACCGCGCTCACCGAGCAGCTCGACCTGGTGCTCGCCGGCCGCATGGATGACCACTCCCTACTCGAAGATCCGGTGTGGTCGCCGCGCGCCGCGCTCGTCTTCCAGCCCGTGCCCCAGCACAGCGTGCGCCTGTCCTACAACCGCGCGTTCTCCACACCGACGAGTCTCAACTACTTCCTCGACATCTCGGCGGGGCTGGCGCCTGCGATCGGACCTCTGGGATACGGGCTCCGCGCCTATGGGAGCGGCCAGAATGGATGGTCCTTGCAGCCGCAGGGCGCGACTCAGATCCGCACCCCGTGTGTGGGCGGCTCGCCGCTCATGCCCGCGCCCGACGCGTCGGCGCTCTGGCCCTGCTTGGTCGCGATCGCGCAGGCGCAGGGTGCTCCCGCCGCGCTGAGCTCCGTGCCTGCGCCTACCAGCGCGCAGGTCTCGTGGATGCTCTTCGACCCGCAGGCGTCGACGCTGCAGCCGTTGATCGGTGCGTCGCTGCCCCCGATCACGCCGATCCAGGAGAGCTACACGGAGTCGGTCGAGCTCGGGTGGACCGGGCTGATCCAGAACCGCGTGAGCCTGTCGGCCGACGTCTACTGGATGAAGAAGAACGACTTCGTTTCCCCGCTCCTCATCCAGACGCCGTTGCTCACCATGAACGGTCAGCAGCTCGCCGCCTACCTGGCTGGGTTCTTGGGTCCGGCGAACGCGGCCCAGCTCGCGCCGCTGCTCGCGCAGATCCCCCTCGGCGTCGTGGCCTCGAGTGAAGTCCGCGGGAGCCAGAGGCCGGAGCTGATCGTGAGCTATCGCAACGTGGGTGACATCGATCTCTGGGGCGGCGACCTTGCGCTCGAGTGGTTCCTCACGGACAACTGGACCGTGTCGGGGTCTTACTCCTGGGTGAGCGACGACTACTTCGAGATCGACGACGGGGATCCGATCGCGCTCAACGCGGCCAAGCACAAGGGCTCGCTCGGGCTCGCGTACCGAGACCTGCGAGCCGGGTTCACCGGTCAGGCCCGCGTGCGCTTCAACAGCGAGTTCCCCGCGCAGTCGGCCGGCTTCCTCGGGCTCGACTGCGTCGAGGGGATCACGCCGTCGGCTGCGGACGAGGGCTGCGTGGAGGCCGAAGCGATCGTAGACGTGAACTTCAGCTACCGGGTGCCTGGCACCGACGCGACGGTCCGGATGGTGGTCAACAACCTCCTGAACACCGCGCACCGCTCCTTCGTGGGCGTGCCGGCCGTGCGGCGCATGGGCCTCCTCTCCGTGCGCTACGACCTCTTCTAGTCGACTTCCCGTTCCAGTCGACGGGCCCGGGCGGTGTCGCGCCGCCCGGGCCTCCCGGCGGGAACCCGGGCGCTGAGGCGGGTAGCCATCCTCCGGAGAAGCGTACCGCACCCCAGCAAAGAGGTTGGAACGTGCCAGTCGCCGAGGCGCAGACCCCCGTCACCATCCGCTGCGGCTTCTGCCTGAAGCTCAACCGAGTGAACCTCGCCCGGGCGGCGGACCGCCCGACCTGCGGTGAGTGCCAGAAGCCCATCCTGCTCGACCGGCCCGTCAAGGTCTCCCAGGACGACTTCGACAACACCGTGCTCGGTGCGGACGCCCCCGTGTTGGTGGACTTCTACGCGGATTGGTGCGCTCCTTGTCGCTTCGTCGCGCCGCTGCTCGACCAGCTCGCGAACGAGCACGTGGGCAAGCTGCTGGTGGCCAAGGTCGACACCGACCACGCACCCGACGTGGCCATGCGGTACGGGATCCGGAGCATCCCCACGCTCATCGCCTTCTCGGACGGGGAGGAGATCGAGCGGAGCGTGGGCTTCGAGCCGGAGCGGGTGAAGGACCTGGTCCGAAGGATGGTCGCGTGAGCAAACGCGAGCGGCACGGCCTCATCCTGGACGTGCTCAAGGAGCACCGAGTCACGAGTCAGGAGGGCCTGCGCGAAATCCTCCTCGAGAAAGGTACGGAGGTCACGCAGGCCACCCTGTCGCGCGACATCCGTGAGCTCCGCCTGGTGAAGATCCCCGGGGCCGACGGAGTCGGCTACTACTCGCTGCCCGACGAATGGGAGAACACGCCGCCGCTCGAGTCGCTCCTTCCGACCCTCTACCACAGCGTGGACGGTGTCGATCGCCTGCTCGTCGTGCACACGATGAAGGGTGCGGCGCAGACGGTCGCGGCGGCGATCGACTGGGAGGAGTGGCCGGAGGTCGTCGGGACGCTGGCGGGTGACGACACCATCCTCATCATCCTGCGGGAACCTGCGCAGCTTCCCGAGCTGCGAGCGCGTATCCAGCGCATGGCGGGAGTGGAAGAGGGGCCCTGACCGGGTTGAGAAATATACAGCCCGGCCCCCGGGCCCTTTCGCCCGGGCCGCCTGTGGGACCTTGGGCAACCCGCCCGAAACGGGGGGGTTGACGCATACATCCCAGATGCATATTTATACCAACACGCACCACGGACCTGATATTGGGGACCGGGGGCAGAGGTTTGGGGCCTAGCCCCCCACTCGCTTTGGCGGGAAGCGTTTTGGACCTCTGGCCCCCGGGCCCTTTTTCACAACAGCGCCCTGTGCGCACGGAGTGGATGTCCATGAAGGTCGTCCTCGGCTATTCTGGAGGGCTCGACACCTCCGTCATCGTGCCTTGGCTCAAGGAGAACTACGACGCCGAGGTCGTGTGCATGGCCGGCGACGTCGGCCAGCCGGGCGGGCTCGAGGGGCTCGAGGAGAAGGCCCTCGCGACCGGCGCTTCCGCCCTCTACGGGGAAGACCTGCGCGCCGAGTTCGTCCAGGACTTCGTCTGGCCGACGCTGAAGATCGGCGCCGTCTACGGCCGCAAGTACCTGCTCGGGACCGCGATCGCGCGGCCCCTGCTCGCGAAGCGACAGGTCGAGGTCGCTTTGGAGGTGGGCGCCGACGCGCTGGCACACGGCTGCACGGGGAAGGGGAACGATCAGGTCCGCTTCGAGCTGGCCTACGCGGCGCTCGCTCCCGACCTGAAGGTGATCGTACCGTGGCGCGAGTGGTCGATTCGCTCCAGGGAAGACGCGCTCGCGTACGCGCGGGCCCGCGACATCCCCCTGCACGGGGTGGACGAGACGAAGCTCTACTCGCGGGACGAGAACCTCTGGCACATCTCGCACGAGGGCGGTCCGCTCGAGGACCCCGCGTTCGAGCCGGAGGAGTCGATGTACCGCTGGACCGTCTCTCCCGAGCGGGCGCCCGACAAGCCGGAGTACGTCGAGATCGGCTTCGAGGGGGGCATCCCGGTGTCGCTCGACGGCCAGCCGCTCAACGGCGTCATGCTCCTCAAGACGCTCAACGAGATCGGCTCGCGCCACGGGGTCGGTCGCGCCGACGTGGTCGAGAACCGGCTCGTCGGGATGAAGTCGCGGGGCGTCTACGAGACGCCCGGCGGCACGCTGCTGCACGCCGCGATCAAGGACCTCGAGTCCATCACGATCGACCGGCGCATCGAGGGGCTCAAGGACCAGATGGCGCAGCGCTGGGCCGACATGCTGTACGAGGGGCGCTGGTGGACCCCCGAGCGTGAGGCGATCCAGGCCATGTCCGACGTGCTCTCGAAGAACGTCACGGGCTCCGTGCGGCTCAAGCTCTACAAGGGCTCGGCGGCCGTCGTCTCGCGGCGTAGCCCGGTGTCGCTCTACCGTCAGGATCTGGCGAGCTTCGGCCACGCCGCGAGCTACGACCAGGCGGACGCGGCCGGCTTCATCCGCCTCTTCGGTCTTCCGATCCGGGCGGCCATCGCGGTCGAGCGGTCGGCGACCGATAGCGACGAGCTGGTGTCGACGCTCATCCGCGAGGTGATCGAGGCGGGGGCAGCCTAACCCGCTGCCGATGACGCACCTCGACGACGCCTCCGGCGTGGGCTCGGGGGCTCGGGAAACCACCTCCGGATCGCTCTGGGGCGGACGCTTCGAGGGGGCGATGGCCCCCGAGATGGTGCCCCTCAACGACAGCCTGGGAGTGGATGCCCGCCTCTGGCGCGAGGACGTCAAGGCGAGCGTCGCCTGGGCCAAGGCCATCGAAGGCGCGGGCGTGCTGACCGCGGCGGAGCGCGAGGCGATCGTGTCCGGCCTCGAGGCCGTGGCGCAACGCATCGAGGCCGAGGGTCTGGCAGGCGCGACCGAAGAGGACATCCACTCGGTCGTGGAGCGCATGCTCGGCGAGGCGGCTGGCCCTGTGGCGGGCAAGCTGCACACGGGCCGTTCCCGCAACGATCAGTCGTCGACGGGCGTCCGCATGTTCGGCATGCTCGCCGCCGACCGGATCCAGCGGGAGCTCGTGAGCCTCGCGCGCGCGCTGCACGCGCTCGCGGAGCGCGGGGTGGACGTGGTGATGCCGGGCTACACGCACCTGCAGCAGGCCCAGCCCATCCGGGCGGCGCACTGGGCCCTCAGCCACCTGTTCGCGATCCTGCGCGACGTCGAGCGGGTGCAGCAGGCACGCCGGGCCGCCGCGGTCCTCCCACTCGGCTCGGGTGCGATCGCGGGGTGTCCGTTCCCGGTCGACCGTGAGGCGTTGCGGGCTGAGCTCGGCTTCGCGCGTGTGAGCGAGAACTCCCTCGACGCCGTCTCGGACCGCGACTGGATCTGCGACCTGACCTACGCGGGCGCGATGATCGGCGTGCACCTCTCCCGGCTCGGGGAAGACCTGGTGCTCTTCTCGAGCCTCGAGTTCGGCTTCGTTCGCCTCTCCGACGGCTACAGCACCGGCTCG